>DASXKT010000349.1:0-9004 GCA_036496685.1 Phenylobacterium sp.
GCTCACAAGGCAGCGGTTTGACAGGGTTGGACTACAAATGTAATTTTCCAGCCGACAAATCCGGATCGGGGACAGCATGCGCAAGGCCATCGTCGCCGCTCTGGCTTTCGGACTTGCGCTCGGCGCTTCCGCCACCTGCGAGGCGCAGGCGTTGAAGGTGGTCTCGACCGGCCTTGCGGCGAAGATGGCGACGGAGCAGCTGGTCGTCCACTCGGCCAACCTCGACCGCGACATGATCATCGAAGTCACGCGTCCTTTCGCGCCCCTGCTCGCGGGTCAAAAGGCGCCCGCCGTCTACGTCCTGGATGGCGGCTACGAGTTCGCAGGTCTCGAAGGTTGGTTGCTTGGCGGATCCGGCGGAATGGAGAGCGCCTTCATCGTATCCGTAGGCTACAGGCCGGCCGACTATGCCAAACGGGACGCTGACCTGATGACCGGGCCGGTCAGGCGTGGCGACCGCGTGGAGGCCGGCCGGGCGTTGGCGTTCCGCGCTTTCCTGATCGGCGAGCTCCGGCCGCTCGTCGAAGCGCGCTACGCCGTCGATCCGAGCAAGGCTGTACTGGTGGGCCATTCCGCCGGCGGCTCCTTCACCGCCCTCCTGTTCGCCGACCAGCCGGGTGCCTTCTCGGGCTATGTGATCGGCAGCCCAGCGGTGAAGAACGAACCCGATCTGCTCGCGCGTCTGGCCGCCGTGAAGCCCGGGCGCGAACGCCTCTTCGTGGCCGCAGGCGGCAACGAAGGGGAGGGAATGACGGCAGATGCGGCCCAGGTGGCCTCGGCGCTGAAGAGCCACCCCAGCCTTTCGGTTCGCAGCCAGGTCTTCCCCGGCGCGACCCACCTCTCCTACTACCCGGAGCTGATCGCCGAGGGGCTAGCTTACGCCCTGCCCCCGAAGGCGCCCTAAGCCCGCCAGCCCTTCGCCGCGATGTTGTCGACGCCCAGGGCGGCCAGCGCACCGCGGACGATCCCTTCGGCGTCCAGTCCCGCCTGTGCGTACATGGCTTCGGGCTTGTCCTGGTCCTGGAACACGTCGGGCAGGACGAGGCTGCGGACCTTCAGCCCGCGGTCCAGGGCCCCATGCTCGGCCAACGCCTGCAGGACGAACGAGCCGAAGCCGCCCACCGCACCCTCCTCGACGGTGATCAGCGCCTCGTGCTCGCGGGCGAGCCGCAGGATCAAGTCGACGTCCAGGGGCTTTGCGAACCGGGCGTCGGCGACGGTGGCGGAGAGCCCGCGCGCCGCCAACATGTCGGCGGCCTTCAAGGCCTCGCCCAGCCGCGTGCCGAACGACAGGATGGCGACCGCCGTCCCCTCGCGCACGATGCGGCCCTTGCCGATTTCGTAGGGTTGGGCCAGCGCGGGGATCTCGACGCCCGTGCCCTCGCCGCGCGGATAGCGGAAGGCGCTCGGCCTGTCGTCGATCTCGACCGCCGTGGCGATGGCGCGCGCAAGCTCGGCCTCGTCGGCCGGCCCCATCAGCACCACGCCGGGCAGCGCGCCCATGAAGCCGATGTCGAAGGAGCCCGCGTGCGTCGGCCCGTCGGCGCCCACCAGCCCCGCCCGGTCCATGGCGAAGCGCACCGGCAGGCGCTGAATCGCCACGTCGTGCACCACCTGGTCGTAGCCGCGCTGCAGGAAGGTCGAGTAGATCGCCGCGAACGGCTTCATGCCGTCGGCCGCCAGGCCCGCGGCGAAAGTTACTGCATGCTGCTCGGCGATGCCCACGTCGAAGGTGCGGTCGGGGAAGCGCTCTTCGAAGAGATCGAGGCCGGTGCCCGAGGGCATGGCGGCCGTGATGGCGACGATCTTCGGATCGAGATCGGCCCGCTTGATCAGCTCTTGCGCGAAGACCTTGGTGTAGCTCGGCGCGGCGGCATGGCCCTTCGCCTGCTGGCCGGTGACCACGTCGAACTTGACCACCGCGTGGTGCTTGTCGGCGGCGTTCTCGGCCGGGCCGTAGCCCTTGCCCTTCTGGGTGACGACGTGGACCAGCACCGGTTTGTCGATGATGGCGCGGGCGTTGTGCAGCACGTGCACGAGAGCGTCCATGTCATGCCCGTCGATGGGGCCGACATAGTAGAAGCCCAGCTCTTCGAAGAAGGTCCCGCCGGTGACCATGCCGCGGGCGTATTCCTCGGCCTTGCGGGCGGCTTCCTGCAGGGGCTTTGGGAAGGCCTTGGCCATCGACTTGCCGACGCGTCGGATCGAACGATAGCCGCCTCCTGAGACCAGGCGGGCCATGTAGGCGCTCATCCCGCCCACCGGCGGGGCGATCGACATGTCGTTGTCGTTGAGGATGACCGTCAGCTGCTTGGTGGTCTCTGCGGCGTTGTTCATGGCCTCGTAGGCCATGCCGGCGCTCATCGAGCCGTCGCCGATCACCGCCACGACGCGGTTGTCCTCGCCCTTCTGATCGCGGGCCGCCGCGAACCCCAGGGCGGCCGAGATCGAGGTCGCCGCGTGCGCTGCGCCGAACGGGTCGTAGGGGCTCTCCGTCCGCTTGGTGAAGCCCGAGAGGCCGCCCGCCTGGCGCAGGGTGCGGATGCGGTCGCGCCGGCCGGTGAGGATCTTGTGCGGATAGGCCTGGTGGCCGACGTCCCAGATCAGGATGTCCTTGGGCGTCTCATAGACGTGGTGGAGGGCGACCGTCAGCTCGACCACGCCAAGACCTGCGCCCAGGTGTCCGCCCGTCTGGGAGACCGCTTCGATCGTCTCGGCGCGAACCTCGTCGGCGAGTGTCCTGAGCTGTGCGATCGACAGTTCCCGCGTGTCGGCGGGCGAGGCGATCGTGTCGAGCAGAGGCGTTGCGGGCATGGGGTTAAGCGAACCGGACCGGACCTGACTAGTTCCGGCGCTCTAGCACGAAATCCACGCTCGCCCGCAGGAATTCGGCCGCCCCGCCGAAGGGGTCCAGGTGGCTCTTGGTCTGGACCGCAAGCACGCTCAACCGCTCGCGCGCCGCCTCCACGCCCAGCAGGGTGACGAAGTTCGCCTTGCCCCTGGCGGCGTCCTTCCCGACCGCCTTGCCGAGAGCGTCGGCGTCGCCTTCGGCGTCCAGAAGGTCGTCGACGATCTGGTAGGCGAGGCCCAGATCGTGGGCGAAGGCCAGCATGGCGTGGCGTTCCGAATCCTTGGCCCGGGCCAGCACCAACGGCAGTTCGAAGGCGCAGGCGATCAGTGCGCCGGTCTTCAGCCGTTGCATCCGCGCCACGCCGCCAAGGTCGTCGCGCACGCCCAGGATGTCGATCATCTGGCCGCCCGCCATACCCTTGGCGCCCGAAGCCTGGGCGAGCTTCATGACCAGCTCCGCCCTGAGAGCGCCATCGGAGCAGGTGTCGGGGTGGGCGAGGATCTCGAAGGCGGCGGTCTGCAGGGCGTCGCCGGCCAGCACCGCGGTCGCCTCGTCATAGGCCTTGTGCACCGTGGGCCGGCCGCGACGCATGTCGTCGTCGTCCATGCACGGCAGGTCGTCGTGGATCAGGCTGTAGGCCTGGATGCATTCCAGAGCACAGGCGGTGCGCAGCACTGAGCGCTCCGGAACGTCGAACATCCTGCCGGTCTCGAGCGCGAAGAAGGTCCGCAGCCGCTTGCCGGGCCCCAGCGCCGCATAGCGCATGGCCTCGGTCAGCCGCCCTTCCGGGCCGTCGGCGCGCGGCAGCAGTTCGTCGAGCGCCACCGTGACCAGGTCGGCCGCGGCCGCGACCCGCTGGGCCAGCGGCTCGGCTGTGAGCGCGATGGGCATCAGTTGAACTCGGCGGGCTCGACACCTTGGGCGCCGGCCGCGCTCACGACGATCTTCTCGACGCGCAGGCGCGCGGCGGCAAGGCGGGTTTCACAATGCGCCTTCAGGGCCGCGCCACGCTCATACATACGGATGGAATCCTCCAGCGGCGCCTGACCTGATTCCAGGCGCGCGACGATTTGCTCCAGCTCGGCCAGCGCCTGCTCGAAGGTTAAGGTCGCGATCTCGGCCGGTTCGGACATGCCTGCTCCTTAGGCCTCTTCCTAGTCCCGCTCGAAGCGCCGCGTCGACCAGTACTTGTAGCCCTCGCGGACCGTCATGCGCCAGCCGCGCCGGCGCAGCGCGCGCCCGACCAGGAGGTTGAAGAAGCCGTGCGCCAGCACCACCACGTCCTGGCCGCTCGACGCCATGGCGTCGAGCTTTCCAGCAGCCTGGTCGGCGCGCAGTTCGGCCTGCTTGCGGCTCTCCTCGCCTTGGTGGTGATTGAAGTACCACCACCAGAACCTGGCGAAGAAGCCCCACAGGCGCGGCGACAATTTGACCCAGGCGGGCCAGTTCGGCGGCGGCAGCGGCGCTTCGACCAGCAGCGCCTCTTGGGTGAACGCCCGCCCCTGACCGACGGTCTGGGCGCTCTCGATGGCGCGCAGGCGGGTCGAGGCCACCAGCACATCGCACGACTCGACGAAGCCGCTCAGCGCGGCCGGCGGCGTCTGGCCGGGCAAGAGGCCCATGACCTCGTAACGCGCCCAGAACTCGCGATACTCCTGGGACGTCAGCCGCACCTTGCGTGACAGGGCCGGCTCGCCGTGGCGAGCCAGCGTGATCGCACCCGGGCGCTGGACCCCGGCGTGACGCGTCGTGGACGTAGGGCCCTCGGCGTTCAAAGCGCTGGCCAGTCCACGCGAACGGCTGGCTTGCTACCCCTCACCCGTTTTGTCCTTACCCCTCGGAGAGGGCCCGCACATGCGCCAGCGCAGAGGAGCCCAGAGCCTCAAGGTCGTAACCGCCCTCGAGCGAGGACACAACCCGGCCCTTGGCATGGCGATTGGCGACCGAGGCGATGGCCCTTGTGGCCCAGGCGAAATCTTCCGCCTCCAGCGACTGGCCGCCCGCGCCCAGGGGGTCGCGCACATGGGCGTCGAACCCGGCTGACACGAGAATCAGGTCGGGCGCGAAGGCATCGACGCGCGGCATCAGGCTCTCGAAGGCCTTGCGCCATACCTCCCGCGGCGCGCCCTCGGGCGAGATGGCGTTGACGATGTTGGCGGAGGTCTGCTCCGAGGGATGCCCGGTGCCGGGCCACATGGGCCACTGCTGGATCGAGGCCAGGAACAGGCCCTCCTTGCCGTCAAACGCCGCCTGGGTTCCGTTGCCGTGGTGGATGTCGAAATCCACCACTGCCACCTTGGCGAACCCCGCCGCCTGGGCCGCCCGGGCGGCCACGGCCACGTTGGAGAAGATACAGAAGCCCATCGGCAGGCCGGGCTCGGCGTGGTGGCCGGGCGGGCGCACGGCGCAGAAGGCCCGGTCAGCCTCGCCGGCGGCGACGTCGCGTACGGCCGCGACGACCGCGCCGGCCGCCCGGCGCGCGGCGTTGAGGCTGCCGGCCGACATGAAGGTGTCCTCGTCGAGCTTGAGCCGGCCCGCGCCAGGCTGGGCCTTGAAGATGGCATCGAGATAGAGCGGGCCATGCACGCGGGCGAGGTCGGCCTCCTCAGCGAGCGGCGCGTCGCGCACCACATACTTCACATCGCTGGCGTCGCTGATCGCCTCGGTCACCGCCTGCAGCCGCTCCGGCCGCTCGGGATGGCGGTCGCCTGGACGGTGGTCGAACATGTCGACATGGGTGTAGAGCGCCAAGGTCATGCGTCATCCTAGCAAAGATTCTTCGCGCCCCCGATGTCCCAACCTCTGATCCGTCGCGCGGGATCCGCCGACGCCCCCGCCCTCGCCGCCATCGGCGCCCAGACCTTCACCGAGACGTTCGGCCACCTCTACCCGCCGGCCGACCTCGCGGGCTTCCTTGCCGAGGCCTACAGCCTGGAGCGTACGCGCGCCGACCTCGCCGATCCGGCCAAGGCCTCATGGCTGGTGGAAGCAGACGGGCGGGTCGCGGGCTATGCGCTCGCCGGCCCCTGTGCCCTGCCCCACCAGGACGTCACCGCCGATTGCGGCGAGCTGAAGCGCCTCTATCTCCTGAAGCCCTGGCAGAACGGCGGCCTGGGCGCGCGCCTCTTTGCGGAGACCATCGCCTGGCTACAAACCGGGAATCCGCGCACAATCTGGATTGGCGTCTGGTCGGAGAACTACGGCGCGCAACGCTTCTACGCGCGCCACGGATTCGAGAAGGCCGGCGAGTACGACTTTAAGGTGGGCCAGACGGTCGACCGCGAATACATCTACCGGCGGAGTGCGGAGAGCTATTGCCCGAGCGCCGCGAAATCGGCCTCAAACGAACACATTCCGACCTAGGTTCCCTCGAGTGGCGGTCGAATATTGCTGCGATTTAACGTTTGAGCCCTTGGCGCGAAGCGCCGCTTTTGGGACTGTGACCTGAGTAGATTTCATCAAGGCGCGGAGCGACGGGCGGCATGCTCAGGATCGGCTACGTTAGATTTGATGAACGCAGCTTCGGGCCCGACGCCACCCAGCAGGCGGCGGCGCTGGAGGCGCTGGGCTGCCATGTGGTGCGCGCCGAAGACACCGGCAGATCCCGCCGCGAGGACTTCGCCGTCCTGAACTCGATCCTCGACTTCATCGCCGAGGGCGACCAGCTGGTGGTCGGCAAGCTGGAGCAGCTGGGCGCCGGTGGTCGTGGCATGCTGCGCATCCTGGATCGCTTGGAGGCGCGCGGCGCCAGCCTGCGCGTCGTCGAGCCGGAACTCAGTAGCGTAGGCCCCGGTGGCAAGGCCCTGCGCGCCGTGCTTGAAGCGGTGGCCGCGGCGGAGCCCGCAGGATCCATCCGCCCCCGCCGCCCAGCCGCGAACCAGGAGATCCGCGCCCTGCAGCGGGCCGGCGTCGGCCCGGTTGAGATCGCCCGCCGGCTCGGCGTCTCGCGCATGACCGTGTGGCGAAAGCTGAAGGCCATGCAGGCCTACAGCTAGCCGACGCCTCCCCCCTCGAAACGCCTAGTCCGCCGCGGCATGGCCGGCGCCGGCGCCCATCGCCTTGCGGCTCAGCCAGACGAACGGGATCAGCAGGACCATGAGCCAGGCGAAGATGCGGAAGAGGTCGACGGTCGCCAGAAGATAGGCCTGGTTCGTGACCTGGTTGGTCACCGCGCCCAGCGCCTGCTCGGCGCTGAGGCCCACGCCCTGCAGCTTGTGCAGGCCTGAGACGAACGCCGGGTCCTGCGCGCCCATTACTTCGGAGAGCCGGCTCTGGTGCATGGCCGCCGAGCGGTCCCAGCCGGTGGTCACCAGCGAGGCGGCGAAGCTGCCCGCGACGATGCGTGAGAAATTGTAGAGACCCGAGGCCTGCGGGACCTGCTGCCCCGGGACTCCATTCAGCGCCATGGTCAGCAGGGAGACGAAGAAGGTGCTCATCGCGATCCCTTGCACCAGCATTGGGATAACCAGGGCGTAGAAGTCGACGTCGCTGGTGAAGCGAGAACGCAGATAGAAGGACGCGGCGAAGGCGACGATCGACAGGCTGGCGGCCCAGCGGGCGTCGATCTTGTTCATGATCCGCGCCGCAAACGGGGTCAGGAACACCGCCACGACGCCGGAGGGGGCGGCGACCAGTCCGGCCCAGGTGGCGATGTAGCCCATGCGGGTCTGCAACCACAGCGGCTGGAGCAGGTTCGACCCGAAAAACACCGCGAAGCCCAGGCAGGAGACGACCGTCGCCAGCACGAAGTTTCGCGACCGGAAGAGCGACAGGTCGACGATGGGATGCTCTTCGTTGAGCTCCCAGATCAGCCAGGCCACGAAACCGATGATGGCGATGATCAGCTGGATGATGATCGCGGGGGAATTGAACCAGTCGGCGTCCTTGCCGGTGTCGAGCATCACCTGAAGTGATCCGACCCAGACAAGCAGCAGCACGAAGCCCGTCCGGTCGATCGGGACCTTGCGTGTCGGGGTCTCGCGGCTGCGCATATTGCGCCAGCAGACGACGGAGCAGATCACCCCGACCGGCAGGTTGATCAGGAAGATCCACGGCCAGGAGATGTTGTCGGAGATATAGCCACCGAGGATGGGCCCGCAGATCGGCGCCACCAGCGTGGTCATCGACCAGATGGCCAGCGCCGTCCCCCGCTGCGCGGCCGGAAAAATCATGATCAGCAGGGCCTGCGAGCCCGGGATCATCGGGCCGGAGACCGCCCCCTGAAGGATGCGGAAGACGATCAGCGACGGCAGGTTCCAGGAGATCCCGCAGAGGAACGAAGCGATGGTGAACAACGCGACCGAGCCGACGAAGGTTTTCACCACGCCGTAGCGCATCATCAGCCAGCCGGTCAGCGGCACGGACACGCCGTTGGCCACAGCGAAGGACGTAATGACCCAGGTTCCTTGGCTCGCGCTGACGCCGAGGTTGCCGGCGATCGTCGGGATCGAGACGTTTGCGATCGTGGTGTCCAGCACCTGCATGAAGGTGCCGAGCGCGAGCGCGATCGAGGTGATCGCCAGCAGCGCCCCGGTCATCGGGACCGGGGTGGGGGGCGAAGAAGCGCTATCGGACATGGCCGGCTCCCGTCTCCAGAGCCTTAGTGCGCGCCGGAGACGTCGACGTCCGCCTTCATGGACAATCCGACGCGCAAGGGGTGGGTCGCCAGCTCCTTCGGATCGAGATCGATACGCACGGGCAGGCGCTGCACCACCTTGATCCAGTTGCCCGAGGCGTTCTGCGCCGGGATCAGGGAGAAGGCCGCGCCGGTCCCGCCGGATAGGCCGCGCACCCGGCCGTGGAACTTCACGCCCGAGCCATAGAGGTCGGAGGTCAGGGTCACCGGTTGGCCGGGGCGGACCTTCTTGAGCTGCACTTCCTTGAAGTTGGCGTCGACATAGGCCTCGGCGGCCGGGACGATGGCCATCACGGGGACGCCGACCGCGAGTTGCTGGCCAACCTCCACCTGCTTCTTGGAGACAATGCCGTCGACCGGAGCCCGGATCACGGTGCGGTCGAGGGCCAATTGGGCGGCGTCGAGCCGCGCCTTGGCGGCGGCCACCTCGGGGTTCTGTTCGAGGCTGACGCCGGAGATCAGCACGCGATTGGCTTCGCGGGTGCCTTCGGCGGCTTCTCGGCTGGCCTGGGCCTGGG
>DASXKT010000350.1:0-5502 GCA_036496685.1 Phenylobacterium sp.
GCTCGGCGCCGGCGTGCTGCAGGATCTCGAACAGAAGAAGTTCACCCAGGAAATCCGCCTGGCCTCCCCGTCACAGACCTTCGAGTGGCTGGTCGGCGCCTTCTACACGAATGAGGACAACCAGCTTCACCAGAACCTGAGCGGCCTGAACCTGAAGAACGCGCCGCAGGTCGCGCCGGGCTTCGGCGGGCTACAGACCGTGTCGCTGCCGTCCGACTACTCGGAGTACGCGGTGTTCGCGAACACCGACTACCACTTCACTGACCGCTTCGATCTCAGCGTCGGCGGCCGTTACAGCCACAACAAGCAGTCCGAATCGCAGACCAACGGCGGTCCGCTGTCGGGGCCCGGCTCGACGGTCGGCGGGAGCTCATCGGAAGGCGTGTTCACCTTCGCAGTCGCGCCCAAGTACAAGCTGAGCGATGACGCGACGATCTATGCCCGGGTCGCCAAGGGCTACCGCCCCGGCGGCCCGAACGCGCTCTCGCCGCTGGCGCCGGCCGCCGTGCCGCGCACCTTCCAGTCGGACTCGATCATCAACTACGAGGTCGGGCTCAAAGCCGACCTGCTCGACCATAGCGTGTCAGTTGATATGGCCGCCTTCTACATCACCTGGGACGACATCCAGCTGCTGGCCAACGTCAACAACTTCGGCGTCAACACCAATGGCGGGACCGCCGAAAGCAAGGGCGTCGAGGGGAGCGTCACCTACGTTCCGATCGCGGGCCTGACGCTGATGGCCAACGGAGCCTTCACCGAGGCCCACCTCACGGAAGACACGCCCGCCCTGCTCGGCGGCAAGGACGGGGATCGCCTGCCCTATTCGACGCCCTTCGCCGGTTCGCTGAGTGCGGACTATGGGCGGCCGCTGTCGAACGGGGCCCGGGCGTTCGTCGGCGGAAGCGTGCGCTTCACCGGCCGCCGTCGCTCGGACTTCAACGCGACCTTCGGTCAGACCTCGGTGCCGAGCTTCACGACGGTCGACCTGCACGGCGGCTTCGATTGGCAGAACTATCGCGTCCAAGTCTATGTGAAGAACATCGGCGACGAACGTGGCTTCCTGTCGCTCGCAGGCATCGGCTCAACCCCCAACGGCGCGGTCCAGGGGGGCGTTATCGTCCCGCGCACGATCGGGCTGTCGCTGTCCGCCAGCTACTGAGCGGGCCGAGGACCGCGCCTTGCGGCCTTGGCCGATCAGGCGATGAGGCGCGCCGCGAAGCGGCCTCCCGGTCTCTCGCTCGACGACTTGCGCGTTCTGGCGAGTCTCGAGGGCAAGCCCCTACCGCGCGGGCCGGAGCTTGCGGCCGCGCTTGGGGTGTCCCCAAGCGCGGCCTGGCGGAGAGTGCACGATCTCAAGCGGCTCGGCGCGCTCGGCTTCGTGTCGCCGGTCAAGCTCCCGACAGGGACCTGCCAGTGCGTGACCTATGTGAAGATCAACGGCGCGCACATGGGTGGCCTTGATCTGCTGGATGAATGGATCGCGAAGGACCCAGCCACGATCGCCGCGGCGCGGGTGACCGGAACCTACGACTACCGTCTGAGCTCTGCGCATCGCGACCTGAGGAGCGCCAGCGACTGGAGCCGGGGCCTGGAAACCCGTCCCGAGGTCGCCGAGGTGCTGACCCGGTTCTGCGACATCCTGTTCGAACGCCACGCCTATGCCGCCGCCATCCTCGGGACCGGCTCGGCCTAGGTCGCAGCGATGCGTGCCTGGAGATTTCACGTTGCGTCAAATTAATTTCCAGGATTGAAAATTGTGTGGGACAGAAACCTGCGCGCCGCGGCGTCGCGGACCTGGGGGCTAGCACCATGAAACTGAGATCAATGATCGGCGCCTTGAGCGCGGCCCTCGTTCTCGCGGTGGGCGCGCACGCGCAGGCCCCGCAGGAGACGAAGCCGACGAAGGCCGCTTCGGCCGCGGCCGCGGAGCCGCCCGCCGCGCCCGCAGCCACGCCGGCCCTGACCAAGTCCGACCTCGACGGCTGGCTTGACGGCTACCTGCCCTATGCGCTGGCCAACGCCGACATCGCCGGCGCGGTGGTCGTGGTCGTCAAGGACGGCCAGGTGCTGACCGAGAAGGCCTACGGCTACGCAGACGTGAAGTCCAAGCGTCCCATCGACCCGAAGGCCACCCTGTTTCGGCCCGGCTCGGTGTCCAAGCTGTTCACCTGGACCGCGGTGATGCAGCAGGTCGAGGCCGGCAAGATCGACCTCGACGCTGACGTCAACCAGTACCTCGACTTCAAGATCCCGCCCTACGGCGGCAAGCCCGTCACCATGCGTGATCTGATGACCCACACGGCAGGCTTCGCCGAGACGGTCAAACACCTCTTCCCCGCCAACACCAAGGTCCTGCTGCCGCTCGACAAGTTCATCTCGATCTGGACGCCCAACCGCATCTTCCCGCCCGGTGAGGTCCCGGCCTATTCCAACTATGGCGCGGCGCTTGCCGGCTACATCGTGCAGCGCACCTCGGGCGAACCCTTCGACCAGTATGTGGCGAAGCACATCTTCGCCCCGCTCGACATGAACCATTCGAGCTTCAGCCAGCCCTTGCAACCGAACCTCATGGCCGGGATGGCGTCGGGCTATCTGCGGGCCTCCGGGGCGCCGCAACCCTACGAGGTCGTCGGCCCTGCGCCGGCCGGCAGTCTGGCCACCACCGGCGACGACGTCTCGCGCTTCATGATCGCGCACCTGAACAATGGCCAGTACGGCTCAGCGCGGATCCTTCAGGACGCCACCGCCCGTCAGATGCATGCGCCGCAGAAGCAGTTCGTGCCGCCGCTCAACGGCATGGCGCTGGGCTTCTACCATGAGGACCGCAACGGCCATGTGGTCGTCGGCCACGGCGGCGACACCGTCGCCTTCCACTCCGACCTGCACCTGCTGCTCAACGACGGCGTGGGCATGTTCATTTCCATGAACAGCGCTGGCAAAGGCGGCCTGGTTCAGAATGTCCGGGAGAACCTGTTCGGCAGCTTCATGGACCGCTACTACCCGGCCCCGCCCCAGCAGCAGCTTCCCACGGCTCCCACCGCCAAGGCGCATGCCGCGATGATGCAGGGCGTCTACTGGTCGAGCCGTCGTGTCGACACCGGCTTCCTGCGGGTCATTAACCTGCTGGGGCAGATGAAGGTCGCGGCGAACAAGGATGGGACCCTGGTGGTCTCGAGCCTGAAGGACGACGCCGGCACGCCCCTGGTCTGGCGCGAAGTCGCCCCGTTCGTCTGGAAGGACGCCAGCGGCAAACACACCCTCGCCGCGGCGGTCAAGGACGGCAAGGTGACCGGCTTCGGCGAGGACGATCTGGCCGCCATCATGGTCTTCCAACCGGTGCCGTTCGCAGCCAGCTCCAGCTGGAACCTCCCCCTGCTCATCGGCATGTGCGCCGTGCTGTTGACGACCATTGTGCTGTGGCCGGTTCAGATCCTGGTCCGCCGGCGCTATGGCCAGCCCTTCCACCTGACCGGGCGCAGCGCGATGCTCTACCGGGCCGTGCGGATCACCGCCCTGATCGATCTCGTGGCGCTCGGCGGCTTTGTCGCGATCGCCCAGGCCGCCAATACCAAGATCTACCTGTTCGACGATGCGCTGGATATCTGGCTGCGCCTGCTGCAGCTGCTCTGCCTTCTGGGCGTCATCGGCGCCGGCTTGTCGGTGTGGAACGCGGTCCGCGTCTGGACTGAAGGCGGGCGGAGCTGGTGGGCGAAGGCCTCGGTCACCGGGATCATGCTGGCCCTGCTGGCCTTCGTCTGGTTCGTCGTCAGCCTGCAGCTGATCAGCCCCGGCCTGGACTACTGACGGAGGCGAGCCGACGGAAACGGGCTGCCGAGGGACTTGGCGACGTGAAGGGCTCCTCTGCTCGGCCGGCGCGGACCTTGGTCGCCGGCGCTAGCCCATCCAGCGCCTTCGTGCCAACCTGAAGGCTCGCCTGGAGCCCGTCGCCATGACCTCGAAGCTCGCCGCCGATCCACGCATCGATCCTCGACTGAAGGCTTTGTTCGGCGCTTGGCCCGATCGGCCGCCGGCGGGAGACATCGGCAGCCGCGAGGCCCTGATCGCCGAGGCCAACACTCCCGAGGCGCTGGCGGGCGAGGCGGCGATGTCCGGCCTGTTCGACGCCTGCGGCACCGACGCGAACGCCCCGTCGGCCGGCCTCTCCATCCGCCGTGACAGTTTCGTCTCCTCGCCGGACGGCAACACCATCGAAGTCGCGATCATTCGACCAGAGGGCAAGGAGACGCTGCCGTGCGTCGTCTACCTCCACGGCGGCGGAATGCAGTCCATGTCGTGCTTCAACGGCATGTACCAGGCCTGGGGCCGGATCATCGCCGCCCAAGGCGTGGCCGTCGTGATGGTGGACTTCCGCAACGCCCTTCGCCCGTCCTCCGCGCCGCAGGTCCTGCCCTTCCCGGCAGGCCTGAACGACTGCGTCTCCGGCGTGAAGTGGGTGGCCGCGAACGCGGCCGCCCTCGGCATCGACGCCGGACGCATTGTGGTCGCGGGCGAGAGCGGCGGCGGCAATCTCACCCTGGCGACTGGGCTGAAATTGCTACGCGACGGCGACATCGGTCTGATCCGGGGCCTCTACGCCTTCTGCCCCTATATCGCCGGCGTCTGGCCGAACCCTGCCAATCCCTCGTCTACCGAGAACAACGGCATTCTGCTCGAGCTGCACAACAACCGCGGCGCCATGGCTTACGGCATGGAGGCTCTGGAACGGCGCGACCCCCTGGCGTGGCCGGGCTTCGCCGCCGAGGCCGATGTGAAGGGCCTTCCGCCGACCGTGATCAGTGTCAACGAGTGCGATCCCTTGCGCGACGAGGGCGTGAATTTCTACCGCCTCCTCCTGCGCGCCGGCGTCCCTGCGCGGTGCCGGCAGATGATGGGCACGATCCACGGCACAGAGGTCTTCTCGATCGGCTGTCCGGAAATCAGCCGGGACGCGGCCGCAGACCTGGCGCGCTTCGCTCGGCTCTCCAGTACTGGGTCCCAGGCCAAGGACTCGCGAGAGCCTCAGTTGGCCTCGGCATAGCTGGGGCGCAACGCGACCCTGTCTACCTGGACGTCATCCGGACGAGGATGGAGGCCAGCGCGCCAAGCCCTACGATCAGCAGCATGACCGCGACCAGGAAGCTCGGTGCGGCGCTGTATCCACGATATCCGCGGGGATGATCCGATCCACCCTGAGCCTCGTGGTGCACCCGGATAGCATACCGCAGCCGGCCTTGGTTCCATATGCCGAGCGCTAGGAACACGAGGCCCGTGCACAACAGGGCAAGACCGGTGCGCCGCGCGGTCTGGTCGGCGTCCATGGCGGCGTTGCTGAAGAAGGCGTTGATCGTGAAGCCGAAGCCGATCAGCGACACGGAGGTCTGCACCATCTGCATCATCAGCCGATCGGCGTCGATGAGCGCGCGCTCGCGCTCGGCGTCTGCGGGTGAGCGGACTGGAGCCGGCGCCTTCGTACCGGTGGCTGCGGAAGGTTGAGTCAAAGCG
>DASXKT010000351.1:0-2523 GCA_036496685.1 Phenylobacterium sp.
CGCCGCCCCTGGCCGACAGCGGCTAACCCCCGCTCATCCCCGCGCAGGCGGGGACCCAAGCTGAATCGAAATTTGGAGTCCCAAGCGAGCTGATCCCAATCGCCCCATGGGTCCCCGCCTTCGCGGGGATGAGCGGGGTGAGGTCATGCCCCCCGCAGCGCGGGCGAGGTCGCGCGCGCTCATGCTCAGCGCGCCACCGCCATGCCCTTGGCCTTCACCACCACCCCGCCCTTCATCACGAAGGCGACATGCTCCAGCACGGTGACGTCCTTCAGCGGGTCGGCGTCGACGGCGATGATGTCGGCGTAGCGGCCGGGCTGGATCGAGCCGATGTCCTTGGTGTCGCCGATCAGGTCGGCGGCGTTCCAGGTGGCGGCCTTGATCGCCTCCATCGGCGGCATGCCGCCCTTGACCAGCAGCGCGAACTCCTGGGCGTTCTCGCCGTGGTTCGACATGCCGAAGGTGTCGGTGCCGAAGGCGATCTTCACGCCGGCCGCATAGGCGTCGTGCAGGTTCTTCAGCATCGTGGGCACGACTTCGAAGGTCTTGCGCACGCTGTCGGGGTTGAGGTCCTCGGGGTGGGCCCTGGCGTGCTCCAGGATCTTGGCCCCGACCAGCTGGGTGGGCACCAGATAGGTCCCGTGCGCCTTGAAGAGCTTGTAGCTCTCGGCGTCGGCGTAGGTGCCGTGCTCGATGGAATCGACCCCCAGCGCGATGGTGTGGTCGATGGCCTGCTTGCCGTGGGCGTGGGCGGCGACCCGCATGCCCAGCGAATGGGCGGTGTCGATCACCGCCTTGATCTCGTCATCGGCCATCAGCTGCAGGGTGGGATCGTCGCCGATCGAGGCGACGCCGCCCGAGGGCATGATCTTGATCAGGTCGGCGCCCTGGCGCTTCAGCGTGCGGACCGCCTTGCGGGCGGCCTCGGGGCTGTCGACCAGGTTCTCGGTCCAGTGCGGGTGCTCGAGCTCCGGATCCAGGCCGTTGGCGTCGTCGCCGTGGCCGCCGGTCGGGCTGAGCGGCTTGCCCGCCACCCACATCCGCGGGCCGGGGACGACGCCGGCGTTGATGGCGCGCTTCAGGGCCACCACCACCTCGGTCTCGCCGCCGCAGTCGCGCACCGTCGTGAAGCCCGCCATCAGGGTGTCGCGGGCATAGGTCGTCGACTCGATCGCCGCGTCATAGCCGGTGGCGGTCATGTTGTGGTGGATCGGGTCGCCCTTGTGGAAGCCCTGGGTGATGTGGACGTGGTCGTCGATCAGGCCGGGCAGCACGGTGGAGGCCGAGAGGTCGACGACCTCGGCGCCCCTTGGCGCGGTGAAGCCCGGCTGCACGCCGGTGATTCGATCGTCATGGACCAGGATGGTGACCTTCTCCTGGACCGCCTTGCCGGTCCCGTCGATCAGCCGGCCGGCGTGGATCGCCAGGTCCCTGGCCGCGGCTGGCGTGGCCGCCAGCGCCAAAAGCCCAGCGAATCCCGCCGCGGCCAGCAAAGTCCTGCGCAATGACATCGAAAATCCCCCGAATCCTGGCGCTAGCTAGAGCCGCGCCGAACGGCCGCGCAAGCCCCGCGCCGCGTGCGCAATTGCCAGCCGCGGGCTCTTCATGCTTTCCTTAAGTCTCCCCGGCGCAGGATCGGGGGGTATCGGGCTTACGGACGCGGGCAAGGCAGGGCCTTGCGCCCGCCCTTTTCCGTTCATAAATGGGCGTTTCCGCAGTTGACGGAGCCGCCCCGATCCCTATAACGGAGCGCTTCCGCGAAAGAGCGCGAAGGACGAACCGGCTTGACCTTCGGGGCGAGGGGCCGGGGCGCCGTTCGCGCTTCTCTTGCGTGACCAGGAGAGATTTACACGTGGCCCGTATCGCTGGCGTCAATATTCCGACCAACAAGCGCGTCGTCGTCGCGCTTCAGTACATCCATGGCATTGGCCCGGCGAAGGCGCGGGACATCGTCCAGAAGGTTGGCATCGAGGACGCTCGCCGCGTCAATCAGCTGACCGACCAGGAAGTGCTGCAGATCCGCGAAACCATCGACCGCGACTTCACCGTCGAGGGCGACCTGCGTCGCGAGACCGCCGTCAACATCAAGCGGCTGATGGACCTGGCCTGCTACCGTGGCCTGCGCCACCGCAAGGGCCTGCCGGTCCGCGGCCAACGCACCCACACCAACGCGCGGACCCGCAAGGGCCCGGCCAAGCCGATCGCCGGCAAGAAGAAATAAGAGAGCGTATCGATGGCCAAGGAACCGGGTCGCGTTAAACGCCGCGAACGTAAGAACATCACTTCGGGCGTGGCGCATGTGAACGCCTCGTTCAACAACACCATGATCACCATCACCGACGCCCAGGGGAACACCATCTCCTGGTCCAGCGCCGGCATGATGGGGTTCAAGGGCTCGCGTAAGTCGACGCCCTATGCCGCCCAGATGGCGGCCGAGGACGCCGGCCGGAAGGCCGCCGAGCACGGCGTCAAGACGCTGGAAGTCAACGTCTCGGGTCCGGGTTCCGGCCGCGAGTCGGCGCT
>DASXKT010000352.1:0-16170 GCA_036496685.1 Phenylobacterium sp.
TCAGCGCCGCTCCAGCGGCAGCTCGACTGTGGCCGCGAAACCCCCGTCGGGCCGCGGGCCGCAAGTCAGGCCACCGGCCTCGCCGTAGAGCACCGCCAGCCGCCGGCGGACATTGGCCAAGCCCACACCTAGCGTTGTCGGCGCCTTGACGATGTCGGGGACCGCGTCGTCCTGAACGGTGACCATGAGCCGGCCGTCCCGCGACCGCGCGGTGATCTCGACCGCCACCGGCCGCGTGGTCCTGGCGACGCCGTACTTCACCGCGTTCTCGATCAGCGGCTGCAGAATGAGGCCAGGCACCAGGGCGTCCTGCAGGTCGGCCGGCGTCGCCTCGGAGAGCCGCAGCCGGTCGCCAAATCGTTCCTGCTCGATGGCCAGGTACTGGCGCTGCGCCATGAGTTCGTCGGCGAGTGTAATCTTGTCGGCTGGGGTCTTCTCCAGCGAGGCGCGCAGGAAGTTGGACAGCGACAGCACCATCCGCTCGGCGCGGACGAAATCCTTCTGCAGGATCAACGAGGAGAGCGCGTTCAGGGTGTTGAACAGGAAATGCGGATTGATCTGATAGCGCAGCATCTGGTTCTGGCTTTCGGCGGCGAGCGCCTGGGCCTGGACGAGCCGCATGCTCTGCTCGCGGACTTCCTCGTCGTTGCTCAGGGCGAAGACGACTGCGCACCAGGCGACGAACGACCAGATCAGCACCGAGAAGTTGGTCATCAGCCCGTAGACGTACTCCCAGTGGCTGGGCGCTTCCTTCGAAACGGGGAACAGCACGACGAACAACAGGTGGTTGAGGCCGGTATAGAAGGCGGCGCCTGCCAGCGAGAGGCCGGCCGCCAGCGCCAGGCGGCGGCCGCGGCGCCAGCCTCGTGTCCGCAACAGCAGGCGCTTGATCAGGATGCAGACAAAGAAGGCGGCGGCGCAGACCACGGCGCGACGCACGCCCATGCCGATCAGCTCGGGAAGCGGCGTGCCCATGCCGAGCGAGCGCACGCTGATCAGCAGATAGGTGAAGACCCACAGGACGAGGTTGGCGACCAGGTAGCGATCGACCAGCGGCCGCTTCGCTGCGACCGCGGAAGCGTCGGGCTGGCCGAGCTGGGTGTCCAAGGCGGCTCCCCTCGCCGGTGCGATGGCCGCAAGACTATGCCAACACAGGAGCCCGGGCGATGCCGCTCGTCGTGCGGATGCGGCCGCTTGCAGCACCGACTGCAGTTTGCATCGCAGATTGCAACGTTCATCGAATACGGCGTGATCGACCGCGCGATGACACCGATGCTCGCGGTAAGCACTCGACAGGGGACGATCATGAAGCTTTGCGGTCAGATCTCCATCGAACTCACCGTCGATGACTTCGTCGAAGCCGCCGATCACCAGAAGCGGCTCGAAAGCCTGCTCAAGCTCATCAAGGACAGCTATCCGGACGCGACGCTGGCGATGCGCGAGCGTCGGCAGCGCAAGGCGCTTTCGCTGACGCGGGCGACCCCGCGCTCGGAGGTCGTGCTCGGCCGCTACGGCGAGGCCTGAGGCTCGTGCGCGCCCGAAATGTCCTGCTGCAGGCGCTGCACCTGTTCAAGGCGTTGGACCCCAGGGTCAGCGTCAACGAGGTGATCGCCTTCCTCTACGCCGCCGAGAACGAAGGGCTGACGGTCCAGGAGATGGCCACGGTCGCCAAGCTTACGCAGTCGACCGCTTCGCGCAGCCTGCGTGCGCTGGGACCGCCCGACTCCGAATGGTCCCAGCAGCCGGCGCTAGGTCTGCTGGAAGCCTATCTCAACCCCGACGACGCCCGCAGCCACGTGATCCAGCTGTCAGCGCGTGGCCGCGAACTCCGCGACAGGCTTGACGACATCATTCGCCAGTCGGTGACGATCGCCCCCGAACAGAAGACCTGGGCGGCCTAGCGCGGGGCGCGCTTGGCGAGGATCCGCTGCAGGGTACGCCGGTGCATGTTGAGCCGGCGCGCGGTCTCCGAGACGTTGTGATTGCAGAGCTCGTAGACGCGCTGGATGTGTTCCCACCTGACCCGGTCGGCGCTCATCGGGTTCTCCGGCGGCGCCGGCGCATCGCCTCCGCGCGCGAGGAGCGCGCGGGCCACATCGTCTGCGTCGGCGGGCTTGGAGAGGTAGTCCACCGCCCCGGCCTTCACGGCCTGCACGGCCGTCGCGATGTTCCCGTAGCCGGTCAGCATGATGATCTTGGCGTCCGGGCGCGCGTCGCGGACGGCTTCGACGACCTTCAGCCCGGTGCCGTCCTCCAGGCGCATGTCCAGCACGGCGAAAGCCGGCGCGTGGCTCTTCACCGCGGCCAGGGCTTCGGAAACGCTGCCTACGAGAGTGGGCTCGAAGCCCCGCTGCTCGAGCGCGCGACCGAGGCGTGTGCGCAGGGGCGCGTCGTCATCGAGCACCAGGAGCGTCTTGTCTGGAAGGGCGGCGACGTCGGCGGAAAGGTCTGTCATGCGGCGATCCCCAACGGCGGGGCTCCATGGACTCTCTGACGTGTGCGGCATCCTGTCGCACGTGGCGACCTAAGGGCAAGCTGGAACTCACAATTTTACGCTTATTGGGCGCCGACTTCGATCTTCGAGCGCGGCCAACTGGCCGACACCACGGCGCCGTGCGGCTTTCCGTTCTGAAACGTCACCTTTGCCCCCGTTCGTTCCAAGAGGGTCTTGGCGATGAAGAAACCGAGCCCCATGCCGATGTGGCCGGTGCGCGAGCCCTCGGCGCCGGGGCGGGTGGTCACATAGGGCTCGCCGAGCTTGGCCAACACCTCGGGCGCGAAACCTGGACCGTCGTCACGCACCTCGATCGAGATGGTCTCGGCGTCGAAGCGCGCGGTGACCAGGATCTCCGAGGCCGCGAAGTCCACGGCGTTCTCCACGAAGGAGGTGAAGGCGTGGGTGACTTCCGGCATGCGGCGGATGTCCGGGGTCGGCACGCCCTTGGCGCCGGTGACGATCGCTTCCACGCGGACGCCCTTCACGCCGGTATGCGGCTCGATCACCTCCTGCACCATCTGGCGCAGGGAGAGCCGCTCGTGAACTTCGTCGGAGGCGGCGTCCGGGGTCTCGGTAAGTCGGCGCAGGATTTCGCGGCAGCGTTCCGCCTGCGACACCAAGAGCTCGGCGTCGTCGCGCACGGCCTGGTTCGGCGCCTCGCGGCCGAGCTCCTTGGCGACGATCGAGATGGTGGCGAGCGGGGTGCCGAGCTCGTGCGCGGCGGCGGCGGCCAGCGCGCCCAGCGCCGAGAGCCGCTGTTCGCGCGCCAGCACCGCCTGGGTCACGTCGAGCGCCAGCGCCATACGGGCCGACTCGATGGCCGCCTGCCGGACGTAGCCGGCGGTCAGCGCGATGCCGGCGACGTTGGCCAGGGCCGCGCCGACCCGGTAGCTGTTCGGGATCACCACGTCGATGCCGGGCGCCTCCGGCAGCGGCAGTGACGCGATGGCCAGCACGCAGGAGACCACGGCCGCCAGGGCGCCCAGGAACAGCACCGGTCGCAGCGGAAGGGTGGCGGCCGCCAGGGTCACCGGGGCGATCAGGATCAGGACGAAGGGGTTCGAGGCGCCCCCGGTCAGGAACAGCAGCGCGCCGACCTGCAGAATGTCCATGCTGAGCTGTGCCGCGGCCTCGCGGTCGCCCGCCACCCGCTGGCCTGGCGTGGCGATGGCGGTCAGCAGGTTCAGCCACGCGCCGGCGGAGACGACGACGAAGCAAACGGCGTAGGGCAGGGCGAACCGCATGCCGAGGGCCAGCAGCAACATCGCCAGCTCGCCGACCAGCACCATCCAGCGAAGCGTGACGATCGTGCGTACGCGCAGCCGGCCGCGGCGGCCGGCGCTCTCCGCCCACTCGTCGCCGGGCGCGATTTCGTCGGACGCAGTGTCGCGCAGCCGGGCCTCGCCTTGCATGCCGGCGGCCCCGGTCCTATCGAGGCGGAGCTGCGTCGCCTGGGCGGTGGCGGTGCGTGATCTGGCCATGGCCCGACAGGATCGCTCGCCCATCGTCCCCTGACGAGCCCCAAAGCGGCGAAGACAAAGGGAATGCCCAATGAGCCGGACCGTCTGGGTCCTACTGGCCGTCTTGGCCCTGGCGTTCGCGGCCATCACCGGACTGGCGGTACGTCGCGGCATCCTGGGCTCCCAGACCGCGGCCGCTGCCGCTATCGGCGGCCCGTTCCACCTGGTCGACCAGACGGGACGGCAAGTCGACGCGGGCGTGCTCGATCGCAAGTGGAGCGCGGTGTTCTTCGGCTTCACCTATTGCCCGGAGGCCTGTCCGACGACGCTGCTGGCGCTCGGCCAGGCCGAGAAGTTGCTGGGACCGAAGGCCAGCGACTTCCAGACGGTGTTCATCTCGGTGGATCCCCAGCGCGATACGCCGAAGGTCATGGCGAATTATCTGTCCAACACGTCCTTTCCGCGGAAGGTGCTGGGCTTGACCGGCACGCCGCAGCAGGTGGCAGGCGCCGCGGGGGCCTATCACGTGTTCTACCAGAAGGCGGGAGAGGGCCCGAACTACCAGGTGAACCACTCGACCATCACCTACCTGATGAGCCCGACCGGCGATTTCGTCTGCGTGATTCCCTACGGCGACACGCCCCAGGCCATGGCCGCGAAGATCGAAGCCGCCATGAGCCACGGTCCCCACGCCCAATCCTGCTGATCCGGCCGTCCCCCGCGGCTAGCAGGGGGTGAGGCAAAGTTGGCTATGGACCGCGTTAACGGTTCAGGTGTTATGTTGCAGCGCACAAGGAACGCGCATGCTTTACTCCCTTTACGAAGCGGGTTTCTACGCCTCGACGCCGCTCAGGGCCGCGGCGCTGTTGACCCGCGACTTCTGGTCCTCGCCGCTGAATCCGGCGCGTGACAGCGAGCTTGGCCGGCGGCTCTATGCCAACGCCGACCTCTTCGCGAACCTCACTCGCCGCTACGGCAAGCCGGCCTGGGGCATCGACACCGTCCAGATCGACGGTCAGAGCGTGCGCGTGCGGCCGACCGAGGTCTGGTCGAGCCCCTGGTGCAAGCTCACCCACTTCGCCCGCGACATGGCCGACATGCGCCGCGCCGGGCGCCGCACCCGTGAACCAGCTGTGCTGATCGCTGCGCCGCTGTCCGGCCACTACGCCACTCTTCTGCGCGGCACGGTGCAGGCCTTCCTGCAGGATCACGAGGTCTACATCACCGAGTGGTCGAACGCCCGCGACGTTCCGGTGCTGGACGGCCGCTTCGACTTCCACGACTACATCGACCACATCCGAGCCATGCTGCAGGTGCTCGGTCCCCGCCCGCACGTGGTGGCGGTTTGCCAGCCTGGGCCGCCGGTCCTGGCCGCGGCGGCGCTGATGGCCGAAGACGGCGACGAGAGCCGGCCGGGCTCCATGACCTTCATGGGCTCGCCCATCGACGCCCGGCTTTCACCCACAGTCACTAACCGCCTGGCCGAGGAGAAGCCCTTCGCCTGGTTCAAGTCGAACATGATCGACACCGTGCCCGGCCCCTACCCGGGCATGGGCCGGCGCGTCTATCCCGGCTTTGTGCAGCTCGCCAGCTTCATGTCGATGAACCTGGAAAAGCACCAGGAAGCCCACCTTCGCTACCTCCAGCAGCTGATGGACGGCGACGGCGATTCCGCCGAGCGCCACCTGGAATTCTACGACGAATACCTGGCCGCGCTCGACCTCACGGAAGAGTTCTACCTGCAGACAGTCGACGTGGTGTTCCAGCGCTACCTGCTACCGAAGGGCGAGCTGGAGCATCGCGGGCGCCTCGTGCGGCCCGAGTTGATCAGCGACATTTCGCTGCTCACCGTCGAGGGCGAGAACGACGACATCTCCGGCATCGGCCAGACCCAGGCGGCCCATGACCTCTGCTCGGGCCTGCCGGCTGAGCTGAAGCAGGACTATGTCCAGCCGCACGTCGGCCACTACGGCGTCTTCAACGGGGCCCGGTTCCGCACCGAGATCTATCCGCGCGTCCGCGGTGTCATTTGGGACGCTGAGCTGGCGCTTAGCCGCACCCCGGCCAACGCCCTCCCCAAGCGGACCAAAGCCGCCTAGATTCAGCGGCAATGAGTCTCTTCGGCCGCGCACCTGCTGACGGCGACCGGCTGGAAGTGGCCGGAGCTTCCGTGACCCTGCGGGTGAACCGCCGCGCCCGGCGCGTGTCGCTGAGGCTCGACCGCACCCGTCGCGAGATCGTCGCCACCGCGCCGTCGCCACGCCGTCTCTCTGAGGCCGCCGCTTTTGCCCGCGAGCGCGCCGGCTGGATCGCCGAGCGGATGGCCGAGCTGCCCGACGCGACGCCGGTGCATCCCGGCATGACCCTGCAGGTGTTCGGCGAGCCGGTTCGCCTGGAGGTTGGGAGCGGCCGCGCCAAATGGATCGCCGCCGTCGACGGCGAGCCGGCCCGCATCACCGCCATGGGCGAGGGCGAGGGCTACGCCCGCGCGGTGATCCTGATCCTGAAGAAGCGGGCGATGGCGGTGCTGGGCGAGCGGACCGAGGTCTACGCCGCCATGCTGGGGGTCGCGCCGCCCAAGGTGACCGTGGCCGACGCCAAGGGCCGCTGGGGCTCGTGCCGGCCGGGTCTGCGGGGCGGCGCCGCCTCGATCCGCTACAGCTGGCGCCTGGCGCTCGCGCCTTTCGAGGTGGCCGACTACGTGGCCGCTCACGAGTGCGCCCACCTCCTGGAACTGAATCACGGCCCGCGCTTCTGGGCGCACGTCCGTGCGCTGGTCGGCGAGGCCAAGCCGCACCGTGCCTGGCTCCGCGCCGAGGGGGCCAGGCTCCACGCCTTCGGGCGTTAACCCCCAGCTCGCCCCCGTCGCGCAGACGACGGGGGAGGTAGATCGTGCGTGACGCGACGAGACGGAGGGGGCGCAAAGCCTCGCCTGCTGAGCTTGGGGCTTTGTGCCCCCTCCACCGCTTTGCGGTCCCCTCCCCCGAAGTGCTCGGGGAGGAGCTTTCAGCCCACCCAAGCCGCGTTCTGGAGCACGATGCGAAAACCGTCGGGGTCCTCGAAGGTCAGGCCGGCGTGGTCCCAGTAGGGATTGTGCGACGGCACGGCCTCCGCTCCGAACGCACGGAGTCGCGCCACGACCGCGCTCCACTCGGCCTCGTCGGGGAGGTAGAAGACGAGCAGGGTTTCCGGGTCCGGCGTCGCACCGGACGGGCGGCCTCGCTGGCGGGTGAACTCGAGATGGTAAGGCGCCCGCCTCGAGCCCAACACGACGCCGTCGAAGCCCGCGTGGTCCTCGAACTCGGCCAGCTTTTCGAAACCTAGCCCTTCGACATAGAAGGCGACGACCTGGTCCATCCGATCCGTCGACCGCGCGACACGAAGCGTGGCGCCCTTGAGGGCCACGGCTAGTGCGGCGCTTCTTCTTGTGACGGTGGGAGCTGCGGGTCGGCCTCGTGGTCGCCGTGCAGCAGGTCGTTCACGCCGCTCATGATCTGGCTGAGCGGGTCGGTCTGTTCCGGCGGCGGCGCGAAATCGGCGCCCGGGATCGGCTGCACCTTCAGGCGCGGCAGGGCCTGGGTCATGTAGTCGTGCCAGATCGCCGCCGGCGGGCCGCCGCCGGTGACCTTCTTCATCGGCGTGTTGTCATCCTTGCCGACCCAGACCGCGGTGACGAAGCCGCCGGTGTAGCCGATGAACCAGGCGTCCCGGTAATCGCTGGTGGTGCCGGTTTTCCCGGCCAGGTCGAAGCCCGTGACATTGGCCCGCGTGCCGGTGCCCGAGGCGATCACCTGGCGCATCATGCGGATCATGTAGGAGAGCGCCGGCTGGGCGATCACAGCGCGCCGCGGCGCCTGGGCCACGCCGTGGTCGTAAAGCACGCGCCCCGTGGAGGTGCGGATCCGTTCGATGCCGTAGCCCTTGGCGAAGACCCCGCCATTGGAGAACGGCGCATAGGCCTGGGCCATTTCCAGCGGGCTCACTTCGACGGCGCCGAGCGCCATCGAGGGATCGACCTGGATCGGCGAGGTGATGCCCAGGCGACGCGCCGTGGCGGCGACGTTGGCGGTGCCGACCTCGTTGGCCAGCCGCGCGGCCACCGTATTGATCGACTCCTTGAGGCCGATCTCCAGCGTGATCGCGCCCAGATAGCGGCCGGTGTAGTTGCGGGGCGTCCAGTTGCCGATGGTTATCGGCTCGTCGACGACCGGGGTGTCGGGCGTGCGGCCGTTCTCCATGGCGGTCAGGTAGACGAACGGCTTGAAGGACGAACCCGCCTGGCGCCTGGCCTGGGTCGCACGGTCGAACTGGCTCTGCAGGTAGTTGATCCCGCCGACGTAGGCGCGGATGCGGCCCTCGCCGTCGAGGGAGATCAGCGCCGCCTGCTGCACGCCCTGCAGCTTGGCGGCGGCGACGCCGGCCTTCAGCGCCTGCTCCGCCGAGGCCTGCAGCGGCAGGTCCAGCGTCGTCTCGACAACCAGGTCCTCGGTCGGTTCGCCGACCAGCGTCCGGACCTGATCGTCGACCCAGTCGGTGAAGTACTGCGCCCGTTGGTTGGCAAGCACCGGGTTGACCACCACCGGCGTCCTGAACGCCTCGTCCCTCTGTTGCGTGGTGATGGCGTTGATGCGGACCATCTCGTCCAGCACGATCGTCGCGCGTCGTGCGGCCCGATCAGTGGCGGCCACCGGCGAATAGCGCGACGGGCCCTTCATCAGTCCGGCGAGCAGCGCGCTCTCGCCGAGGGTGAGTTGCGAAGCGGGCTTGCCGAAGTAGCGCTGCGAAGCGGCCTCGATGCCGTAGGCCCCGGCGCCGAAGTAGACCCGGTTCAGGTAGAGCTCGAGGATCTGCTTCTTGGAGAACTTGGCCTCAAGCCAGACGGCCAGGATCAGCTCCTGGGCCTTGCGGCGATAGGTCTGGTTGGGCGTCAGGAAGAGGTTGCGCGCCAGCTGCTGGGTGATCGTCGAGCCGCCGCGCAGGGGGCCGCCGCCGCGGTGCGTCCAGTCGTAGAACTGGCTACGGGCGATACCCCAGGGGTTGAAGCCGAAGTGGTAGTAGAACCAGCGGTCCTCGATGGCCACGAAGGCCTTGGGCACGTAGGGCGGCAGCTTGTTCAGGTCGACCGGCGGGGCGTACTGGCTGCCGCGCACCGCCACCAGGCCGCCGGAACGGTCGAGGTAGGAAACCGAGGGCTGGCGCTTGACGTCGTAGAGCTTGGAAGTGTCGGGGAGGTCGACCGAGAACACCGCGAAGAAGGCGACGACGAAGATCAGCGCCCAGACGCCCAGGACCAGGGTCCAGTAGACAAGCGCCTGCAGGGGCGAGCGCTTCGGGCGGGCATCGCCAGCTCCGCCGCCCGGCGGCTGCGCCTTAGCCATCTGATCGTCGTCCTTGGGTCCTTGAGGCCGCCCCAACCCGGACCGACCCATAGCTCAGCGCAGACAAGCGCGCGACAACATTGACGAGATATGAACGGCGGCGTTTGAGGGGCTAGAAAGCGGCTTCGTCGGGCTTCCTTCGAAGCCAAGCTTCAGTCACATTCCGCTTCGAGCCTCAACGGATCGGGGCGGCGTTCCCTGGAAGGGCAGTTGAAGATGTTGCGGATCAAGGTTGCGCTTCTGGTGGCGCTGATGGTGTTCGGTGCGGCGGCCTGTTCGCCGAAGGCCGGCGGCGGCAGCGCTGCGGCCCTGCCCGACGACATGAGCATGGGCAACGCCCAGGCAAAGGTGACTGTGGTCGAGTACGCCTCGGTCGGCTGTCCGGTCTGCGCCAAGTGGCAGCGCGAGGTCTTTCCGGCGTTCAAGGCCAAGTACATCGACACCGGCAAGATCCATTATGTCTTTCGCGAGATGCTGGTCGGCCAAGGTCCCGAGATCGCGGTCGCCGCCTCCGGCTTCCTGGTCGCGCGCTGCGCCGGCCCGGACAAGTACTTCGCGGTCACCGACGCGATCTTCAAGAACCAGGAGCAGGCCTTCCAGGCGCCGCGCGAGACTCTGCTGGAGATCGCCAAGTCCGTCGGCATGACGGAGGACGGCTTCAACAAGTGCATCAACGACGAGAAGGCCATCCAGGCCCTGAATGACCGCGTCGAGCGCCACACGCGCAACGACCACGTCAATTCGACGCCGACCTTCGTGATCAACGGCAAGGCGATGGAGCCCGGCTTCCATACGCTGGAAGAGATCAGCGCAGCCATCGCCGCGGCCGGCGCCTAGGGGGCTTTCCCTCGCCGATTCGGGATACCCGCGATCTCGGCAAGCCGGAAATCCGGCCTGCGACATTCGTGCATACCGGTTGTGCGAAAATAGCAGTTGTGCCGCTGATCTTAACACTGTTATCTTAGCGTTGCTCAGTTCGTGGTGCGCTAAGGGTGGGGATACCCGAGGCGATTCAACGCGGCGGACGGGGCCGGCGCCTTGAGCAGGGGCGTCGCCACTCCCCGAACCGTTGGAGGGCTCATTATGAAGCTTCTTACCCTTGCGGCCGCCTGCGCCGCCGTCGTCACCCTGTCCGCAGCCCCCGCCTTCGCCGCTGAACCGGTGGTCGCCAAGCTGCAGACTGCTGTCGCGCAACCGACCAAGTTCATCGCCGGCGGCGCCATGTTCGTCTGCGAAAGCGATTCCTGCGTCGCCACCGCCGCGACGTCGGAGACGTTCTCGAGCACGACCTGCAAGGCCGTTGCGGCCAAGGTCGGCGCGATCGCTTCCTTCACGGCCCTGAAGCCGATGGATGATGCGCGCCTCGGCGCCTGCAACAGCGTCGCCGTCGCTCGCGGCGCGACCCCGCAGCTGGCCAAGCAGTAGGCCAGGCGATTCGATCTCCCAGCAGCTCTGTGACGAGCTTCTGAACTGAGGGGCGCCGGCCTGTGGGTCGGCGCCCTCTTCTTTGGGGGCGGCGCGCGGGGGCGGCCGGGGAACGGACCCCGTGACTATTCGTCAGCTCCGGGCGGGCCTGGCATTGTTGCGGCGCCAAAGATCGCGTGGTATCAGGCGCGCGGCTTTAGGCCAGGGGTCTAATGGACCTTTCGGACTGATGTGCTTTTTCCAAGCGCTTTCAAGCCTTTAAGGCTGCCGCGGACTTCACTGCGGCGGCTTTCGAACACGCACCGGGCGGATACTAAGTGGCGGACGATTCCAAGGCTTCGAATGTGGGTGGCCGCTATGCGCAGGCCCTGTTCGATCTCGCGACCGAACAAAAACAGGTGGTGGCTGTCGAGGCCGACCTGAAATCGCTGAAGAAGGCGCTGGCCGATAGCCATGACCTGCGGGTCCTGGTGGGCTCGCCGGCGTTCAGCGCCGAGGACAAGGGCAAGGGCCTCGCAGCCATCGCCGCCAAGGCGAAGTTCAACCCGACCACCAAGAAGTTCCTGGGCTTGCTCGCGGCCAACGGCCGCGTCTCGTCCCTGGCCTCGGTGATCACCGGCTACGAGGCGCTGTCGGCCAAGGCCCGCGGCGCGGTCTCCGCCCAGGTGACCACCGCCGTGGCGCTAAGCGCCGCTCAGTCCAAGGGCGTCGCCGCCGCGCTCCGCCAGGCGCTCGGCAAGGACCCCGAGATCGAGACCCGCGTCGACCCCGCCATCCTGGGCGGGATCAAGGTGCAGGTCGGTTCCCGTCTGTTCGATGCTTCGCTCAAGTCGAAGCTCGACTCCCTCAAATTCGCCCTCAAGAGAGCGTAAGATCCATGGATATCCGCGCCGCCGAGATTTCGGCCATCCTCAAGTCGCAAATCGCCAATTTCGGCGAGGAAGCTGATGTCTCCGACGTCGGCAAGGTGCTGTCGGTCGGTGACGGCATCGCCCGCGTGTTCGGCCTCGACAACGTCCAGGCCGGCGAGATGGTCGAGTTCCCCAAGGCCGGGGTGAAGGGCATGGCCCTGAACCTCGAGCGCGACAACGTCGGCATCGTGATCTTCGGTGAAGACCGGGCGATCTCCGAAGGCGACGAAGTCCGCCGTCTGGGCGAAATCGTGGACGTGCCCGTGGGCAAGGGCCTGCTGGGCCGCGTGGTCAATCCGCTGGGCGAACCGATCGACGGCAAGGGCCCGCTCACGAACGTGGCTGAGCGCCGCCGCGTGGACGTCAAGGCGCCGGGTATCATTCCGCGGAAGTCGGTGCACGAACCGGTGCAGACCGGGCTGAAGGCCATCGACACCCTGATTCCGATCGGCCGCGGCCAGCGCGAACTGATCATCGGTGACCGCCAGACCGGCAAGACCGCCGTGGCGATCGACACCATCCTGAACCAGAAGGCGATCAACGCAGGCACCGACGAGAGCGCCAAGCTCTATTGCATCTACGTCGCCATCGGCCAGAAGCGCTCGACCGTCGCGCAGATCGTCAAGACGCTCGAGGAGCGCGGCGCGCTGGACTACACCATCGTCGTCTCGGCGACGGCCTCGGAGCCCGCCCCGCTGCAGTTCCTGGCCCCCTTCGCGGGCTGCGCCATGGGCGAGTGGTTCCGCGACAACGGCATGCACGCCGTGATCATCTACGACGACCTTTCCAAGCAGGCCGTCGCCTATCGCCAGATGTCGCTGCTGCTGCGCCGTCCGCCGGGCCGCGAAGCTTATCCCGGCGACGTGTTCTACCTGCATAGCCGCCTGCTCGAGCGCGCGGCGAAGCTCAACGAGGATAACGGCGCGGGCTCGCTGACCGCCCTGCCGCTCATCGAGACCCAGGCCAACGACGTGTCGGCCTATATCCCGACCAACGTGATCTCGATTACCGACGGCCAGATCTTCCTGGAAACCGACCTCTTCTTCCAGGGCATCCGCCCGGCCGTGAACGTGGGCATCTCGGTGTCGCGCGTGGGCTCCTCGGCCCAGATCAAGGCCATGAAGACCGCCGCCGGCCCCATCAAGGGTGAGCTCGCCCAGTACCGGGAAATGGCCGCCTTCGCGAAGTTCGGCTCCGACCTCGACGCCACGACCCAACGCCAGCTGGCGCGCGGCGAACGCCTCACCGAGCTCCTGAAGCAGCCCCAGTACTCGCCGCTCAGCGTCGAAGAGCAAGTGGCGGTGGTCTATGCCGGCACCCGCGGCTACCTCGATCGCGTGCCGACCAATCAGGTCCGCCGCTTCGAGAGCGAGCTGCTGGCGCACCTTCACGGCAAGCACCAGGGCCTGCTCGACAAGATTCGCACCGAGAAGGACCTCAAGAACGTCGAAGACGATCTGAAGTCCGTCCTGGCTTCCTTCGCCGAAACCTTCGCCTGAGATCTTGATGGCGGCTGAGCCCAAAGCCCTGAGCGCCTGGAGCGGCGCGTTCGGCGATCGGTACACGGAGCGCAACGTCGCTTCGACCGACGCCGTGCGCGGTCGCGCGCGAATCTGGGCCGAGGTTCTGTCGCACATGGAAGGCGACCCGCCGAAGAGCGCGCTGGAGGTGGGCCCAAACCTGGGCCTCAACCTGCGCGGTATCGCCAGCGTGGCCGAGATCGACTGCTGGGGCATCGAGCCCAATCCGGCGGCCCGCAAGCGGCTGGTGGACGATGGCGTGTTGCCGGCCGACCGGGTGCTCGAGGGCTTCGGCCACTCGATCCCGTTGGCCGACAGCGCGGTGGACCTGGCCTTTACCTCCGGGGTGCTGATCCACGTGGATCCGACCCTGCTCGAAACGACGCTGCGCGAGATCCATCGCGTGGCCGCCAAGTACGTTTACTGCTGCGAGTACTTTTCGCCGAAGCCGGAGACCATCGCCTATCACGGCGAGACGGACCTCCTGTTCAAGAACGATTTCGGCTCGCTCTACATGGATATGTTTCCCGACCTGTGCCTGGTCGACTGCGGTTTCTTCTGGCGACGGACGACCGTGATCGACGACAGCACATGGTGGTTGTTCAGAAAGGTCTGAGGCGCGGATGGCTAGCCTCAAAGAGATGCGCAATCGGATCGGAAGCGTGAAAGCCACGCAGAAGATCACGAAAGCCATGCAGATGGTCGCGGCGGCAAAGCTCCGGCGCGCGCAGGAAAACGCCCAGAACGCACGGCCATACGCCGAGCGGATGGCTGCGGTGATCGCCAATCTGGCGGCCGGGGTCTCCGGCGAGGGCGCTCCGCGCCTGCTGGTCGGGACCGGCTCGGCGCAGCGGCACCTGATCGTCGTTGCGACGTCCGACCGCGGCCTGGCGGGCGGCTTCAACTCCTCGATCGTTCGCGCGGCGCGTGAGCGGATCAACCAACTGTCCGCCGAGGGCAAGGATGTTCGCGTCCTGACCGTCGGCCGCAAGGCGCGCGACCAGTTGAAGCGTCTGGCCGGCGATCGCTCGGCCGGAACCTTCGAGGCCGGCGGCAACCCGTCGCTCGCGGTGGCCGAGGAGGTCGCGGCGAAGATCCGCGAGCTGTTCGACGCCGGCGAAGTCGACGTGGTCACGCTGTTCTTCTCGAAGTTCAAGTCGGTGGTCACCCAGACCCCGACCGCCAAGCAGTTGATCCCGGCCGAGGTGCAGGCCGCGGCCCAGCCCATCGATCTGAAGGGCGCGGTCTATGAGTACGAGCCCGACGAGGAGACCATCCTCGAGGAACTCCTTCCCCGCAACATCACCACCCAGGTGTTCTCCGCCATGCTGGAGAACCAGGCCGGGTTCTTCGCCTCCCAGATGACGGCGATGGACAACGCCACCCGCAACGCCGGCGACATGATCGCCAGCCTCACCCTGCAGTACAACCGCTCACGCCAGGCGCAGATCACCAAGGAGTTGATCGAGATCATCTCCGGCGCCGAAGCGCTCTAGACCGAAAGAACTGGACCCCATGGCTACGACCACCGCCGCCAAGAAACCCGCCGCTCCGAAGGCCGCCGCGAAGAAGCCCGCCGCCCCTAAGGCCGCCGGCAAGTCCGCCGCTCCTGTCGCCGCCAAGGGCGTCGCCACCGGCCGCCTGGTGCAGATCATCGGCGCCGTCGTCGACGTCGAGTTCGACGGCCACCTGCCGCCGATCCAGAGCGCGCTGGAAACCACCAACACCGACCAGCGGACCGGCGAGACCTTCCGCCTGGTGCTCGAGGTCGCCCAGCACCTGGGCGAGAGCACCGTGCGCGCAATCGCCATGGACACGACCGAAGGCCTGACTCGCGGTCAGCCGGTGGTCGACACCGGCCGTCCGATCACCGTGCCGGTGGGTCCGGCCACGCTCGGCCGCATCATGAACGTCATCGGCGACCCGATCGACGAAGCCGGCCCGATCGCCACCACCTTCACCTCGCCGATCCACCGCGAGGCGCCGTCCTTCGCCGAGCAATCCACCTCGGCCGAAGTGCTGGTCACCGGGATCAAGGTTATCGACCTGCTCTGCCCCTACACCAAGGGCGGCAAGATCGGCCTGTTCGGCGGCGCCGGCGTTGGCAAGACCGTGACCATGCAGGAGCTGATCAACAACATCGCCAAGGCATACGGCGGCTACTCCGTGCTGGCCGGCGTTGGTGAGCGGACTCGCGAAGGCAACGACCTCTATCACGAGATGATCGAGTCCAAGGTGAACGTGGACCCGAAGGCCAACGGCTCGACCGAGGGCTCCAAGTGCGCCCTGGTCTACGGCCAGATGAACGAACCCCCGGGCGCCCGCGCCCGCGTCGCCCTGACCGGCCTGGCCCAGGCGGAGTACTTCCGCGACCAGGAAGGCAAGGACGTGCTGCTGTTCATCGACAACATCTTCCGCTTCACCCAGGCCGGCTCGGAAGTGTCGGCGCTCCTGGGCCGCATTCCCTCGGCCGTGGGTTATCAGCCGACGCTGGCCACCGAGATGGGCAACCTGCAGGAGCGCATCACCTCGACTTCGAAGGGCTCGATCACCTCGGTGCAGGCGATCTACGTCCCCGCCGACGACCTGACCGACCCGGCGCCGGCGACCTCCTTCGCCCACTTGGACGCGACGACCGTGCTCAGCCGCGACATCGCCGCCCAGGCGATCTTCCCGGCGGTGGACCCGCTCGACTCGACCTCGCGGATCATGGACCCGCTGGTGATCGGCGAAGAACACTACCTGGTTGCCCGTCGCGTGCAGGAGACCCTGCAGCAGTACAAGGCGCTCAAGGACATCATCGCCATCCTCGGGATGGACGAGCTGTCGGAAGAGGACAAGCTGACGGTCGCCCGCGCTCGGAAGATCCAGCGCTTCCTGTCACAGCCGTTCCATGTGGCCGAGCAGTTCACCAACACGCCCGGCGTGCTGGTCAGCCTGGAAGACACCATCCGCTCGTTCAAGGCAGTGGTGGACGGC
>DASXKT010000353.1:0-4070 GCA_036496685.1 Phenylobacterium sp.
TCTTCCAGGTTCTGCAGGGTCTCGATATCCAGGTCATTGGTCGGCTCGTCGAGCAGGATGACATTGCCGCCCGTGGTCAGGGTCTTGGCCAGGTGGACCCGGTTGCGCTCGCCGCCGGACAGGAGGCTCACCTTTTTCTGCTGATCGCCGCCCTTGAAGTTGAAGGAACCCACATAGGCGCGACTGGCGATCTCGCGGCCGCCCACCTTCATCACGTCGACCCCCCCGCTGATCACCTGCCAGACGGTCTTGTCCGGATCCAGATCGTCGCGGCTCTGGTCGACGTAGGCCAGCTTGACGGTCTCGCCCAGGCGGAAGGTCCCGGCGTCGGGCGTCTCCTGGCCGGTGATCAGGCGGAACAGGGTCGACTTGCCGGCCCCGTTGGGGCCGATGACGCCGACGATCCCGTTGGGCGGCAGCTTGAACGACAGGCCCTTGAACAGCACCTTGTCGCCGTACTCCTTCTCCAGGTTGTCGACCTCGAGCACGACATTGCCCAGGCGAGGTCCCGGCGGGATCTGGATCACCGCATGGCTCTGCGCCTGGCGCATCTGCTCCTGCTCGGTGACCATGCGGTCATAGGCGGCCAGACGGGCCTTGGACTTGGCTTGGCGGGCGCGGGCGTTGGAGCGCACCCATTCCAGCTCGCGGGTCATTGCCCGCTGGCGCGCCTCGCTCTCGGACTGCTCCTGCACGATGCGCTTGGTCTTCTGCTCCAGCCAGCCGGAGTAGTTGCCCTCGTAGGGCAGGCCCCGGCCGCGATCCAGCTCCAGCGTCCACTTGGTCACCTGGTCGAGGAAGTAGCGGTCGTGGGTGACCAGGATCACGCAGCCGGGGAACGCTTCCAGGTGGTGCTGCAGCCAGGCGACGCTCTCGGCGTCGAGGTGGTTGGTCGGCTCGTCCAGCAACAGCATGTCGGGCTTGGAGAGCAGCAGCCGCGCCAGCGCGATGCGCCGCTTCTCGCCCCCCGAAAGGTTGTCGACCGGCCAGTCGTCTGGCGGACAGCGCAGGGCGTCCATCGCCATCTCGATCTTCGAATCGATGTCCCAGAGGTCACCGGCGTCGATCTTCTCCTGGAGGGCAGTCATCTCCTCCATCAGCTCGTCGGTGTAGTCGTCGCCCAGCTTGGCCGCGACGGCGTTGTAGCGGTCGACGATCTTCTTCTCCTCGCACCAGGCGACGACGTTGCCCCAGACGTTGAGCTGCTCGTCGAGCTGCGGCTCCTGCTCCAGGTAGCCCATCTTGGTGCCTTCGAACGGCTTCGCCTCGCCGGCGAACTCGGTGTCGATGCCGGCCATGATCTTCAGCAGCGTCGACTTGCCCGAGCCGTTGACGCCGACGACGCCGATCTTGGCGTCGGGGTAGAACGACAGCCAGACGTTCTCGAACAGCTTCTTGCCGCCCGGCCAGGCCTTGGTCAGTCCCTGCATCTGGAAAATGTACTGGGCGGCCATACGGGCTCCGGGTCTCTCGCGGGTGTGGGGAAGTCGCGGGGAGATAGCCACCGCAGCCCCGCCGCGCAACGGCTGCTGTCGAAAGGATGACCGCTTCCGCGTCTTATGGGGGACAGCTAGTCTGGAGGCCGGTCGGAGCGGCGATGTCCGAGGTGTTCATCTCCTATGCGCGCAAGGCGGAGGCGGCGGCGTTGCGCTTCGTCGAGGCCCTGCGAGCCTCGGGGTACGCCGTCTGGCGCGACGACGAACTGCCGCCGCACCGGCCCTACGCCGACGTGATCGAGGAACGGCTGCGGGCGGCCAGGGCGGTGCTGGTGATCTGGTCGGCTGAAGCCGTGAAGTCTGACTGGGTGCGCGCCGAGGCGGACGTCGCTCGCGGCGCCGGCAAGCTGGTGCAGCTCAGCGTGGATGGCTCGGTTCCACCGATGCCCTTCAATCAGATCCAGTGCGACGACCTCGCCGGGTGGAGCGGAGATACCAACTCGCCGGCCTGGCGCAAGGTCGAGACGGCGATCGCGCATCTGGTGCGCGGGTCCGCGACGCCGGTCCAGGTCGCGCCGTTGCCTCCGGCGCGGGGCGCCAAGCCGTCGATCGCCATCCTGCCGTTCGCCAACCTGTCGGGTGATCCGGACCAGGAGTACTTCGCCGATGGCATGGTCGAGGAGATCGCGACCGCGCTCGGTCGCTACCGCTCCATATTCGTCGTCGGCAGCGGCTCCAGCCTGAGCCTGAAGAACCGGGGGATCGGGCCGCTGGAGGCGGCGCGCAGCCTGGGCGTGCGCTATCTGCTCGACGGCAGCGTGCGCAAGGCCGGCGGCCGGGTGCGGATCGCGGTCAAACTGGTGGACGGGGCGAGCGGGGCACAGGTCTGGGCCGAGCGGTTCGAGGACGAGGTGGCCGACCTGTTCGAGCTGCAGGACCGGGTTGCGCTGCACGTCGCCGGCGCGATCGAGCCGGCGGTGCGCGAGAGCGAGATCCAGCGCGCCAGCGAGCGGCCGACGGACCGGCAGGACAGCTACGACCTCTACCTGCGCGCCCTTCCGCACTACCGGGCCTCGACCCGCGAGCGCAATGTCGAGGCGTTGCGCCTGCTGCACCGGGCGATCGAGCTCGACCCCGACTACGGCGCCGCCCTGGCGCTGGCCGCCAGCGCGCATTCGCGCGACCGCGGCTTCACCTGGACCGATCACCCGGAAGACGACCGCCGCCGCGCGGTCGAGTTGGCGCGCCAGGCGCTGCGCGCTTCAGGCGACGATCCCGAGGTGCTGATCCGGGCGGCCAGCGTGCTCTCGCAGGACTCCGACGACGATGTCACGGCGCTGTTCAAGCGGGCGCTGGCGCTTAACCCGGCCTCGGCCATCGCCCACGTAACCGCCGCGAACTACGAGATCTCGTTCGGCGACGCCGGGCGCGCCCAGGACCACATCGAGACCTCGATGCGGCTCGACCCGCTGTCGCCGCTGCGGGCGACCCAGATCGGCATGCTGGGCGCCGCGCTCTTCGCCCAGAGCCGGTTCGCCGAGGCGATCGCGGCGATGAATGAGTGCGCGCATCTCAACCCCGCGATCCCGCAGGTTCACGCCGGCCTCGCCTCCTGCCATGCTCATCTCGGCGACTTGGCCGCGGCCCGTGCGGCGCTCGAGGCGATGTCGCTGCGCACCTCGATGACCATCCGGGAGATGGGCGAGCAGATGTACCGGGCCCCGGCTCAGCGCGCACTGTTTCTGGAGGGCGTCGCCCTGTTGGAGGCCGCAGCCACCTCGCCGTGACGTTCCCCGAGGGGGCGGCCGCCCACGGGGTCGCCGTCACGCCGCCGGGAGGTCTGCGGTCCGCCAGCGATCTACTGAGACGGGCTCATTGTCTGCCGGATGGGTTGGTTCGGGACTCGGCCGGCGAAATAATCCTTCAGCAACTCTCCGAAATTACGCCCAACCTGCGGCGACCTTTCCGTGCCGCAGCCGATGTCGGCATAGTTGTAGCTGGTCGGCTGGCTGCTCAAATACTCTGATCCATCGGGCCTTTTCTTATACCCATTCACGATGACATAGCCTCTGCCATCGAACGCCCACCCGATCACCCCGTCAATCTTTCGGTTGGCGAAGTAAATGAACGCGCGACGCACTGTGTCAACTGGGTGGGTTCTGCACCATTCGTAGTGCAGATTCCCGAGCGGTCCGACATTGGCATGCCACTCGCTGACGATGACCGGGTGGGTTGCGGCGAAGTTCCCGAAGTAGAGATCCCACTTCGACAAATCCGCTCCGACGAACGACGTCACTGGATCGAAATAGGGATGAATGGCCCACAGAATCTGGTGGAACGGGTCCGTCACCCCACCCGGGTAGGCAGACCCAGGGGCTTCGGTCTGGAACTTCTGGTTCAGCGGTTCGACGATCAGGATGTTGTGCGCCCCGTCCGCCCGGATCGCCGAAATCATCGAGTTGATCTTGCTGATATAGCGCGCCCAGGTCTCCTGATCCGGGATGCCGTAGGGCTCGCCGAAGAGTTCCAGCATGACGCCGCTGTCGGTCTTGAAGCCGTCGAGCAGGTTCAACGCCGCGCGGGCATAGGCGGCGCTCGGGAGCGAGACATTGTCCGGATCGCCTCTGGCCATGC
>DASXKT010000354.1:0-2234 GCA_036496685.1 Phenylobacterium sp.
CTAGGCGGCTACGCACCAGCGATGGCGTCGTGCGCCGCAGTATCGCGACGGCGACCTCTCTTTCGCTGACAGGTCTTCCCAACTGATAGGTAAGCACCGTGGCGATCGCCGATGCGCCGCAGGTCAGGTCCCACTTCTGGCGCACGACCTGTTGGTCGCGAAGCTCCAGGATCGAGCGGACGACCTTGGCGCCCCGGCCGCCCGGCCCGGCGGCCCCATTCGCGGCGGCCCCCGCCGTGTGAGGGACGGGTGCAACGAGGGCCGCCGCGGCGAGACAGGCTGCCTTTCGGGCTAGCCAGGCGCGCTTCTTCGGATGAGTCACCGGCCTGCCGACTGGCCTCAGTGGTGACCCAGCACAACGTGTGATTGTAACGCCCATGACGCCGGCGCCGAGGTCGGACGAACGACGCCGACAAGACCGTGAGCCTCGTCGTCGGGGCCTGACGAGAAGATCACTGACCCGTCGGGGCCCTGGCGCATGGCCCAAAGACCGTCGATCGAGATCGGAACTCCGCCGGGCGAGTGCACCGTGCCCAGGTATGCGCCGGTGGTGGGGTCATAAGCATTGATCTTGCCGTCGCCGAAATTGCCTACAAGCAGCGCGCCGGCCAGCTGACCGAAACTCTTCGGCGCGATCGTCAGGCCCCAGGGCGCATTGAGCAGTCCGCCGGTCACCAGCGTCGATATCTTGTGGCCATGAGGATCGAACACATCGACGATGCCGAGACCGGCGCCGTGCATTTCGTCCAGCCCATGACCCCTCAGCGCGAAGGCCACGTAGATCTTGCCATTCAGCGCCTGGACATTGAACGGCGCGTACCCAGGCGGAAGCGCCGGGTCGGTGAATGACCCGATCTGGTGGAATTGGCTGTTGAACACCTCCACGCGGTTCTGGCTGAAGTCCGCCGCGTAGATCTTTGCTGATGCGTCGGCTTTGCCGGAGTTGGTGATCGCCAGGCCCTTGAACACCGCGCCACTCGCAGACTGGTTCACTGCGATGATTGCGCTGGTTGGGTCCACGGTCGGCGCCCAGCCGGAGATGGTGCCGTCCTCGGAGTCGAACAGGAAGAAGCTGTGGCCGCTGACGCCGCCTTCGGAAACCGGGAAGGTGTTGAGCGCCAGGTTGGTGAACACGGTTCCGGTCGGCGTTCCCTCGGCGCCATGGGGGCCAGGGATCGTCACGTTCAGCGGAATCTTCGAGAAGCTGGTGAAGTCGTAAAGCGTCGACGTGCCGGTGCCGTTGTTCGCCACCCACAGCGGTCCGCCCGCTGGCGCAGCCGAGAGCCCCCAGGCGTTCACCAGCAACGGGTCGGCCGGGTTGGCGCCTTCCGTGTTGGTGTCGGAGATTTCGTTGACGACGACGAAGTCTTCCCCCGCCACGACCTGGCTCATCTGGGCGTCGCTGAGCGGATGCGGCGCCGCCAGGGCGGTGGACGCCATCAGGCTCAGGGCGAAGGCGGCCGCGGCCGTTGCTGTTTTCATCGGGGCGAGTCCTCTGCGATGTCGCTGAGCGGCCGCGGTCCCCCGAGCGCCGCGCACCTCAGCACCCGTAGATGCCGAGCCGGGCGGTTGCGGTTCAACAAGCTGGAAAGAAAAGGAAGTGGCCTACGGCCGTGCGGTCGCCGCGGTGGGACTGGCAAGAAAAACAGGCCTGACAGCGAAGGCGTTTGAACCTTTCGGCCCGGTATGGGAATCTAGGGAGTTGGTTGAGGGCAGCCGATGTATGGCAGGCAGGGTGCGGCCGGCAGCGAACCCCGGACGACCTCTCCAGAGGCGCCGCACGACGATTTGCGCCTTCTCGCCAGGATCGCCGAGAAGGACCTCAAGGCGTTCGAGGAACTCTATCGCGAATACCATCCGCGGCTGACGCGCTTCCTCGGGGTCGTCCTGCGCCGGCCGCATCTGGTCGAAGAGGTGCTCAACGACACCATGCTGGTGGTCTGGAAACAGCCAGAGCGGTTCAATGGCCGCAGCAAGGTCTCGACCTGGATCTTCGCGATCGCCTACCGCACCGCGTTGAAGGCGCTGCGACGCCATGACGAGCCGGTCGAGGATCGCGAAGCCGAGGCGCGGCCGAGCGGCGAAGCCGGGCCCGAGCAGCAGTTGCGGCAGCGCCAGGCCCAGCAGGCGCTGCTCGCCGCGATCAGCGAGCTGTCCCCCGATCACCGGGCCGTCGTCGACCTGACCTACTTCCATGAGGTCGGCTATCGCGAGATTGCCGAGCTGATGGACTG
>DASXKT010000355.1:0-10181 GCA_036496685.1 Phenylobacterium sp.
CCAAGTCGCTGCTGCTGCCGATGCCGCGGACCCATCAGTCGGGCTTCGCCATGCTCCCGGTCTCGAAGCCGCACAACAACGAGAAGATCCGCGACGCCGAGGCGTTCATGCAGGCCAACTTCCGGGAGGACGTGGCGATCCCGTCCCTGGCCGACCGCGCGGGGCTAGGCGTCCGGACCTTCGTCAGGCACTTCAAGGCCGCCACCGGACGCCTGCCCGCTGACTATCTGCAGGCGGTGCGCATCGAGGCCGCAAAGACCATGCTGGAGCGCGACGCCAAGCCGATCCAGGCGATCAGCTCGGACGTCGGCTACGACGACGTGGCCTTCTTCCGCAGCCTGTTCAAGCGGATCACCAAGATGACGCCGACTGAGTATCGGGCCCACTTCGCGCCCCTGAACGTGCGCGGGCAACTGGCCATGGAGGGCCCGGCGCGCGCTCACTGAAGGTGGCTAGCTGGCCGCCGTGGCGATCAGGCGCGCGTAGAACTGCACGCTCTGCTCGAGGTTCTTCAGCGTCAGATGCTCGTTGGTGCCGTGGATCATGCCGGTGTCCTTCATGGAGAAGTCCATCGGCTGGAACCGGTAGACGTCGGTGGCGACCCCTTGCATGTAGCGGCTGTCGGTGCCGGCAGTGACCAGGCTGGGGGCGACCGGCGCGCCGGTGACCTCGCCGGCCACGGCGGTCAGGACCTTCCAGCCGTCAGAGCCGGTGGATGAGACCGGCGAGGGCTCCTCGGGCTTGGCGACCCAGGACAGCGTCACCGGGAGGGCGCCGACGGCTTGCTTCGCGCGCGCCATGACACCGGCCGAGGTGTCGCCAGGGGCGATGCGGTAGTTGATCCAGGCGGTGGCGTCCTGCGGCAGGACGTTCTCCTTGGGGCTGCCCTTCAGCATGGTCGGGGCGATGGTGGTGTGCAGCAGGGCTGCGCCCGCCGGGCTGGCTCCGATCTGCTTGACGAGGGCCGGCTTGAAGAGCCAGGCGTTGGCCACCGCCATGCGCACCGGGAAACCGGCGCCCGGCGCCAGCGTCTTCAGCATGTCCGCGCCGGGACCCCGGAAATTCATCGGGAAGCCGTGGTCGTCGATGGCCGCCACGGCGCGGGAGAGCGCCACCACGCCGCCGCCATCGGCAGGCGGAGCCGACGAATGGCCGCCCTCGGCCTTGGCCGTGACCACCAGGGTCGCATAGCCCTTCTCGGCGGTGCCGATCAGCGCCAGCCGCCCGCCGGTGACCGGATTGTCGCCGATCACCGCCAGGCCTTCATCGACCACGAACTGCGCCTTGATCCCGCGCGATTTGAGCAGGGCCGCTGCCGCCCGGGCGCCGACGCCGCGCACCTCTTCGTCCTCGCCGGAGACGATCATCACCGTCCGCCGCGGCTTGAAACCTTGCTTGGCCAGGGCCTCCACGCCCTCGAAGAGGGTGATCAGCGAGCCCTTGTCGTCGATCGAGCCTCGGCCCCAGACCGCGCCGTCGGCGATCTCGCCGGCGAAGGGAGGATGCTTCCAGTCGCCCTCGGTTCCTGGGGTCACCGGTACGACGTCCTGGTGAGCCATCAGCACGACGGGGGCGAGCGAGGGGTCTGACCCCTTCCAGGTGTAGACCAGCGTGTTGTTGGCCACGATCTCGCGGGTCATGGCGGCGTGGGCGGCGGGATAGGTCGTCTGCAGGAAGTCGTGCAGGCGCTGCCACTCGGCCGGTTGGTCGTCGGCCCGGTCCTGGTGGCTGACGGTCTGGATCTGGACGGCCTGCGACAGGTGCTGGGCGGCGGCCGGCACGTCGACCGTGATCGGCGGCGCGATCTTCACCGAGCCGATGTCCGCCGCGGCCGGCGCCTTGAAGGTGAAGGTCCGCACCAGCACCACGGCGATCAGCACCGCGAAGACCAACACGATCCCCAGCGCGATCCGGCCCAACGTACGCATGTGAGACATTCCCCGAGTTGAGCGGCGGAGCCTAGAACGGCCCGGGACGATTGTCGCTGATCGGCGGCGCCGCTAGCTTTGGCTGCGGCATTCTGCACCGGAGACCCGATGGCCAATCCGAAATTCGACCTGGGCCTCGCGGAGGCAGGGGACGCGCCGGCGGTGGCCGCCGTCCTGCAGGAAGCGGCGCGCTGGATCACGACCTGGCGCTCTCAGCTCTGGGACCCGGCGCTGCTGGACGAGGCGTTCGCTGCCCCCTTCATCGCGCGCGGCGAGATGCTGACCGCCAGGGCGGACGGCGAGATCGCCGGCGTGCTGATCGTGGAGCCGGAGGACCCGTTGTTTTGGCCCGATCGTCCGCCCGGTGAGGCGGCCTACCTGCACAAGCTCGCCGTCCGCCGCGCCTATGCCGGAATGGGCCTGCCCGCGGCGCTGATCGATCATTCCGAGGGCCTGGCAAGGGCCCTCCCCCGCGATCGCCTGCGGCTCGACTGCCACCCCGACCTTGCCCGCTTCTATGAAGGGCTCGGCTTCCACAGGGTCGACGAGATGGATGTCACGCACCCCGAGGCGGGGAGGATCCGTGTCGTCAGGATGGAGCGGGCGCTCGCCGGCTGAGCCCGCTTGACCCGGGGACAGCCGGCATCGCAAATGGCCGCAAAATCAAACGAACGTTTCAGAGGAGCGCGCCCATGAGCGACGTGATGGACAAGACCACCAGCCTGACCGGCAAGCTGTTCGACCTGACCGGCAAGGTGGCGGTGATCACCGGCTCCTCGCGCGGCATCGGCAAGGCCATCGCCGAGCAGATGGCAGCCCACGGCGCCAAGGTGGTGATCTCCTCGCGCAAGGCGGGCCCTTGCGAAGGGGTGGCCGCGGCGATCAACGCGCGCAGCGCCGGCCACGCCATCGCGGTCCCGGCCAACATCTCGTCGAAGGACGACCTTCAGCGGCTGATGGACGAGACCCGCAAGGCGTTCGGGAAAATCGACATCCTGGTCTGCAACGCGGCGTCGAACCCCTACTACGGCAGCCAGCTCGACATCACCGACGACGCGTTCAGCAAGATCCTGTCCAACAACATCGTGGCCAACAACTGGATGATCGGCATGGTCACGCCGGAGATGAAGGAACGGAAGGACGGGGCGATCATCATCGTCTCTTCGATCGGCGGCCTGCGCGGCTCGACGGTGATCGGCGCCTACTGCATCTCCAAGGCCGCCGACATGCAGCTCGCCCGCAACCTCGCCCAGGAGCTCGGACCCCACAACATCCGGGTCCACTGCATCGCGCCGGGCCTGGTGAAGACCGACTTCGCCAAGGCGCTCTGGGACACCCCGGAAGGCGAGAAGCGGGCGAGCTCCGGTACGCCGCTGCGCCGCCTCGGCGAACCCGACGACCTGGCGGGCGCAGCGGTCTACCTGGCCTCACGCGCCGGCGCCTGGACAACGGGGCAGACCATCGTGGTGGACGGCGGCTCGACCTGCTGACGCCGCCCGCCGTTTCGCGGGGCGCGGGCTACTCGGCCATCGTGTCGCCTGAGCCGCCGAACTCCTTGGGGAAGTCCTTGAGCTTGGGCAGGCCGTCCTTCATCGGCAGCACGGTCTCCTGGTAGTTGATGTGGAGGCCGGGCTGGAACTTGTGGGTCGGGATCGTCGAGGCGAACACGTCCACTAGGCCTAGCGGCGGATGGTCGGTCATCAGGTGGCCGCCGCATTTGGCGCACGACTTCCGGTAGCTCACCTCGGTCTTGTGGTAGGTGACGATGTGCTCGGCGCCCTGGGTGACCTTCACGTCCTCGGGCTTCCATAGGCTGAAAGCGTTCACCGGGCCGCCGGACCAGGTGCGGCAGGAATTGCAGTGGCAATAGCCCATGCCCTGCACCTCGCCGCTGACTTCCAGTTTCACCGCGCCGCAGAAGCAGCTTCCAACGTGGCTCATGACAGATCTCCGGATGGCTGTACGGCGTCAACTGAACAGCATCACAGGTTATCTGAGTAGGCGTCCAGGAAGACATCCGAGGGGGGTGATTACGACAAAGCTTCGCCTTACGCCTTGACGATCATCTCCAGCCCCCCGTCGAATGGCAGGGTCATCGCGCGCAGGCCGTTCGCGGGATCCTCAACGAATTCAAAGAAGCGACCATAGGCGTGGCGCACCCGGGCAGTATTGTCGGCGAGTATGACCGCGCCGGTGCGAAGGTGTGGGGCGATCAGCTCGATCGCCGGCCGGGCCATCTCGGTCCAGATGTCCATGAGGACGAAGTCTACGGGTCCGTCGATCGTCTTTAGCGTCTCGCGCAGGTCGCCTTCGCGCAGGTCGATGAGGTCGGAGAGCCCGGCTTGCGCGAAGTTGGCGCGGGCCGCCGCAGCCTTGGTGGGCTCGTGCTCCGTCCCGATCACCACGCCGCCGCCGTTGGCCCTGACCGCCGCGGCGAGATAGAGCGTCGAGACGCCGAACGAGGTGCCGACCTCCACCACGCGTCGGGCGCCGATGGCGCGGCACAGCAGGTGGCAGAACTCGGCCTTCGGTGGTTCCAGCGCCACCAGCTTGTCGGCCATGTAGCGGTGGGACTTCTCGTCGAGGCCCTCCCAGGACAGCTCGCCTTTCTTGGCGCGCTCGGAGAACCAGGCGCCCGTCTCAGGCTCCTGGGCGGTGCTTTCGGCGTGCAGGCGGTCGACGAGGGCCTGCAGCGCGGGATCGGCCAGGACGGCCATCAGGCGGCGCCCTGCAGGTACTTCATCGCGCCCGCGATATTGCCCTCGCTGTCCCGGAAGTAGATCAACTCGCCGACGGTCTCGATGACCACGGGCTGCATGATGATCGTCCCGCCGTTGGCCTCGATGGCGGCGATCGTGGCGGGGATATCGTCGACGGCGAAGGTGATCTCCAGTCCCGGCATCTTCTGGCCTTCGATGTCGCGCCGGCCCTGCAGGCCGCCTCCGACGCCGGCGCCTTGGGTCAGGTAGAAGCCAGGCGGGCCCCAGGGCGTGAAGGTCCAGCCGAATACGGCCTCGTAGAAGCGTCGACCGCGGGCGACATCGTCGGCGTTGATCGAGAAGTGGCGCAGGGTCGCTGGCATGGCGTAGGTCCTCCGGAAGCGAAGCTAAGGCTTCGGATGACGGCGTGCTTGCGCTAGTCTGACGTTCGATGTCGCTAACGCGCCAAATCGAGCCCGATCCCGACGGTTTTCCCGTCCGCGGCCTGGCGGAAACCTTCCGCAACGGTCATCGGCTGGATGTCCACACCCACCCCTGGGCACAGCTGGTCTATGCGGTCAGCGGGGTGATGCAGGTGGAGACGCCGCACGCCGCCTGGCTGGTGCCGCCCACTCGCGCCATCTGGTTGCCGCCGAACATGCCCCACGGGATCGAGATGCGCGGCGCGGTTGCCATGCGCTCGCTCTACCTCACGCCCGTCGACCCCGAGCGCCGCCTCGCCAGGTGCCGGGCGCTGGAGGTCGCGCCGCTCTTGCGCGAGCTGATCCTGCATATCGTGCGCCTGGGCATGCTGCGCGAGGGCGAGCCGGAGCATGAGCGGCTGGGCGGCCTGCTGATCGACCTGCTGTCAGTCGACGAGACGCCGCCGCTGGACCTGCCGCTGCCGAAGGATCACCGGGCCCGCGGCCTCGCCGAGCGGATCCTGGCGAACCCGGGCGACGAGCGAACCCTGGCCGACCTATCCAGAGGCGCGGGCGCGAGTCTGCGCACCCTGCAGCGCCTGTTCCTCGCCGAGACCGGCCTGCCGCTGGAGCCCTGGCGGCGCCGTGCGCGGATGCAGCAGGGCGTGGTGTCCTTGAGCGCCGGAGCCTCGGTCACCGCCGCGTCGCTGGAAGCCGGCTACCAGAGCCCCAGCGCATTCATCGCCGCCTTCAAGCGGGCGTTCGGGGTGACGCCGGGGCGCTACCGGCCGGCCTGAGAGTGAGCTCGCGCGCCTTCGCCAGGCGCTCTATGCCGGCATCCAGGGTTTCGTCGCGCTTGGAGAAGCAGAGGCGCACAATCGACGTCACCGGGTCCTTCTCGTAGAGCGCGGAGACCGGGATGGCCGCCACGCCGGCTTCCTTCACCGCGCGAAGGCAGAACGCGCGGTCGGGCTCCGTGACGCCGGAGGCCGCCAGGTCGACGTTCAGGAAGTAGGTTCCCTCCGACGAGAGGGTGGCGAAGCCCTCGCGCTTCAGGCCCTCGGCCAGCCGGTCGCGGGATCGCTCCAGGTCGCGCGGCATCTGCTGGAACCAGTCGTCCGGGTTCTCGAGGCCCCAGGCCACGGCAGCCTGCAGGTTGGGCGCGGTAGTGAAGGTCAGGAACTGGTGGGCTCGGGCGAGGCTGTGGGTCAGCTGCGGCGCGGCGCAGAGGAAGCCGACCTTCCAGCCGGTCAGGCCGAACATCTTGCCGGCCGAGCCGATTTTCACGCAGCGTTCGCGCATGCCGGGGTAGGCGATCAGCGGCCGGTGGCGGGCATTGCCGAACACCACCTGCTCCCAGACCTCATCGCAGATGGCGATCACGTCGTGCGAGATGCAGAGCTCGGCGAGCAGCGCCAGGTCCTCGTGCGGCAGCACCGTGCCGGCCGGATTGTTCGGGTTGTTGAGCACTACGAAGCGCGTCCGCTCGCTGAACGCGGCCTCCAGGGTCGCGCGGTCGAACCGCCAGTGCGGCGGCTGCAGGCTGACCAGCTTCGGGACCCCACCCGCCAGGCGGATCACCGGCAGATAGGAGTCGTAGACCGGTTGGAAGACGATGACCTCATCGCCGGGCTCGATCAGGCCCAGGAACGCCGCAGCCAGAGCCTCGGTGGCGCCGGAGGTGATGGTGACTTCGCTGAGCGCGTCGAGGTCGAGCCCTTGGGTGCGCCCATAGTGGCCGGCCACCGCCTGGCGCAGCTCCGGCAGGCCGGGCATGGGTGGGTACTGGTTGTAGCCATTGAGCACGGCGTCGGCGGCCTTGGCGCGGATCGCCTCCGGCCCGGGATCATCCGGGAAGCCTTGGCCGAGGTTCACCGCGCCCAGTGACCTGGCCAGGCCCGACATCTCCTCGAAGACGGTCATCGGCAGGGTTGAGAAGATTGGGTTGGCCATTAGATCATCGGATGAGGGCTGAGCTTCGCCTTCATGCCCATTCCGGAGTGCGTCCGTCCATGGAGATCGTCGAGTTCACGCCCGAGCACGCCGCGGCGTTCAAGACGCTCAACGAGGCCTGGATCTCCAAGTACTTCACCCTCGAGCCCAAGGATCGCCAGGTCCTGGGGAATCCGCAGGGCGAGATCCTCGACAAGGGCGGCCGGATTTTCATGGCCCTTCACGACGGCGAGGCGGTGGGCTGTGTCGCCCTCCTGAAGATGGCCGACGGCGGCTACGAAGTCGCCAAGATGACGGTGTCGGAGACCCTGCGCGGCTCGGGTCTCGGGCGGCTCCTGATGCAGCGCTGCATCGATGCAGGCGCCGCGGACGGGGCGCCGCGGCTCTATCTGGAGACCAACTCCAGCCTTGCCCCGGCGCTCGGCCTCTACCGCGCCATGGGCTTCGTGGACCTTGCGCCGGTGGAGACCGCCTACGTGCGCGCGGACGTCTTCATGGAGCGCGTCTACTAGCCTGGCCTAAGCCTAGGTGTTGCTGGCGAGGACCACGCCCACGAGCACCGCGGCCCAGTGTGTGGCCGCAGCGGCGACCACATGGCCGTGCCAGATGGCGCGCGCGAACTTCAGGCGCTTGTTCACGTAGAAGATCACGCCCGTCGAATAGAGCACCCCGCCGGCCACCAGCAGCAGCAGCGCCACCCAGGTGACGTGGTGGATCATCGGTTTCAGCGCCACCACGACCAGCCAGCCCAGCGCTAGATAGACCGCCGCGCCAAGGCGGCGATCGAGCATCGGGATGAAGACCTTGGCGAACGCGCCGATCGCAGCCAGCGACCAGACCGCGATCGTCATGCCCCAGGCCCAGGCGCCGGTCAGGTTGTGGATCGTGAACGGCGTGTAGGAGCCGGCGATCATCAGATAGATGCCGGCGTGGTCGAGCCGGCGCAGCACCGGCCGATAGCGCGCCTTGGCGAAGTTGTAGGCGGTGGAGAAGGCCAGCATGGCGATGACGCCCGCCGCGTAGATCGAGACGCCCACCACCCGGGTGATCGATCCCGCGCGTACAGCCAGGGCCAGCAGCACGATCCCGCCCACCAGCGCCAGCGTCAGGCCGACGATGTGCACGACCAGATCGGCGCACTTGGCCGCCGAGGTCGGATAGTGGCGAGGCGGTTTGACGGGGCCGACGAGGCTCATGGGCGCACTCCAATCCCCCTCATCTCACGCCTCGCGTAGCAGGCGTCTAGTCTTCCTTGACGCGTTTCTTGCGGAAGGAGGGGTTCAGCACCTTCTTCCGCAAGCGGATCGACTTGGGCGTCACCTCGACCAGCTCGTCCTCCTCGATATAGGCGATGGCCTGTTCGAGGGTCGGGCGGCGCGGCGGTGTCAGGCGCACGGCCTCGTCCTTGCCGGAGGCGCGGACGTTGGTCAGTTGCTTGGCCTTCATCGGGTTGACGTCAAGGTCATCCTGGCGGGAGTTCTCGCCGATGATCATGCCCTGGTAGGTCTTCTCGCCGCCGCCCACGAACATGGTGCCGCGCTCTTCCAGGTTCCACAGGGCGTAGGCCGCGGTTTCGCCGTCGGAGTTGGAGACCAGGACGCCCTTGCGGCCCGCGTCGATGGCGCCCTTGTAGGGCTCATAGTGGCTGAACACACGGTTCAGCACGCCGGAACCGCGGGTGTCGGTAAGGAACTCGCCCTGGTAGCCGATCAGCGAACGCGACGGCGACATCAGGCTGATGCGGGTCTTGCCCGCGCCGGACGGACCCATGTCCTTCAGCTCTGCGCGGCGGGCGGAAAGCTTCTCGATGACGATACCAGTGAACTCTTCGTCCACGTCGATCATCACGTCCTCGATGGGCTCCATGCGCTCGCCCGTCTCGGGGTCGGTCTGGAAGACCACGCGGGGGCGGCTGATGGAAACCTCGAAGCCCTCGCGGCGCATGCTTTCGATCAGCACGCCGAGCTGTAGTTCGCCGCGGCCGGCGACTTCATAAGCGTCCTTCTCGGCGGTCTCGCTGACCCGGATGGCCACGTTGGATTCGGCTTCTTTGAGCAGCCGCGCGGCGATGACCCGGCTCTGCACCTTGTCGCCTTCGCGACCGGCCAGCGGGCTGTCGTTGACGCTCACCGTCATGGAGATGGTCGGCGGGTCGATCGGCTGGGCGGGCAGGGCGTCGGTGACTTCCATGGCGCAGAGCGTGTCGGCCACGGTTGCCTTGGAGAGGCCCGCGATGGCCACGATGTCGCCGGCCTCGGCGTCGTCGATGGGCTGGCGCTTCAGGCCGCGGAACGCCAGGACCTTGGTGATCCGGCCGCGCTCGACCTCTTTGCCGTCGATGCTGAGGGCGTGGATGGCCAGGCCCGGCGTCGCCTTGCCGCTCTCGATGCGGCCGGTAAGCAGGCGGCCCAGGAATGGGTCGTTCTCGATCAGAACCGAGAGAATCTGGAAGGGCTCGTCCTTGCGGGCGACCGCCTTCGGCTCCGGCACGTGGCTGACGATGAGGTCGAACAGCGGGGCCAGGTTGTCATTGGGCTTGGCCATGTCGAGCGTCGCCCAGCCCTGCTTGCCCGACGCGTAGAGGTGCGGGAAGTCGAGCTGGTCGTCGGTGGCGCCCATGGCTGCGAAAAGGTCGAAGGCGTCGTTGAGCACGCGGTCCGGGTCGGCGTGGGGGCGGTCGACCTTGTTCAGGCAGACGATGGGGCGCAGGCCCATCTTCAGCGCCTTGCCGAGCACGAACTTGGTCTGCGGCATGACGCCTTCCTCGGCGTCGACCAGCAGGACGCAGCCGTCCACCATGCCCAGGATCCGCTCCACCTCGCCGCCGAAGTCGGCGTGGCCAGGCGTGTCGATGATGTTGATCCGGGTGTCGCCGGCCTCACCGTGCCAGAGCACGGAGGTGCACTTGGCGAGGATGGTGATCCCGCGCTCGCGCTCCTGGTCGTTGGAATCCATGGCGCGTTCGGCATGCGCCTCGTTGGCGCGGAACACGCCAGACTGGGCGAGTAGCTGATCCACGAGCGTGGTCTTGCCGTGGTCGACGTGGGCGATGATGGCGATGTTGCGAAGGGACATGGACCGGGCGGATTTCGGAGGGTGGCGGCTTGTAGGGGAGAACGGCGCGCACGGCCATGCCTTTGGCGTGCGCACATTGTTGCAGGGCCACAGCGTGGCCAAGC
>DASXKT010000356.1:0-2677 GCA_036496685.1 Phenylobacterium sp.
GCGGCCGGAGATGGGGCAGCTGAAGATCCTCGTCGCCACCGCTCAGGAGTTTCCGACCTTCGTCTACACCGTGGAGTTCGTCGAGGCGCTCGGCCGCGAGCTGAACCTTGCGGTGACCGGCCAGAAGGACGCCAAGCAGGCGCTCGACCTGGCGGCCGACGAATTCAACAAGCTGGCGGCCAAGGCCGGCCTGCAGAAATAGCGAACGCAATCGGGGGCGGGTCGACGACCCGCCCCTTCATCCCATGGCGTCGATAGCCCAAATCGACCGGCTGGAGCGGGCCGACCGTCGCTTCGGCTGGATGATGACCGCGCCGGGCCTCTTCGGCCTGGTGCTGGTCGTGCTGTTCCCGGTGTTCTTCGCCATCTTCACCAGCTTCTTCGACTACACCCTGCTCCACCGCAACTACGAGACCTTCACCGGCCTGGAGAACTACCGCACCGCGGTCGGCCAGAACTATTTCGGCGAATCGCTCTGGGTCACCCTGAAGTTCGTCGTCGCCGTCGTCCTCACGGAATTCCTGATCGGCTTCACCGTCGCCCTGATGCTCAATGCGGTGACCCGCTTCAAGGACGTCTACTACCTCATCCTGCTGATGCCCTTGCTGATCAACCCGGTGGTGGTCGCGCTGATCTGGCGCATGTTCCTCCACCCCGAGCTCGGCATCGTGAACTACCTCCTCAGCACCGTCGGCATCCCGCCGGTCAACTGGCTGGGCGACCCCGGCATCGCCTTCTGGACCGTGGTGCTGGTCGACATCTGGCACCAGGTCTCGTTCATGATCATCCTGCTGCTGGCGGGCCTGTCGGCGCTGCCCCGCGAGCCCTACGAGGCCGCCCGGATGGATGGCGCCTCGACGATCCAGGCCTTCTTCTTCGTCACCCTGCCCCTGCTGCGGCCGGTGATCGTCGTGACGCTGCTGATCCGCCTGATCTTCGCGGTCAAGACCTTCGACCTGATCTTCGTCATGACCCGCGGCGGGCCGGGCACGGCCACCGACCTGATCAGCTACTTCATCTATCGCTCGGCCTTCTACGGCCTCAACATCGGCCAGGCCTCGGCGATCTCGGTGATCCTGCTGGTCATCGTCCTGGGGATGACCGGCTACCTCTACCGCTACATGCGCTCGCTGACATGAGTTCCCCATGACCGACATCCGGCTGATCGGCATCAACAAGACCTATCCCGGCGACGTGAAGGCGGTGGAGGACGTCAACCTCCATATCCGCGACGGCGAGTTCATGATCCTGCTCGGGCCCTCGGGCTGCGGCAAGTCGACGACGCTCCGGATGATCGCCGGGCTGGAGAGCATCAGCTCGGGCGATCTCTATCTCGGCGACCGGCGCGCCAACGACGTCGACCCGCGCGACCGCAACCTCGCCATCGTCTTCCAGAACTACGCGCTCTACCCTCACATGACGGTGCGCTCCAACCTCAGCTTCGGGCTCAGGCTGCGCCACGCGCCGGCGGCCGAGATCGACCGCCGGGTCAGGGAAGTCGCCGGGATGCTCGGCATCGAGGGCCTGCTGGAGCGCAAGCCCGGCGCGCTGTCCGGCGGCCAGCGCCAGCGCGTGGCGCTCGGCCGCGCCCTGGTGCGCGATCCCGTGGCCTTCCTGTTCGACGAGCCGCTCTCCAACCTCGATGCCAAGCTGCGCGCCAGCATGCGCACCGAGCTGGTCAAGCTGCACCAGAAGCTCGGCCGCACCATCGTCCACGTCACCCACGACCAGGTCGAGGCGATGACGATGGGCGAGCGGATCTGCATCATGAAGGATGGCCGCATCGTCCAGGTCGGCCCGCCGCTCGAGGTCTATCGCAACCCGGCCAACATCTTCGTCGCCGGCTTCCTCGCCAGCCCGCCGATGAACCTGCTCGACGCCCGGGTGGTGGCCGAAGGCGGCGGCCTCGCCATCCGCCATGGCGAGCTCAACCTGCCGGTCCCCGCCGCCTATGAACCGGCCTACGCCGCCTGGCGCGACAAGCCGGTCATCCTCGGCCTCCGCCCCGAGGACATCTACGAGCAGCCGGTCGAGGGCGGCACCGCCGTCGACATGACCGTCGTGGCGGTCGAGGCGCTGGGCCCGGAGACCATCCTGGTCACCAGCATCCGCGGCGGCGCAGAGGTCTCGGCCCGGCTCGGCCGCGCCTTCACCGCGCGGCCCGGCGCGGCACAGCGCCTCCACGTCGATGGCCGCCAGATCCACCTGTTCGACCCCGCGACGACCCTCGCGATCGCCCGGCCGCCATCCTGACCGCCACGATCCATCTCTCTGGAGGTAAGCAAGATGATCTACGAGCTGCGAACCTATACCTGCTCGCCGGGCAGGCTGCCCGACCTGCTCAATCGGTTCCAGAAGCACACCCTGCGGATCTGGGAAAAGCACGGCATCCGCCAGGCCGGGTTCTGGACGACGATCGTCGGCCCCTCCAACAACGAGCTGGTCTACCTCATCCAGTGGGACTCGCTGGCGGAGCGGGAAGCCAAGTGGCAGGCGTTCATCACCGATCCCGAAGGGCTGAAGGTGCGCGCCGAAACCGAAAGCAATGGCCCGATCGTCGCCAACCTCGCCAATGCGATCCTGCAGCCGACCGCCTTCTCGTCGGTTCGATAGGAGCGGGCGTCTAGAGCGGGATCCAGTTGGATTGAACCTCCCAAATGTCATCGCCGTGGCCTTG
>DASXKT010000357.1:0-5604 GCA_036496685.1 Phenylobacterium sp.
CACCGGGCGCGCGTCGACCGAGACCTCCCCGCCATCCGCTGTCGCGTGCCTTGCGTTGAGGCAGAGGTTGAGCAGCGCCATCTCGAGGTCGGTCCGGTCGCCGGTGCAGAGCAGCGGCGCGGCGGGCGCAGCAATCCTCAAGCTGACGCCGGGCTTGAACGCCTGACGCGCGAGGCGACGCAGGGCATGCAAGGCGTCGACGCAATCAATCGCATCGGACTCCGCCGCACCCTTTTGGGCGAGCGACAGAGTGCGTCGCAGTAGGCCGGCGCCGCGTTCGGCGGCCTCCAGGCCGAGCAAGGCGAGCTCTCGCTGATCGCCGCCCTCAGGCAGTTCCGCAACCAGCCGCTCATTGGCGCCGAGGATGACGCCCAGGAGGTTGTTCAGGTCGTGGGCCAGGGCGCCGGACATTCGATGCAGAGCCGCGAGGCGGTCCGCCTGCGAGCCGGCCACGCTCGCGCCGGGTCTTGGGAGCCGCGTTTTCGCTACCCTGGTCATCACGCGAGCGAATCAAGCATGCACACGCGCCGATTGCACTTCAGCGCCACTACCTAGGTAGATCTACGTAGGTCAGGTGAGGCCGCTCGACAGCGTCAGGCGGATCAGTTCGGACAGGCTGTCGACGCGCATCTTCGACATGACGTTGGCCCGGTAGATCTCGACCGTTCGGGGGCTGATGCTGAGGTTTGCGGCGACCATCTTGTTGCTGGCGCCCTGCATGATCAGGTCGAGTACCTGGCGTTCGCGGGCCGTGAGGCTTTCGATGCGGCGACGCACCCGGTCGCGCTTGGCGCTGGCGTCGACGGCGTCGTCGTTGTCCTCCAGGCAACCGCGGACCAGGCGCAGGATCAGCTCGCTCTCATAGGGCTTCTGGACGAAGTCCGCGGCGCCGGACTTCATCGCCTGGACCGCCACGGTCACGTCGGCATGGCCGGTGATAACGATCACCGGCAGCAGGCAGCGCATGGCCTTGAGCGTCTTGATCAGCTGGACGCCGTCCATGCCCGGCATACGGACGTCGCTGATGATGCAGCCCCGGGCCTCGGGCTTGAGGGCCTCCAGAAAAGCCGTGGCGCTGGAAAACCCGCTGGGGTTGAGCCCGTCCGACCGCAGCAACATGACGAGCGAGTCCAGCGCCGCCTCGTCGTCATCGACGACGAACACGGTACGCTCGGCCGACGTTGTCACCATTCACACCCGTCCGCGCCAGTACAAAACTAAAGGCAGCGCCTCCCAACGGGCTGGGTTCGACCCAAATCCGCCCGCCGTGATTTTCTACTATAGCGCGACATATCGATAGGCCTAGCCCCATTCCGGTAGACTTGGTGCTGGCCAGAGGCTGGAACACCCGACCCATGACGGCTGGATCGACACCCGGACCGCTGTCCTCGACTGTCACGACCAACCGACCGTCTGAGTCTGGTCGACTGGAAATACGAACTTCTCTATCGGGAAACTTGGCGACTGCATCGATCGCATTGCGAACCAGATTAACTATAAGTTGTTGAATCTGAATGCGGTCCGCTATCACAGTGTCCGAGCTACTGTGAAGCTTGTAGGAGATCCTCGCGCCAGCATCGCGGATCATTAAATTAATAATAAAATGAATCTCTTCAACGATGGCGGACAAGCTCTCGGGCTTCTGTTCGATCCCGCCGCGGGTCGCCAGATCGCGCATCGTGCGGATGATTTCGCCGGCTCGCACCGCCTGATCGCCGGCCCGCGAGACCGCGTCGATCAGGTCATCCTCGTCGACTTCCAGGTTGGCGATGAGGGTCCGTGCGGCCCTCAGGTAGTTGGCGACCGCAGACAACGGCTGGTTGAGTTCATGCGCCAGGACTGACGCCATCTCGCCCATGGAGTTGAGGCTCCAGACCTGCGTCAGCTGGGCGTGCAACTCGTCGGACCGACGTTCGGCCTCGCGGATCGTCGTCAGGTCGCGCACCGCGCCTGTGAAATACCGCCTGGGCCCGATGCGGGCCTCGCCGATCCGCAACTCCATGGCGAACTCAGTGCCGTCCCTTCGACGCCCCGTCACGGGACGCGAGCTACCGATCACCCGCCGCTCGCGGGTCTGTAGATAGCGCTGGATATGCCCGTCGTGCGCCTCGGCATCCGCCTGGGGCATCAGCACTCTGACGTCCTGACCGTGGATCTCGGCCGCGGTCCAACCGAACAGCTGTTCCGCCGCGTGGCTGAAGAAGACGATGGCGCCCGCGTCGTCAGCCACCACTGTGGCGTCGACGACGGCGTCCAATCCAGCGCGAAGGATGGCCTCGCGTTCCTCCTGCTCAGCGAGCCGGCGGCGCAGAGTGGCGGCCTCTCGCCGTAGACGGCCCGTGGCATAGGCCGCGGCCGCCCCCAGCACCAGGAGCAACAGGACGAGCACGAAGGCAGGCCAGAGTCTGGTCATGAACCTCGGTTGGCTGGTCTGCCGAGCATCGCCGATTCTGCGCGCCTTGGCGCCTCGATCAATTCCGTAAGAACACCTAACCCGACCCGACCCGAAGCAAGGGCGGGGCGGGCGCTTCCAGGTCAGGGCAATGGCAAGCAGTCCTTGCGGGTTCCTCCCGATGTCATTGCGCGGGCAGGCGGCTGAGCCTCGCCATCCCACAGCACCTCTGGGGGCGTACCATGACCCGCTACTGTCTTCTGGCCTTGGCGGCGCTTGCCCTTGTCGCGCCGGCCCCGGCTCGCGCCCAGGACAGCAACGCCGAACTCGCCAAGAAGCTTTCCAACCCGGTGTCGAACCTGATCAGCGTGCCGTTCCAGTTCAACTACGACTGCTGCTTCGGGCCCTCGGATGGCGGCCGCTACACCCTCAACGTCCAGCCGGTCATCCCGGTGTCCCTGAACGACAACTGGAGCCTGATCATCCGGACCATCGTGCCGATCATCTACCAGGAGCGTGTCTCGCCCGACGCCGGCTCGGCGGGGGGGCTGGGTGACACGACCCAAAGCTTCTTCTTCTCGCCGAAGGCGTCCGCCAACGGGGTGACCTGGGCGATCGGCCCGGCCTTCCTCTGGCCGACCGGCGAAGAGGAGCTGGGCAGCAAGAAATGGGGGGCAGGGCCGACGGCCCTGATCCTCAAGCAGCAGGGCGCGACGATCTACGGCGTCCTGGCCAACCACATCTGGTCCTACGCCGACCTGGGCAGCAACAACCACCAGAAGGTCAATGCGACCTTCGTCCAGCCCTTCCTGAGCTGGACGAGTCCGACCGCGACCACCGTCTCCATCAATTCGGAGGCGACCTACAACTGGCAAAGCGACCAGTGGTCGATCCCGATCAACATGTCGGTCAGCCACCTCTATAAATTCGGGAACCAGCGGGTCTCGCTTGGCGGAGCGGTGCGGGTCTACCTCGCCCGGGACGCCGTCGGCGGCGGCGGGCCTGAGTGGGGCGCACGGTTCATCGCCACCTTCCTCTATCCGAAGTAGCCGCCCGGCCCACGCCGCGATGTTTTTGTCACTCCGACCGACCCCTAGATTCCGAATTGGGGTTTGACCTTAGAGACTTCGCGGCGGGCGGCTGCGAACTTCGGGCCCTGGGGAGTTCCTAAGCCGAGGACATTGATGATCCATCGACGAGTTCCCGCCGTCCCTGCGACGGCGTCCCTTCCCATCCTTGCATAACCAACAGTCCTAGAGGGAAAGTATGACCCACGATTTCCTACGCCTCGGCGCCGCCGTGGCGTCCTTCGCAGCCATGGCCGTCGCCGCACCGGCGATGGCGCAAGACCAGGCCGCAGGTCCATGGACCGGCTTCTATGTGGGAGGTGTCGCCGGCGGCGCCTGGGGCGACACGAGAGCCCGCGCCTCGCTGACGAGTGGCAATGGCGCGATCGTCATCAACCCCCAAGACGCCGCCGCGCTCGCGGCGACCTCCAACGACAAGACAAAGACCGGCTTCGTCGGTGGCATCGAGGGCGGCTACAACTACCAGATGGGGGACTGGCTGTTCGGCGTTGAGGGGGATTGGACCTTCATGGATCTGAAGAACAGCAACGACAAGACGTTGGTGTCGCCGTTGCTGATCAATCCCCAGATCACCTACTCGCTACGCCAGAACATCAAGACCGACTGGATGGTGTCGATCCGGCCGCGGGTCGGCTACGTTTGGGGTCAATGGATGGGCTATGCGACCGCCGGTATTGCCTTTAGCGAGCTCAAATACGACGCCACGTTCTCTGACAACCGCAGCCCCACGGACACGTTGACCGCCTCGTCGAGCAGTACGAAGACGGGCTGGGCCGGAGGGCTCGGCGGCGCCTACGCGTTCACGCCTAACCTGTCGCTAAAGGGCGAGTGGCTCTTCGCCGACTTCGGTAAGGTGGGCTCGGCCGTGACCAACAACTTCGTCACGATCACGCCGGACGACGCCGTGAAGGCGAACATGTTCCGCCTCGGGCTCGACTACAAGTTCTGACGGCTTTGCGCGCGCCGCAGGTCGCGGCGCGCGCAGTTCCCCGGTTCGATCTGATAGCTACTGCGCGACGATCACCGCCGCCGTCGACCTATTGTATTGAGGGCCGCTCGGTCGAGCAGGGGAGGGTTGGAGGCCTGACCGAGAATCGAACTCGGGTGCACGGATTTGCAGTCCGCTGCGTCACCACTCCGCCATCAGGCCGCCATGAGCCCTGTCAGGGCTCGATGTCTCTCGACGTATATAGTCCCGTGACTGTGGCCGTCACGCGCCGGGGCGGATCGCTAACAGAAGGCCGGGGCGGGGGCAACGGGCCTCGGACCCAGGATCTGGGGCCAATGGGCGCGATTGCCTTGGTTGGCGCCGCAGACCTATAAGCCGACCACAACTCTCGTGCGTCCTAGGACTTCATTGAATGGCCGATCCCGCCGCCGCCCGGTTGAACATGGTGGAAAGCCAGGTTCGCCCTGCCGACGTCACCGACGTGCGCCTGCACGACGCCATGCGCGAGCTGGCCCGCGAGCAGTTCCTGCCGCCGGCCAAGACCTATCTGGCCTACGCCGATATCGAGGTGGAGTACGCGCCGGGTCGCGCCTTGCTGAAGCCGCGGGACGTGGCCAAGCTGCTGCAGGCGGTCCGGCCGATGCCGGGCGAGCGCGCCTTGGCCATCGCCGCGCCCTATGCGGCTGCGGTGCTGGAGCACCTGGGCCTGCAGGTGACTCGCCTCGACGAAGCGGACCTGTCGCAGGTTCCGGCCGGCGTCGACACCTACGACGTGATCGTTTGCGAGGGCGCGGTGGGGCGTGCACCCTCCGCCTGGACGTCTGCATTGGCGCTCCGCGGACGGCTGGGGGTCGTCGAGCGTGATGGGCCGGTCGGCAAGGCCTGCATCTATCTGCGGGCCGAAGACGGCGTCGGGCGTCGGGAGGTCTTCGATGCGACGCCGCCGGTCATGGCCGGCTTCGCCATCGAGCACGGTTTCGCGTTCGAGTAGCTGTGCGGACACCGCGCAGGCGTCGTGGTGAAAAAAGCTTAAGGTGACGGGGTGTAGGGGTTGGGCCACACGTCGGCCCATAGAACAAGTCTCTCTCGCCTATTTCGGGGATTAGGAATGTCGAAGACGCTACGCGGACGCCTGCTGGCCGCGACCTTTGTTGCAGGTCTCGCGGCGGCCTTTG
>DASXKT010000358.1:0-22986 GCA_036496685.1 Phenylobacterium sp.
CTGCCGACCTGGTTCGAGGTGCGGGTGACAGAGGCGGGTCACCTAGGCCGGCGCGGCGGGGTGGATCTGATGGTCGCCATGAACCCGCAGACCTGGGACCGCGACGTGGCCGAGATCGAGTCGGGCGGCTACCTGTTCTACGATTCCACCAAGCCCTTGCCGCCGTCGAAATTCCGCGACGACGTGACCGTGGTGGGCGTGCCGCTCACCGCCATGTGCAACGACCGCTATCAGCTTCCCCGCGAGCGGCAGCTGTTCAAGAACATCGTCTACGTTGGCGCGCTGGCGGCCCTCTTGAGCATTGATCCAGCAGTGATCGAGCAACTTCTGGCCGAGCAATTCTCCGGCCGCCAGAAGCTGATCGACGCTAACGTCGAGGCCCTGCACATGGGCGTCGACTATGTGAAGGCTGAACTCGAACCCCTGCGCCTGCAGGTCAGGAAGGCCGACAAGGTCGGCGACCGCATCTACGTCGAGGGCAATTCCGCCGCTGCCCTGGGCGCGGTCTATGGCGGCGCCACCGTCTGCGCCTGGTATCCGATCACGCCCTCCACCTCCCTGGCCGAAGCCTTCACCGGCTATTGCGAGGATCTCCGCACCGACCCGGACGGCAAGGCGCGCTATGCCATCGTCCAGGCCGAGGACGAGATCGCCTCGATCGGCATCGTGGTGGGCGCAGGCTGGAACGGCGCGCGCGCTTTCACCTGCACCTCCGGCCCAGGCGTCTCGCTGATGACGGAGTTCATCGGCCTCAGCTATTTCGCCGAGATTCCGGCGGTGATCTTCGATGTCCAGCGGGGTGGCCCCTCGACCGGGATGCCGACCCGCACCCAGCAGGCGGATCTGATCGGCGCGGCCTACGCCAGCCACGGCGACACAAAGCACCCGATGCTGCTACCGGCGGATCCCGGCGAATGCTTCGAGATGGGTGCGCTCGCCTTCGACCTCGCCGACCGGCTGCAGACCACGATCTTCGTCATGCTTGACCTCGACATCGGCATGAACGAGTGGCTGACCAAGCCCTTCGCGTGGGACGACAAGCGCCAACTCGACCGCGGCAAGGTAATGACCCACGACGAGCTTGAGGCGGGCGCCGACTTCGGCCGCTACAAAGACGTCGATGGCGACGGCATCCCCTACCGGACTTACCCCGGGGTGCATCCCTCGAAGGGCAGCTATTTCACCCGCGGCACCTCGCGCAATCCCTACGCCCGCTACTCGGAGGAGGGCGCGGTCTACGTCGACAACATGCAAAGGCTGCTGCGCAAGTTCGAGACCGCCAAGACGATGATCCCGGCGCCGGTTTCACGCCCCGCCAAGCGCAAGACGACCGACGGGGTGATCTACTTCGGCTCCTCGACGCCTTCGATGCACGAGGCGCTCCACGCCCTGGAGGCGCAGGGACGCCACCTCGACGCCATGCGCGTGCGCGGCTTCCCCTTCTCCGACGAGGTCTACGACTTCGTGGCCGCCCACAATCGCGTGTTCGTGGTCGAGCAGAACCGCGACGCCCAGTTGCGCGCCCTGCTGGTCAACGAGGGCGAGATCGACCCGGCCAAGCTCGTACCGGTGCTGCACTACGACGGGACGCCGATCACCGCGCGGTTCATCGCCGGCGAGATCGGGCAGATCCTCGCGCTGGGCCAGATCGAGGCGGCTGAATGACGTACATCCTGAAACCCCAGCTGCATCACCCCAAGCTGGCTGCCAATGCGCTGGGGTTCACGCGGCGCGACTATGAGGGGTCGGTGTCAACGCTTTGCGCCGGCTGCGGGCACGACTCGATCTCGTCGGCGATCATCCAGGCGGCCTTCGAGCTTGACCTGCCGCCGCACCGGATCGCCAAGCTGTCGGGGATCGGCTGCTCCTCGAAGACTCCGGACTACTTCATGGGCGCGAGCCACGGCTTCAACACCGTGCACGGGCGTATGCCCTCGGTGCTGACCGGTGCGAACCTCGCCAACAAGGACTTGATCTACCTGGGAGTCTCCGGCGACGGAGACAGCGCCTCCATCGGCCTGGGCCAGTTCGCCCACGCCGTGCGCCGTGGCGTGAACATGCTCTATATCGTCGAGAACAATGGCGTTTACGGCCTGACGAAGGGCCAGTTCTCCGCTACCTCCGACAAGGGCTCGAAGTCCAAACGCGGCGTGGTCAACCACGACGCCGGCATCGACCTCGTGGGCATGGCCTTGCAACTCGGCGCGACCTTCGTCGGCCGTTCGTTCTCCGGTGATAAGGACCAACTGGTGCCGCTGATCAAGGCGGGGCTGGCGCACAAGGGCGCGGCCTTCATCGACTGCATCAGTCCCTGCGTGCAGTTCAACAACCACCAGGGCTCCACTAAGAGCTTCGACTATGTGCGCGAGCACAACGAAGCGGTGAACCGGCTAGACATGATCCCCGCCCATGCGCCGATTTCGGTGGCCTATGCGCCCGGCACGACGGTCAAGGTGGCCCAGCACGACGGCTCGATCCTGTCGCTTCACAAGATCGCCGAGCTCTACAACCCCAACAACCGCGCCCAGGCCCTAGGCTACCTCCAGGCGCGGCAGGCGAGGGGGCAGGTGGTGACCGGCCTCCTCTACATCGATCCGGACGCCGGCGATCTGCATGACGCGCTCGAGACGGTGGACAAGCCGCTGAACGAGCTCGCCGACGCCGAGTTGGTGCCCGGCTCGAAGGCGCTGGAAGCGATCAACGCCGGCCTGCGATAAAGGGCGCGTCGAGTCAGATCCTATCTGCCCAAATCCCGCATTCCGCCCGGGAGGCGCACGCTTGAAGTTTGCAGCGACGGTAATCCCGTCCGGAAACGCGACCGCCGTCGAAGTCCCGGCCGAGGCTATGAAAGTCCTCGGGCCACAGGCCCGTCCCCCAATCGTCATCACGATCAATGGCCACAGTTGGCGCAGCCGAATAGCGCTGATGCGCGGGCAAATCCTCGTTGGAATCAGCGCCGAAAATCGCGCCGGGGCTGGGATCAGCGAAGGCGAGACCGTCGAGGTCGACCTTGAGCTCGACGAGGCTCCAAGGGAGGTGGCCGAGCCGGCGGATCTGGCCGCTGCACTGGACGCGGCCGCAGAGGTGAGGGCGGCCTTCGTCCGCCTGCCTTTCGGCCTCAAGCGCAAGTACGTCGCGGAGATCGAACAAGCGAAGAATGCTGAGACCCGCCTCCGGCGGATCAGCAAACTTGTCGCGACGCTCTCCGAGCCTCGAGCGCCAACAAGAGGGCGTTAGGCCTTCGCCAGCTCTCCGATCACGAAGGCGTCCTCGTCGGCACGGACCAGGCCTTCCAGCACCTCGGCGAGGTCGTGGGGATCGACGATCAGCATCAGTCCGACGCCGCAGTTGAACGTGCGGCGCATTTCCAGATCCGACACGCCGCCGACCTCCTGGAGCCAGCCAAAGACCGGCGGAGGGACCCAGGCGTCCCAGTCGAAGCGGGCGACCAGGCCTTCGGCGATGGCGCGAGGCGGGTTCTCGATCAGCCCGCCGCCGGTGATGTGGGCCAGGCCCTTGAGGTGGCCGGCCTTCAGGTGCGGTAGGACGGTCTTCACGTAGATGCGGGTGGGCGCGAGCAGGGCCTGCGCCAGCGTCTTTCCATCCTCGAAGGGCGCCGCGGCGTCCCAGGCCAGGCCCGAACGCTCGACGATGCGCCGGACCAGCGAATAGCCGTTGGAGTGCGGGCCCGTCGAACCCAGTCCCAGCAGGATGTCGCCGGGCTTCTGGTCGCCCATGCGGGGCAGCACCTTGTCGCGGTCGACAGCGCCGACGCAGAAGCCGGCCATGTCGTAGTCGCCGGCGGCGTACATCCCCGGCATCTCGGCGGTCTCGCCGCCCACCAGGGCGCAGCCGGCCTGGCGGCAGCCCTCGGCGATCCCGGCCACGACGGTGGCGGCCGCCTCGACGTCGAGCTTTCCGGTGGCGAAGTAGTCCAGGAACATCAAGGGCTCTGCGCCCTGCGCCAGGAGGTCGTTGACGCACATGGCCACCAAGTCGATCCCGACCGTGTCGTGGATGCCGGTCTCGATCGCGACCTTCAGTTTGGTGCCGACGCCGTCGGTCGTGGTGACCAGCAGCGGATCGTCATAGCCGGCCGCCTTCAGGTCGAAGAGCGCCCCGAACCCGCCAAGCGAAGCCTCCGCGCCGGGGCGGCGCGTGGACTTCGCCAGCGGCTTGATGCGCTCGACCAGGGCGTTACCCGCGTCGATGTCGACGCCTGCCTGCGCGTAGGTGAGGCCGTTCGGCCGATCGGACATAACGTCGCCTTCAGTAGAAAATCACGACTTGCGCCACGGGACTTGCAGACTCGCCCGCGCGCCGGGCTATAGCTAGTCGATGACGCCGATTACGACCACCGCGGAACTGGCGGTGTTTTGCAACAAGCTCAAGGGCCAACCGTTCGTCGCCGTGGACACCGAGTTCATGCGCGAGACGACCTATTGGCCGAAGCTGTGCCTGATCCAGGCCGCCGCCGAAGGCGCGGAGGCCTGTATCGATCCATTGGCTGAGGGCATTGATCTCGAGCCGTTCCTCGAAATCATGCGCGACGCCTCGATCCTCAAGGTGTTCCACGCCGCGCGCCAGGACGTTGAGATTTTCAACAACCTGCAGGCCATGCCGAAGCCGCTGTTCGACACCCAGGTCGCCGGCATGGCGGCGGGCTTTGGCGAGCAGATCGCCTATGACGCCCTGGTCCGCCAGATGCTGAAGATCGAGCTCGACAAGTCCTCGCGGTTCACCGATTGGGCGCGCCGGCCGCTGTCCGACAACCAGCTCACCTATGCGCTGGCCGACGTCACCCACCTGGCCAAACTCTACCCGATGCTGCGCGAGCGGCTGGAGAAGGAGGGCCGCCTGGGCTGGGTCACCGACGAGATGACCAACCTCACCGACCCCGCCGTCTATGACGTGGAGCCGGAGAACGCCTGGAAGCGCCTGCGGCCGCGCAAGCACAACGCCAAGTACCTGGCGGTCTATCGCGCTGTCGCCGCCTGGCGCGAGCGCATGGCCCAGACCCGCGACCAGCCGCGCGGACGCATCCTCAAGGATGAGGCCATCGACGAGGTCGCCACCCAGGCGCCCACCGACGCCGACGCGCTGGACCGCCTGCGTTCGGTGCCGAAGGGCTTCTCGGGCTCCCGGTTTGGCCCAGACCTGCTGGCCGCCGTCCGCGAGGCGCTGCGCGACCCGGAGGCCTATGCGCCGGTGATCGAGCGGTCAAAGACCCCGCCGTCGCCGGCAGCGGGCGCCGTCGTCGAGCTTCTGAAGGTGCTCCTGAAGGCGCGGGCGGAGGAGGCCGGCGTCGCCTCCAAGCTGATCGCCACGGTGTCCGACCTCGAGCAGATCGCCAACGACGACGAAACCGACAACGCGGCGCTGAAGGGTTGGCGGCGCGAGGCATTCGGCGAGGACGCGCTGAAGCTGAAGCGCGGCGAGCTAGCCCTAGTGCTGGACGGCGCCCGCGTGCGGGTCGTCGAAGTGCGGCGCGCGCCTAAGGCCGCGAGCGCCGGCTGAACCGACCCTGAACTTGGGTTCCTGAGGATAAGCGGCGCGGCCTTGATTTCGCGGCGCCTTTCCGACGGCGTACCGACGTACTCCACAGCCCGTCCACCGGCCGTGCCGAAGTCCGCGCACAGGGGCGTCCGTCGGGCCCGTTGCGTCAGAGCGGGATCGTTGCAAATCTGAACTTGCCGAGAGGGACTGCGGCGCGGGGGACCGGGCGACCGGGACGCAAGCGGACAGAAGGCTCGCAGGGGTAGGATGGCTCAGGGTAACCCGAACCGTTCGATCCTGGGGGCACCGAGGACGACCTGAAGTCAAGCTGGGGCGACCCAGCGAAGCGGACGCTCTCTTCGACCTTGAAGGCTCAGATCCCCCAACGGATCTGGTTCAGAGGGCGGTGTTTCGGGAAACCGGGGCGCCGCCCTCTTGCTATGCGCGGATGCGAGGCGCGAGGGCCTAGTCGACGCCGCGCTTGCTCGACCACCACAGCCCGCCGACCATAGCGACGACGATCACGACCGTCAGGATGACAGGTAACACCATAGGCCCCTCCCTTCCGGCTAGGCGCGCTCGGGCAGGCGCAGGCCGACCTCGCTCGGATCGGCCTCATTGAGCAACGGTTCCTTGGCCAAATAGCGGCGAAGGTTCTCCAGGAACAGCTCATCGCCACGGGCGAGGTTGCCATCACCGGAGTTCGAGGTGTGGGCGCTGACCCGCACCTTCGGATGATCCCAGAACCTGCTCTCGGCCGGCAGCGGCTCGGTCGCAAACACATCGAGCACGGCGTGGGCCGGCTGGTCCCGATCGAGCCCCGCTTGCAGCGCGTCCTCGTCGACCAACCCGCCGCGGCCGATGTTGATCAAGATCGCGCCGGGCTTCAGCGCCTGGAAGAAGGCCGCGTCGCACATGCCGCGGGTCTCGTCGTTCAGCGCGCAGGCCAGCACGATCACGTCGGCGTCGGGAATCGCGCCGGCCAACTCCGGCAAGCCGATCACCCGGTCGGCGAGGGCATCGGGCGCCGGGTTGCGGCGAACCACCGTGAGGTCGACCCCGAACGGCTTGATGCGTTTGGCGATCTCGTGGCCGATGTTGCCGAAGCCGACCAGCACCCAGCGGGTATGGGCAAGTTCGCGATAGGGCGTGTGCTTCCATTCGCGCTTGGCCTGAAGCTCGGCCTGGGCTGCGATCGGCACCTGCAGGCTGAGCGCGTGGGCAACCACATATTCGGCGATAGGCGTGGCCTGAGCGCTGGATTTCGAGATCCGGACGCCCTTCTCCATGATTGTGCGGAACATGGGATTGTCGATCCCGGCGGCCATGATCTGGGTCCAGCGGGGCGCAGACGTTTTCATGATCCGCCCGAACAGCGGGCCGAGCAGGCCTGAGGTCCAGCTGTCGAGGCTCAGCCAGACCACCTCCGGGTCGATGTCTTCGACGGCTATCGGCTGCCCCTCGCGCTCGAAAGCCTCCGGCGATGCCGCGGTGACCACCTCGGCCTTGGGCGCCACGGCCGCCAATCTGTCGCCGAGCCGCTCACGCGCGGCATTGGTCATCAGGATCTGCATCGCTTCACCCCAACTCGAGTTTCAGTTTCAGGGCCGAGGCCAGGGTCTGGGCGCGCTTGGTGGTTTGTTCGCCCAGCAGCATATCCTCCCAGCCGTTGGCCGCGGTCAGCATCAGCCGTTCGCCTTGGAGGGTCAGGCTGGATTTCTCCAGCAGGCGCGGATTGCGCCCCGACAGATCGCAGCCCAGGCGGACGGCGGCTCCGAGCGCCCGCGCCCGCTGACGCCGCTCGGCCCCGATCACCCGAGCCACCGCGGCCGCCTCGGGTGGGGTCGGAGACGCCGTATGACGGGCGAAGGCGACGCTGGCCAGGAAGGCGCGCTCGGGGTGGTTCATGCCGGCGATCGGCGCGCGCAGTACCTGCTCGAAGGCAAGGTCGGCGCGATGGTCGGGGTGCAACAGCGCGCCGAGGTCAGCCAGGCGGCAGGCCGCGGCCAGCAGTACCCGGTCACGCTCCCCGAACACCGGCGTCAGCCGCTCAAAGGCCGGCGTCAGCCAAGCTTCCAGCGCCCCGCCCAGTTCCGAAGCGCCGCCGCGCGCCGCGGAGAGCGCCTCGCATCCCTCGATCAACGGATCGCGTCGGCGGACGTCCGGCGCCATGGCTTCCATCAGCAGGCCTTCGCGCACCCCAAAGGCCGAGATGATCACCCGCTCGAACCCCAGGCGCTCGATCAGCGCCTCCAGGACCACGGCGGAGTAGGGGAGGGTCTCGATCCGCTTCTTCGACAACCCCTGCATGCGCTCCAGCGAGGCGCGCGATTGCCGGGCGACCAGGCTCGAGACACTGAGCGCGTCGGCCCGGCTCATCTCGTACTGGTGGGCGACATGCAGCGGGTAGTCGGCGAGCTCCATGTGGAACAGGGCGAGGTTCCGCCAAGCCCCGCCGACAGCGTGGAATTCATTGGCCGTGAAGCGGTTGGCGTGGGGGGCCAACGCGTCCTCGATCACCCGGCGGGTGCGATCATTATCGAGCTGACGCGGCGCGCCCAGGGCAAAGGGGCCGAGCGGCAGGGAAACGCCGGCATCTTCTGACCCGACGCCGTTCAAGGTCACGAGTTCCAGGCTCGAGCCGCCCAAGTCGCCAACCACGCCATCGGCGTTCGGCTGGCCGGCGATCACGCCGAGCGCGGCATAGCGGGCTTCCTCCTCGCCGGTCAGCACGCGAACGACGAGCCCGGTCTCTTCACGGACACGCCTCAAGAAGGCCGGGCCGTCGGCGGCCTCGCGAACCGCGGCTGTCGCTGCGGCCGTCACATCCTCGGCGTTCCAGCCGTCCAGTAGCGCGCGGAAGCGGCGGATGGCGGCGAGCGCCACCTCGACGCCCTCAGGCGAGAGCCGGCCCGTGGTGGGCAGGTCGCGGCCGAGGCCCGCAAGGGCTTTTTCGTTGTAGACGGTCCAGATGGCGCGGCCGTCCAGCCGGTACACGACCAGGCGGACGGAGTTCGAGCCGACGTCGATAACGGCCGCCTGCCGGGAATCGCTCTTGCTATCCCCGCGAGGCCACATGATCGATCGCGCGCGGCATGTCCTTCACCTTCTGCCCTCTACCTGAAAGGCTGGGGTTGGTCATGAAATACTCGTGCGCGGAGAAGGCGCTGGGGTGATCCCAGGACGGGTCGCGGCTGTAGTGGCCGCTGGGGTCGAGGGTCCAGCTCTGGGCTTCGTCCTTGAGGTTCGCCAGCATGATCTGCTGCAGCACCTGCTGGTGGACGGTGGGATTTTCGATCGGCGTCAGGCATTCGACGCGGCGGTCGAGGTTGCGCGGCATCCAGTCGGCTGACGAAATGAACACGCGGGCTTCCGAGGAGGGCAGCGGAGCGCCGTTGGCGAAGGCGACAATCCGGCCGTGCTCCAGGAAACGGCCGACGATGCTCTTCACACGGATGTTCTCGGAAAGCCCCGGAATGCCGGGTCTCAGGCAGCAGATGCCGCGCACGACGAGGTCGATAGGAACGCCGGCCTGGCTGGCGGCATAGAGGGCGTCGATGATTTGCGGATCCACCAGCGAGTTCAGCTTGGCCCAGACGCCTGCGGGCCGGCCTTCGAGGGCGCTCGTCGCCTCGCGCGCAATCAGCGCCAGCAGGTCGCGCTTCATGGTGATCGGCGAGAAGGACAGCTTCTCGAGGCTTTCGGGCTGCGCGTAGCCGGTCACGAAGTTGAACAGGCGCGCCGAGTCCCGGCCCAACGCAGGGTCGGTCGTGAACAGCGAAAGGTCCGTATAGAAGCGGGCGGTGATCGGGTGATAGTTGCCGGTCCCGAAATGGCAGTAGGAGCGCAGGACGTCGCCCTCCTTGCGCACTACGGTCGAGAGCTTGGCGTGGGTCTTGTACTCCACGAAGCCGAAGACGATGTGGACCCCGGCGCGTTCCAGGTCGCGCGCCCACTTCAGGTTGGCGGCCTCGTCGAAGCGGGCCTTGATCTCGACCACGGCGGTGACGTTCTTGCCCGCCTCGGCCGCCTCGATCAGCGCCGCCACGATCGGGCTGTCGTGGGAGGTGCGGTAGAGCGTCTGCTTGATCGCCAGCACGTTCGGGTCGCGGGCGGCTTGCCTCAGGAACTGCACCACCACGTCGAAGCTCTCGAACGGATGATGGACCAGGATGTCCTTCTCGCGGATTGCGGCGAAACAGTCGCCGCCGTGATCGCGGATGCGTTCGGGGAAACGCGGCTCGAAGGGCTTGAACTTCAGGTCGGGCCGGTCCGCCGGGATCAGCTGGCTCAGTTCATCCAGACCAAGCAAGCCATCGATCTGGATGATGTCCTGTGGCTCGGCGTGCAGGCTGGAGCAGATGAAGCTCTGCAGCTCGTCCGGCATGCTGGCGTCGATCTCGACGCGGACCACGGAGCCCAGGCGGCGTTGCTTCAGCGCAGCCTCGAACTCGCGGACCAGGTCCTCGGCCTCTTCCTCGATTTCGATGTCGCTGTCGCGGATCAGCCGAAAGACGCCCTGGGCCTGGATCTCACAGCCTGGGAACAGGTGATCGAGGAACAGGCTGACAAGGGCCTCCAGCGAAACGAAGCGCCGCTCGGCGCGCTTGCGTCCATTGCGCTGCGCCGGAAGCTCCCAGAACCGGGCGACTTGTGCGGGGATCGGCACCAGGGCATAGAGCGCGCGCCCATCGGCTAGCCGCCGCAGCTTCAGGACCAGGGAAAACGCCAGGTTCGGGATGAACGGGAAGGGGTGCGCCGGGTCGATGGCCAGCGGCGTCAGCACCGGGAACAGCTGAGAAGCGAACGGCTCCTCGAGCGCGTCCAGCTCGGCATTGGTCACATCGGAGGCGGCGACCACGCGCAGCCCCTGGCCGGCCAGTTCGTCGCATAGCTCGCGCCAGCGCGTCTGCTGGTCGCTCATCAGATCGGCGGCCTCGGCGTTCACCCGCTCCAGCTGCTCGGCGGGCGTCAGGCCATCCTGGCTCGTCACCCGCACCCGCTCACGGAACTGGGCCCGCAGGCCCGCGACCCGCACCATGTAGAATTCGTCGAGGTTGTTCGCGCTGATCGCCAGGAAGCGCAGCCGCTCCAGCAGGGGATGGCGCGGGTTCATGCTCTCGGCCAGGACGCGGCGGTTGAAGGCCAGCCACGACAGCTCGCGGTTGAAGAAGCGCCCCGGCGAGGCGGCCAACTGGTCGTCCCAGGCCAACGGCGCGTGCGGGACTTCGGTCGTGATCGCGGTGGCGATGGGCTCTGCGTAGCTCATCGAAGGGCTCCGGGACGCGTTGGGCTCGTAGGTTTGAGCCCCGACTGTGACGCGTTCAAGTGTTCACTCGAAAACGTCAAGATTTTCGGTATCGCCCTCAAGGATCTCTCGCGCCAGCACCCGGGAAACCGGTCGCATCTCGCCGTCTTCGGTCTCATCGAGCCGACGCACGATCTCGCGCGCACCCGGAATCGACCTTTCCATGCGCCGAAGGAGGTAGGGATAGACATCGTCGTGCGGACGGATGTTCCGCTCACGGAAGAATTTTCTGAGAACACCCGAGAGAACATCGTCGTCCGGCGGGGCGATCTCGGCCACCATCAGGGCATTCAGCCGGGAGCGCAGGTCCGGCAGCGTGGCGGCCCAGGTGGCGGGCGCGGTTCGCGCGGTGAGCAGCAGGCTGGCCGTCTTGCGGGCCGCCAGGTTGATCAGGTGGAACAGCGCCTCGTCGCCCACCCCCTGGTCGACGTCCTCGAGCAACGCCGGATGTTCAGCCGCGGCGGCGAGGTCAGGCGCCTCGCGGTCGAGAATTACCGCGCTTGCGCCAGCCGCCCAGGCGCGGGCCAGATGGGTCTTGCCGACCCCCTCAGGTCCGACCAGCACCAGCGCGCCGCCCGGCCAGCGCGGCCAGGCGTCCAGCGCCGTCAAGGCGTCCGTATTTGAAGCCCCCTCGATGAAGGCGTCGCGGGTGTGGGCGGCGGGCCTCTTGAGGCTCAGCCGAAGCTGCCTGGCCATGCGCCTCGTTCAACGGGTGGGATCACTGGCGCCACTCTAGCAAGCCGGGCTGGGCGGCACACCGGGGTTGCAGCGTGAATTCCCGGCTTTCACATCCCTTTTGGGGATGGATTGCGGCAGTTAGACCGCGCCGTCCCTCGTCGCGCCGCCGACCACCAGGGTCCAGCCCTCGGGCTTGAGCAGCTCGATGGGCGAGAAGCGGACTTTGTAGTCCATCTTCTCCGAGCCGCGGACCCAGTAGCCCAGGTAGACGTAGGGCAGGTTGGTCAGGCAGGCCTGGATCACGTGATCCAGGATCACGAACGACCCCAGGCTGCGGCGGCTCTGGGTGGGATCGTAGAAGCTATAGACCAGCGAGAGCCCGTCGCTCATCACATCGACCAGCGCGCAGGCCACTAGGTCGCCCGGGCCGCCGTCCTTCGACTTGGTGCGATATTCGATGATGTGGGTGCGGACGGCGGTGTCCTCGACCATGGCCACATAGTCCGGCCAGGTCATCTCCGCCATGCCACCGTCGGCGTGCCGTGTGGTCAGGTAGCGGCGGAGCAGGTCGAACTGCTCCATGGTGGCTTCCGCCTCCACAAGATGGCGTTCCAGATCCTCGTTGCGGGCGATCGCCTTGCGCTCTGAGCGCGAAAACACGTAATCGGCGGCCGGCAGACGGGCCGAGACGCAAGCCGTGCAGGCCTCACACGCCGGGCGGTAGGCGATGTTCTGCGAGCGGCGGAAACCGACCTGGGTCAGGCTGTCGTTGACGGTCGCACCGTCGGACAGCGGCAGGTGGGCGAACACTTTCCGCTCATAGCGCTCAGGCAGGTAGGGGCAGGGCGACGGCGCTGTCAGGAAGAACCTAAGCTGCCGGGTCGGGAAATGCTGCGTCACGGACTTGCAGTCGCCTTCATAGCGATACGCCTTAAGTACGATTAGGCGTCATGCCGCGTCCCGGCGCAAGGCCTCTGAGCTAGAGGCCCTGGTCGGGCGGCAACACGGGCGCCTCGCGTAACAAGACTATGGCGATCCGGCGGTTGCCTGGCAGCGTCGGATCGTCGGGATAGAGCGGTTCGGACGTGGCTTTGCCCGAGACCTGGTAAACCCGGTCCGCATCGACGCCGGCGCTCTGCAGGATGCGTCGCGAGGCGTCGGCGCGGGCCGCCGACAGGGTCCAGTCGCCCTCTGCCTTGCCGCCCTGGCCGGCGTTGGCGCTGGTGTGGCCATAGATGCTGATCCGGTTGGGCAACTGGTTGATGATCTTGGCGATCGCCCGCAGGAGAAGCTTGGCCCGGTCGTTGGGCGTGGCCGTGCCCTGGTTGAACATCGAGCGGCCCTCCTGGTCCACGAGCTGGATGCGCAAGCCTTCGGGCGTCTGGTCGATAATGATGTTCTTCGAGAGTTCGGCCAGCTCCGGCATGTCCTGCAGCGCCTGACGCAGGGATTGGGCGGCCGAGGCGAAGGCGGCCTGCTCGGCCTTCTTCTGCTGTTCCTTCAGGGCGTCCGTGGTCGACTGGTCGTTGGCGGCGGACTTGGCGCCGTCCTTCGACTTGCCGTCGTTGGGGTGCCGGGAGTCGGGGCTGGCGTCTTGGACGACCGACTGCGAGCCGTTCTGCTTGGCGCCCTCGTTGCCGAGCGCAGTGCCGGCCAGGATTCCGCCGGAGCCGGAGGTGGTCGACGACACGCTGGCGGGGGCGAAATAGTCGGCGATGCCGCGCTTCTGTTCGGGCGAGGTGGTGTTGATCAGCCACATCAGCAGGAAGAACGCCATCATCGCGGTCACGAAGTCGGCGTAGGCGACTTTCCAGGCGCCGCCGTGATGGCCGCCGCCGCCGCTCTTCTTGATGCGTTTGATGATGATCGGCCGCTCACCGCTCATCGACATTGGTTCGCCCCGGTGAAGCCTGTTACGAGGCGGGCATGGTGCGCGGCGTCCCGTTAAGATGCCGTTGCGCAGGGTTAAGGAGCTTCTGAGATGAAGGTGGCGTTCGCCGGCCTCGGCGTGATGGGTTTCCCGATGGCTGGGCATCTGGCTAAGGCCGGGCACGAGATGGCGGTCTTCAACCGCAGCCCGGAGAAGGCGGCTCGCTGGGTCGCGGCCAACGGCGGGCGGGCCGGGACGAGCGTGGCGGAGGCCACCGCAGACGCCGAGGTGTTCGTGCTCTGCGTCGGCAACGACGACGATGTGCGCCAGGTCGTGGCCGAGGCGTTGCCCGCCATGGCGCCGGGCGGGATCGTTGTCGACCACACGACCACGTCGGCCGTGGTGGCGCGTGACATGGCGGCGCTGGCGGCGAAGGACGGTCGCGCGTTCGTCGACGCGCCGGTCTCCGGCGGCCAGGCCGGCGCCGAGAACGGTCAGCTGACTATCATGTGCGGTGGCGAGCCCGCCGCCTTCGCCAAGGTCGAGCCGGTGATCGCGGCCTACGCCAAGGCTAGCCGGCTGATGGGCCGTCCGGGCGCCGGCCAGCTCACCAAGATGGTCAACCAGATCTGCATCGCCGGCGTGGTGCAGGGCTTGGCCGAAGGCCTGCATTTCGCCAAGCGCGCCGGCCTCGATCCGCAAGGCGTCTACGAGGCGATCTCCAAGGGCGCGGCGCAGTCTTGGCAGATGGACAACCGCTGGAAGACCATGGGCGAAGGCAAGTTCGACTTCGGCTTCGCCGTCGACTGGATGCGCAAGGACCTCGGCCTGGTCCTGGACGAGGCGAGCCGCAACGGGGCCGCGCTCGACGTGACCGCGATGGTCGACGGCTTCTACGCCGAGGTGCAGGCTTTGGGGGGCCGCCGGTGGGACACCTCCAGCCTGGTCGCGCGGTTGGAGAAACCCTGAGTGCTGATCCTCGAGACCGAACGCCTGGCGCTGAGCGAGCTGACCGAGGCCGACGCGCCGTTCATTCTGGAGCTGCTGACCAGCCGCGGGTTCAAGGAGAATATCGGCGACCGGGGCGTGCGCGATCTCGCGGGCGCCGTCGGCTACATCCAACGCGCCCGCGAGGGCTATGCCGCCAACGGCTTTGGGCTCTGGCGCGCGGACGTCAAGGCGAGCGGGGAGGCGGCCGGGATCTGCGGCCTGGTCAAGCGCGACGGTCTCGAGCACCCCGACGTCGGCTACGCGTTCCTGGAGCGGTTCTGGGGCCGCGGCTATGCCACCGAGTCTGCCGCAGCGGCCCTGGCCTATGGCCAACAGACGCTCGGACTACCCGTCATCGTCGCCATCACCGCGCCCCACAACACCGGCTCCGCAGCCGTCCTCGAGAAGATCGGCATGCGGTTCGCAGGCATGATCAAGGTGCCCGGCAACGACACTGAGAGCAGCTACTTCACGACCTGAGCAGGGGGGACCGTCCATGGCTATCGCCACGCGCCGGATTGCGGCGAACGGCTTCGACTTCGCGGTGGACGAGGCCGGGGAGGGCGATCGACTGGCGCTCTGCCTGCACGGCTTTCCGGAGAGCCGCTTCTCCTGGCGCTACCAGCTCCCGGTGCTGGCCAAGATGGGCTACCGTGCCTGGGCCCCGGACCTGCGAGGCTACGGCGAGACCGAGCCCAAGCCCCAGGCCATAGCCGACTACTGCATGGACCGGCTGATGGAGGACGTCGCCGCGCTCATCGACGCGAGCGGCGCCAAGACCGCCACCCTGATCGGCCACGACTGGGGCGCGGGGCTCGCCTGGACCTTCGCGACCAACTGCGTGCGGCCGCTTGAACGGCTGGTGATCATGAACGTGCCGCACCCGGCGATCATGAGCGCTCACCTGCGCCGGTCCCGGGCTCAGCTGAAGAAGTCCTGGTACATGTTCTTCTTCCAGCTGCCGGGCCTGCCGGAACGGGCCATGACCGCCAACGACGCGCGCGCCATCCGCAACGCCTTCTACGGAATGGCCGTCGACAAGACGAACTTCACGCCCGACGTCCTCGACCGCTACGCGGCCGACGCCCAGCGGCCCGGCGCCATCCACGGCATGATCAACTGGTACCGAGCGGCGATGCGCCGGCAGGGCAAGCTTGGCGGCCCTTGGCCGGTCATCGAGACCCCCACCCTTATCGTCTGGGGGGAACAGGACGCGGCGCTGGGGATCGAGCTTCTGGACGGTACGGAGGAATATGTGCGCGACTTGACGGTCCGGCGCCTCCCCGGCGTCTCTCACTGGGTGCAGCAGGAGGCCCCCGCGGCTGTCAATTCGATCCTGGAGGACTGGCTTGCCGCCCCGCGAGGAGGGCCGGCAGGATGAAGCGGCTTATCGGCTCGCGTCGCGGATGACAGCACCCACAACCTCGACGATCATGCGCCAACGACCTTCCTGAGAGAGGCGAGACCATGGGACGCGCGACGCGGGAGCTCACGGGCGGCATCTACTTCGGCGAGGGGCCGCGCTGGCGAAACGGCCGGTTGTGGTTCAGCGACTTCTATGCCCACGCCGTGAAGTCCGTGTCTCTGGCGGGCGACCTGCGCACCGAGGTCGAGATCGACGATCAGCCCTCGGGCCTGGGCTGGATGCCCGACGGCTCCCTGCTCATCGTGTCCATGAGCAAACGCCAGGTGCTGCGGCGCACGCCCGACGCTCGGGTCGGTGTCCACGCGGACCTCGCCCACATCGCCACCTTCCACTGCAACGACATGGTGGTCGATTCCACGGGTGGAGCCTACGTCGGCAACTTCGGATTCGACCTGGACGCTGCGATCGCGGCGCGCGGCGTGCCCGATGTGCTGGCGAACCACCCGACAGCCAAGCTCGCCTATATCGCCCCCGACGGGCAGACTCGCGTCGCGGCCGAGGACATGCACTTTCCGAACGGCCCGGTGATCACCCCGGACGGCAAGACCCTTATTGTCGGAGAGACCCTGGCGGCAGTGCTGACGGCCTTCGACATCGGTGCGAACGGCGAGCTCTCGAACCGCCGCGTCTGGGCGCCCACCACGCCCGCGGTTCCGGACGGCATCTGCCTAGACGCCGCCGGCGCCATCTGGGTCGCCAACCCCATCGCCCCGCAGTGCGTGCGCATCGCCAAGGGCGGCGAGGTGCTGGAGACGATCGAGACCGGCCAGCCCTGCTACGCTTGCATGCTGGGCGGCGACGACGGCAAGACCTTGTTCATGGCGGTCTGCGACAGCTCCGACCACGTCCAGGCCTCCGCCAAGCAGACCGGCAGGATCCTGGTCGCGACCGTCGACAGTCCGCGGGCGGGGCTACCCTAGGCGCCCAGCAGCCGCGCAGCCCTCGGCGCGAAGTAGGTGATCACGCCTGCCGCGCCGGCCCGCTTGAACGCGCCCAGGCTCTCCATGATGGCGCGCTCTTCCTCCAGCCAGCCGTTCTGGGCGGCGGCCATCAGCATGGCGTACTCGCCGGAGACCTGGAACGCGAAGGTCGGCATGGCAAAGGCCTCGACCACGCGGCGGACGATGTCGAGGTAGGGCATGCCAGGCTTGACCATGACCATGTCGGCGCCCTCTGCGATATCGAGCGCCACCTCGCGCAACGCCTCGTCGGAGTTGGCGCTATCCATCTGATAGGTCTTCTTGTCGCCGGGGTTTTCGACGGAACCCGTGCCCAGCTTCCCCGAGCCGATGGCCTCGCGGTAGGGGCCATAGAAGGCCGAGGCGTACTTCGCCGCATAGGACATGATCATCACGTCCTGCAGGCCCTCGTCCTCCAGCGCCTTGCGAAGCGCGCCGCAGCGGCCGTCCATCATGTCGGAGGGCGCGAGGATGTCGCAGCCGGCCCTGGCCTGCATCAGTCCTTGCTCGACCAGGCGTTCGATCGTGGGGTCGTTGAGGATTCGGCCGTTCTCGATCAGGCCGTCGTGACCATGGTCGGTGAAGGGATCCAGCGCCACGTCGCACATGATTCCGACCTCAGGCGCGGCGTCCTTCATGGCCTTCACCGCCCGGGGGACCACTCCGTCGGGGTCCAGGGCGAGCTTGCCGGCGGCGTCCTTCTTGGCCCCGTCGATGTGCGGGAAGACCGCGATCGCCGGAATTCCCAGCGCCTTGGCTTCTTTGGCGGCCGCAGCGCAGTCCTTGACCGAGAGGCGCGACACGCCGGGCATCGAGGCCACCGGGACCTGGCCCTCGCCCTCATGCACCACCATCGACCAGATCAGGTCGGCGGGCGTCAGCACGGTCTCGCGGACCAGGCGGCGGACCCAGTCGGCCTGGCGCAGGCGGCGAAGACGCAGGGCAGGGTAGGCGGCGAGGGGGGCTTTGGTCATTTCAGGGGGCGTTTGGACCTTCACCGGACGTCGCGCAAGCTTCGAAAGATTGACAGGGCGGGCCGCGCGGGGCGAGTCACGGCGGCCATGGACTTCAACCTGACCGACGACCAGCGTGCGATCGAAGATGCATCCCGCGCCTTCGCGGCCGCCGAACTGGCCCCCCATTCCGCCCGGTGGGACGCCGAGTGCCACTTCCCTGTGGATGTGCTCCGGAAGGCCGCCGAGCTGGGATTCGCCGGCCTCTATGTGCAGGAGGACGTCGGTGGCTCGGCGCTGAGTCGCCTCGACGCCTCGATTGTCTTCGAGCAACTCTCCTATGGCGACGTGACGACGGCGGCGTTCATCTCGATCCACAACATGGCCTCGTGGATGATCGACAGGTTCGGCGCCGACGAGCTTCGCCGCCGCTACCTGCCGCGCCTGACGACCATGGAGCTGATCGCCTCCTATTGCCTGACCGAGCCCGGCTCCGGCTCCGACGCCGCGGCGCTGGGCACGTCGGCGCGCAAGGATGGCGACACCTACGTCCTGAACGGGTCGAAGGCGTTCATCTCCGGCGCGGGGACCTCGGACATCTACGTCGTGATGGCTAGGACCGGCGGTCCAGGGCCGAAAGGCGTCTCGGCCTTCGTGGTCGAGAAGGATGTGGCCGGCCTCTCCTTCGGGGCCCAGGAAAAGAAGATGGGCTGGAAATCGCAGCCCACCGCTCAGGTCAATTTCGACGACTGCCGGGTGCCTGAGGCGAACCGCATCGGGGCGGAAGGCGAGGGGTTCGGCTTCGCCATGGCCGGGCTCGATGGCGGCCGCATCAACATCGCATCCTGCTCCCTCGGCGGGGCGGGCCTCGCGCTCGACACGGCCAAGGCGCACCTGGAAACTCGGCGGCAGTTCGGCAACCCGCTGAAGGACTTCCAGGGCCTGCAGTGGCGCCTGGCCGACATGGCGACGGACCTGGACGCCGCTCGCCTGATGGTGCGCCGCGCGGCGTACGCGCTGGACAACCGCGACCCGCAGGCCACCAAATACTGCGCCATGGCCAAGCGGCTCGCCACCGACACCGGGTTCGAAGTCGCCAACCAGGCGCTGCAGCTGCACGGCGGCTATGGCTATCTGCAAGACTTCCCGCTGGAGCGAATCGTCCGCGATCTTCGCGTCCACCAGATCCTTGAGGGAACCAACGAGATCATGCGCGTAATCACCGCCAGGGAACTGTTCCGGCAATGAGCGGCGCATCCCAAGTCAGCGAGCCGGAAGTCCTGGTCCGCATCGACGGCGCCGTGGGACGGATCACCCTCAACCGGCCCCAGGCGCTGCACGCGCTCACCACCAACATGTGCCGGATCATGATCGAGGCGCTGGTCACCTGGATCGACAACCCGATCGTCAAGCTGGTGCTCATCGACCATGCGGGCGAGCGCGGCTTCTGCGCCGGCGGCGACATCCGGATGCTGGCAGCCAGCGGCGCCGGCGACGGCAGTCAGGCGCGGGAGTTCTTCTTCACCGAATACCGCCTGAACACCCTGCTGCACGATTATCCGAAGACCCTGGTTGCCATCATGGACGGGGTGACCATGGGCGGCGGCGTCGGCATCTCGCGCCCGTGCCGGTTCCGGATTGCGACCGAGCGGACGACCTTCGCCATGCCGGAGACCGGCATCGGCCTGTTCCCCGACGTCGGGGGCGGCTGGTACCTGCCGCGGATGAGCGACCACGTCGGCCTGTGGCTGGCGCTGACCGGGGCGCGGATCAAGGCCGCCGACTGCGAGCTCACCTGCCTCGCCACCGACTACGTCGAGAGCGCCCAGATCCCGGCCCTGACGGCGGCGATCATCGCCGAGCCCAACGCCATCGAAACCCTGCTCACCGAGTTCGAGTGCGACGCCGGGCGTCCGGCCCTGGCTGCCCATCAGGACGAGATCGCGCGCCTCTTCGCCGGCGACAGCGTCGAGGCCATCGTAGCCGCCCTGCAGGCTGCCGACACCGACTGGGCCCGCGAACAGCTGGCGATCATTGCGACCAAGTCGCCTCAGACTCTCAAAGTGGCCTTCCGTCAGCTGAAGCTGGGTGGAGCGATGAAGAGCTTCGGCGACAACATGGCCATGGAATACCGGGTTGGTGCGCGCGTGGTGCAACTCCACGACTTCCAGGAAGGCGTACGCGCCGTCATCATCGACAAGGACAACGCGCCCCGCTGGAATCCGCAGACCCTGGAAGGGGTCACTGAGGAGATGCTCGACAGCATTTTCGCGGCCCTGCCTTCCGCTGAGGAGTGGACACCCTTACCTTGACCGCAAGGCGGAGCGGGAGTTCCGCCATTGGGAGGATAACGATGACATCCAAGCTGATGCTGGGGGCCGTGATGGCCGCCGCGATGGTGTCCGCCGGGGGCGCCTACGCCAAGCCGGACGCCAATCAACTGGCCGCCGTGGCCGACAAGGGCCGCCCTGAGGCCGACACCAAGCGCGACGTCGACCGCAAGCCCGCCGAGATGCTGGAATTCGCCGGCGTGAAGCAGGGCCAGACGGTCGTCGACATGATTCCCGGCGGCGGCTACTTCACCCGCATCTTCTCCAAGGCGGTCGGGCCCAAGGGCACCGTCTACGCTGTCGGCGGCCCGCCGCGTCCGGCGACTGATCCCGCCAAGCCGCCCCCGCCGCCGGCGCAAGACACCATCGCGGCCGATCCGAACTATTCCAACGTGAAGTCGATCCACGCCCCGCTGACCGGCGGGATCGCGATCCCGACCAAGGCCGATCTGGTCTGGACGGCGCAGAACTATCACGACGTGAACAACGTCCCGAACATCGACATGCTGAAGTTCGACAAGGCGGTGTTCGACGCCCTGAAGCCGGGCGGCGTGTTCATCGTGCTCGACCACGTGGCCGCCACGGGGACGCCCCTGGATCCAACCGACAAGTTCCACCGCATCGACCCGGCGATCGTCAAGAAGCAGGTCGAGGCCGCCGGCTTCAAGTTCGAGGGCGAGAGCAAGGTTTTGGCGAACCCCGCTGACGACCATACCAAGACGGTGTTCGATCCCGCGATCCGCGGCCACACCGATCAGTTCATCTATAAATTCCGCAAGCCTAAGTAAGCGTCTGATCTAGAGGACTTTCATGACCCGTATCGCGTTCATCGGCCTGGGCAACATGGGCGGCGGCATGGCCGCCAATCAGGCCAAGGCGGGTCATGAGGTCCGCGCCTTCGACCTGTCGGCCGCCGCCTTGCAAAAGGCGGTGGCCGCAGGCTGCAAAGCCGCGCGCTCGGCGGCCGCTGCGGTGAAGGACGCTGATGCGGTCATCACCATGCTCCCGGCTGGCCAGCACGTCCGCGCGGTCTACGCCAACGAGATCGTCCCCAACGCCAAGCCGGGCGCGCTCCTGATCGACTGCTCGACCATCGACGTCGAGAGCGCGCGTGCGGTCGCCGCCCAGGTCAGCGAGGCCGGCTTTCGCTTCGCCGACGCCCCGGTGTCCGGCGGACAGGCCGGGGCCGAGGCCGGGACGCTCGCCTTCATGGTGGGTTGCGCTGAGGCGGATTTCGCCGACGTGGAGGCCCTGATCGGCCCGATGGCGCGCGCGGTGATCCGGGCCGGCGACCACGGGGCGGGGCAGGCGGCCAAAATCTGCAACAACATGGTGCTGGGCGCGACGATGATCGCCACCTGCGAAGCCTTCGCCCTGGCCGAAAAGCTCGGCCTCGACGCCGAACGATTCTACGAAATCGCCTCCAAGTCCTCCGGCCAGAGCTGGAGCCTGACCAGCTATTGCCCGTGGCCCGGACCGGTCCCGGCTGCGCCCTCGAATCGCAACTACGAGGGCGGTTTCGCGACGGCCATGATGCTCAAGGACCTGAAACTCGCCCAGGAGGCTGCCGCCAAGGCGGGCGCGGCCACCCCGCTCGGCGCCCAGGCCGAGGGCCTCTACGCGCTGTTCGACCGGCTGGGCGGCGGCGGCAAGGACTTCTCGGCGATCTTGGAACTCTTCCGGGGCAAGTCGCCGGCCTGAAATTTGGCATAAGTAATCGCCGTTTATAAAATTCGCGCGTCCGTTACCAAAGGGTCATGTCCTGCGGCGCGCCGCGTTATGGACAACGTCCGTCCGCGGTGCGAAAACCCGGGCGCATCAGAGGGAACCGGCTACCTGCGCAAGACGTCGAACGCGGGACCGGGCAGCAAAGTCGATGGATTACAAGGCCGCATTCGCCAGCGCTCTTGAGAGCATCCGCGCCGAAGGGCGTTACCGGGTGTTCGCCGACCTGAAGCGTCATCGCGGTGAATTCCCGCGCGCCACGTGGACGCGTGGCGATGGCTCCGAATCCGACGTCATCGTCTGGTGCTCGAACGACTATCTCGGCCAGGGCCAGAATCCCGTCGTCATCGAGGCGATGAAGAAGGCCATCGACGAGGCCGGCGCCGGCTCCGGCGGCACCCGCAATATCTCCGGCACGACGCACTATCACGTGGAGCTGGAACGCGAGCTCGCCGACCTTCACCAGAAGGAAGCCGCGCTGCTGTTCACCTCAGGCTACGTCTCGAACGAAGCCTCGCTCTCGACCCTGCACAAGATCCTGCCGGGCCTGATCATCTTTTCCGATGCGCTGAACCACAATTCGATGATCAGCGGCATCCGCGCCCACAAGGGCGAGCGGCACATCTTCCGCCACAACGATCTTGCGCACCTCGAGGAACTGCTGGCCGCCGCCGATCCGGCCGCGCCGAAGCTGATCGCCTTTGAGAGTGTCTATTCGATGGACGGCGACATCGCCGACATCCCCGGCACCGTGGCGCTGGCCAAGACGTATGGCGCCATGACCTATATCGACGAGGTCCACGCGGTCGGCATGTACGGCTCCCGCGGCGCGGGCGTCGCCGAGCGCGACGGGATGATGGCCGACATCGACATCATCGAGGGCACGCTGGGTAAGGCGTTTGGCGTGATGGGCGGATATATCGCCGCCGACGCCACGATCGTGGATGCGATCCGCAGCTTCGCCGACGGCTTCATCTTCACCACCTCGATCCCGCCGGCGCTCGCCGCCGGGGCGGTGGCCTCGATCCGCTACCTCAAGGACCACAACGAGATTCGCATCGCCCATCAGGAGCGCGCCGCCGCCCTGAAGGCCCGCCTGTTGCAGGCCGGCCTGCCGGTGATGCCGAGTGTCTGCCACATCGTGCCGGTGCTGGTGGGCGACGCCGTACACTGCAAGATGATTTCCGACATCCTGCTCGAGGACCACGGCATCTACGTCCAGCCGATCAACTACCCGACCGTGCCGCGTGG
>DASXKT010000359.1:0-5019 GCA_036496685.1 Phenylobacterium sp.
TCACGCCCACCCGCTCGCCGGGCTTGGTGAAGCCGGCGATCTTGCGGCCCAGCGCGAAGCTGGCGCGGATCAGGTCGAGGTAGGAGAGGGGATTGCGCTCCTGGTCCTCCAGGATCGGCTTCCTGACCCCATGCCGGCGGCTCGCGTCCACCAGGGCGTCGAACACGCTCGTCTGCGTCTGGCGGACGTCGAAGGAACTCGACACTTACCACCACCTCCCACTGTTTATCGTTGGGCCAAGCCTATCGCCCGGCCCTCGCAATGAAAAGATTGGTAACCGGACGTGATGCCGCGCGCCCCAAGGCCGACAGGTCGCTTGGCGCCATTGTCGCTTGATCCGGGCGTCGCGACCGACGATCTAGGGGCCATGGCCGTGGTCATCGACAAACTGTCCGGGGCGAGCCGTCCCCGCCATCCCGAAAAGCAGGCGAACCCCGAAACGCCGCTGCTGCGCAAACCCGAATGGCTGCGCGTGCGCGCGCCCGGCTCGGCCGGGTACAACGCCACCCGCGACATCGTGAAGGCGCATGGCCTGGTGACGGTGTGCGAGGAAGCGGCCTGTCCGAACATCGGGGAGTGCTGGTCGAAGAGCCACGCCACCATGATGATCATGGGCGAGGTCTGCACGCGCGCCTGCGCCTTCTGCAACGTCGCGACCGGCAAGCCGCAGGCGCTCGACCCGACGGAGCCCGCCAGGGTCGCTGACGCCGTGGCCAAGATGGGCCTCAAGCACGTGGTGATCACCTCGGTGGACCGCGACGACCTGGTCGACGGCGGGGCGGGACACTTTGCCGCCGTGGTGCGCGCCATCCGCGCCGCAGCGCCCGGAACGACGATTGAAATCCTGACGCCGGACTTCCTGAGGAAGCCGGTCGCCGCCGCTTTCGAGGTGATCGATTCCAAGCCGGACGTGTTCAATCACAACCTGGAGACCGTCCCGCGGCTCTATCTCGGGATCCGTCCGGGCGCGCGGTACTACCACTCGCTACGGCTGCTGGAGCGGGTAAAGGAGCGCGATCCGGAGCAGTTCACGAAGTCCGGCGTGATGGTGGGCCTTGGCGAGACCAAGGAAGAGGTGATGCAGGTCATGGACGATATGCGATCGGCCGGCGTCGACTTCATCACCATCGGCCAGTACCTCCAGCCGACGCGGAAGCACGCCCCGATCGACCGCTTCGTCCACCCGGACGAATTTCACGCCTATGAAGAGATCGCCCGCGCCAAGGGGTTCCTCATGGTCGCGGCCAGTCCGTTGACCCGCTCGTCCCACCACGCCGGCGAGGACTTCGCGCGCCTGCAGGCGGCCCGCCGTGCGCGGGAAGCGGCGGCCTGAGGGACGATTGCGCCACCACGTCTCCAAGCAACTGCCCTATTCCCCGGAGCAGCTGTTCGCGCTGGTCGGCGACGTCATGGCCTATCCGGAGTTCGTCCCTTGGATCACCTCAATGCGGACCTGGAACGCCCGGACGATCGGGGAGGGCGTTGAGACGGTGGACGCCGAGGCCGGGGTCGGCTTCTCGTTCCTGAAGGAGAGGTTCTCCACGCGTGTGCGACGCGACGGCCCGGGGCGCCAGATCGATGTGGCCCTGCTGTCCGGACCGTTCAAACGGCTCGCCAACCGCTGGCAGTTCTTCGAGGCCGAGAACGGCGGCACGCGGGTCGAGTTCGACATTGATTTCCAGTTCAAGTCGCGCCTGTTGGAGACCCTGCTCAGCGCCAATTTCACCCATGCCGTGGACCGGCTGATGGCCTGCTTCGAGGCGCGGGCGAAGAGCCTCTACGGCGCCTCCGCCGAACTCGGCGCGTGAGCCTAGGCTGGTCCTAGGGCGCGGCATCCGCGGAGCTCCGCGAGCTGCGCAATCTTGGTGGATATCATCTTCACCTTGCTTGTTAGCGGCTCTGCAACTTGCGGCAGCGACACTGCAACACTCGTTCTCTGCGTGGTGCAGGAAAGTCTATCTGATGTTCTGGAAAGTCTACGCGGTCTTCTATCTGGTGCTTGTCGCCGTGGGGTTGCCCCAGGTGATCGGCCGATTGGACCAGATTCCAATTATCGAGCAGATTGATCTGCTCGTTCTGGCGCCGGTGGCCGTACTGGCCCTCTGGTCAAAAGCCTTCCGGCACATCAGCCTTCCGAAGAACGGCTGGAAGTTCTTCCTGTTCGGATCGGTGTTCTGGCGGGCGATCACGCTCGGGAACGCGTTTCTGTTTGGGGACGTGATCGCGACGCTGCATGCCCGCATGGCCTCCCTCGCCAGCCAGACCAGCGCCGGGGCTACGCCTGGCATGGTGGCCTACGGCATGGCCGCAACGGTGGGCGCCGCGCTGTTCCTGACCTTTCCCCCGCTCGTCGCACTCTACCGGAACGCCTACGGTCACGAGAGCCTCCTGCAGCTGATGTCGCCTTCGCCACGGCAGGCTGCGTCAGCTGACCCTGTCGCGAAGCATCTGAAGCGCCGACTGCACCGCAGCGAGCTGGATGCCCACGCGGTCCTCGATCTCGAATAGTTCCTGACGATGCATCAGGGCGTGGTTGGTGCGTGCGGTGGCGATGTGGACGGTGCCTACCGGCTTCATGGCCGTGCCGCCACCGGGGCCCGCGACACCGGTGATCGCCACCGAGACGTGCGCGTTGGAGTTTTCAAGGGCGCCCTCGGCCATCATCCGGGCGACAGGCTCGGAGACCGCGCCCAGGTCGGCGATAAGGTCGCCGGGCACGCCTAGCAGCTCCTGCTTGGCGCGGTTCGAATAGGTCACGAAGCCGCGCTCGAAGACGTCCGAGGCGCCCGCCACCTGGCAGATCGCGCCGGCAACCAGCCCGCCCGTGCAGCTCTCCGCCGTGACGATGCGCAGCGAGCGCTCCCTGGCCTCATCGACCAGCAGCCGCGCCAGCGTCACGATCTCAAGCGAAAACATCGGGGGCCTCTTAACGGCTCATAAGCTCGCTCGACCAGAGCATCGCCAGGACCGCTCATTCAAGACGATTCGCCTGGGACAGCAGCACCTATGACCACGCTCGCCGCCGATGCCCCCCGAGCCAGGCCGGCCGCCGCGCTCTTTGCGCTGACGGTGTTCGCCAGCGCCGCCCTGGTGTTCCTGGTGGAACCTATGGTGGCCAAGCTGGTGCTGCCCAGGCTGGGCGGCAGCCCCTCGGTCTGGAACACCAGCCTGGCTTTCTTCCAAACGGCATTGCTGGCCGGCTACGGCTATGCCCACGCCCTCCAGAGGATCAGGTCGCTGCGCGTCCAGGCCTTGCTGCATGGCGCCGCCCTTCTGGCCGCCGCCCTGACCTTGCCACTCAGGATCAACGAACTCGTCGGACCGCCGTCGTCAAATCATCCGACGCTCTGGCTGCTGGCCGTCCTGGCGGTTTCGATCGGCGCGCCCTTCGCCGTGCTCTCGGCCACCGCGCCGCTGGTGCAGGCCTGGCACGCCCGCGTCTACGGCGAAGGCGAGGGGAAGGAACCCTACGTCCTCTACGCGGCCAGCAACCTGGGCAGCCTGCTGGCCCTGCTGGCCTATCCCCTGATCGTCGAGCCGGGCCTGACTCTCCACATGCAGCGGCTCGGGTGGAGCGGGGCCTATTTCGCCTTCATCCTGCTGATGGGGAGCCTGGCGCTGGCGGTGATCCGCGCTGGTGGCGTCAGCGCGCCTGTACGCACCGAAACGATAGCCGCGCCACCGATCACCTGGCGCGAACGGCTGGCGTGGGTCGGCTTGGCCGCTATCCCGTCGAGCCTGATGTTGGGAGTGACCACCTACATCACCACGGACGTGGCCTCTGCGCCTTTCCTTTGGGTGTTGCCGCTCGCGCTCTATCTCACGACCTTCATCATCGCCTTTCAGGCCAAGCCGGCGATCCCTCGCGATCTCACCCTGACGCTGCAGGCCGCTGCGGTCGCCGCCTGCGCGGCGATTCTGCCGTTCACCAACAACAGCTTCGCGATCCAGTTGCCGATCCATCTGGCGGCCTTCTTCCTGACGGCGCTGATGTGCCACCAGGAGCTGGTCGCCCGCAGGCCGGATCCGGCGCGGCTGACCGAGTTCTATCTCTGGATGTCGGTGGGCGGCGTGGTTGGCGGGGCGTTCAACGCCTTCCTCGCTCCCGTGATCTTCGACAACGTCTGGGAATACCCGTTGGTCGTGGCGCTGTCGTGCCTGGTCCGGCCGTGGGGCGACGGCAAGGTCGATCGGTTCGCGGTGGCGATGCTGATCCTCGGCGTCGTCGGTGGGGTTGCGAGCCCGATCCTCAACACCTTCGCTGCGCCGCACATCTACGCCAAGCCGATCGTCGGCGGGTTCACCCAGGTGGACGCCTTCGAGCTCGGCGTACGCGTCTGCCTGGGCGCCGCGGTCATCTCAGCCTTCCTCGTCCGCAACCGAGCCCTGTTGTTCTTCACCGTGATTGTTGTCCTGTCGATGGGCTCGAACGCGGCGGCCGACCGGGCGAACACCACGCAAAGCTGGCGGAGTTTCTTTGGGGTGGTGCGCCAGTCAGAGACCCAGGTCCCGGCCCTCGGCGGACCGGTTCGCATGCTGTCGCACGGCACGACGCTTCACGGCGCCCAGGCGGCCGATCCGCGCTGGCGTTGCAACCCTCTGGTCTACTACGCCACCAGCTCGCCAATCGGTCAGGTGTTCCTGGCCCAGCAGCGCGAGAAGCCAGCGTTGAGGATAGGAGCTGTCGGCCTCGGCACCGGCTCGGTCTCCGCCTATGTCCGACCGGGCGACCGGCTGACCTTCTTCGAGATCGATCCCCTGGTGATCCGGATCTCCAGCGACCCGGCGCATTTCAGCTACACGACGCGCTGCGCCAAGGGTCCGGTGGACTATGTCCTCGGCGATGCGCGCCTGACGCTCGCCGAGCAACCGACAGATCTGTTCGACATCCTGCTGATCGACGCCTTCTCCTCGGACGCCGTGCCGACCCATCTGCTCACCGAGGAGGCCGTGCGGGGCTACCTGACGCACATCAAGCCTGACGGAGTACTGATCCTGCATCTGTCCAACCGCAATCTC
>DASXKT010000360.1:0-2698 GCA_036496685.1 Phenylobacterium sp.
AGTCCGGGGCTGAGCGGCCCTACCGGATGCAGTCACTGCTGGGGCGTAGCCAATGGGACGCCGATCAGCTGCGAGACGAGGTTCGCGACTATGTGGTGGAGGCGTTGGGCGATGAGGACGGCGTCCTGATCGTCGACGAGACGGGGTTTGTGAAGAAGGGTGATCGGTCCGCCGGTGTCGCGCGCCAGTACTCGGGCACGGCGGGTCGGATCGAGAACAGCCAAGTGGGCGTGTTTCTGGCCTACGCCAGCCGCTACGGCCAAGCGCTGATCGATCGTCGGCTTTATCTGCCGGAGAGCTGGACCAAGGATCGCGCGCGATGCGCCCGCGCGTCGATCCCGGAGACGGTGGAGTTTGCGACCAAGCCGAAGATGGCGCGGGCGATGATCGAGGCGGCGCTCGAGGCCGGCGTACCGTGCGCCTACGTCCTGGGCGATGCTGTCTACGGGGCCGACAGCAGTCTTCGCCGGATGATGGAAGAGCGCGAGCAGCCCTATGTTTTGGCGGTTCGAGGCGCTCACGCCATGCGTCGTGGAGGCGAGCGCTGGTTTGAGGAGACGTCGCCTGAGGAACTGGCCAGCGAGCTCGCGCCCGAGGACTGGGCCTGTCATGCGGCCGGCGAAGGCGCCAAAGGGCCCAGGCTCTACGACTGGGCCCGCATCCGCCGCCCCTGGACGTCAGAAGCCGGCTTCGAGCACTGGCTGCTCGTCCGCCGCAAACGATCAAAGTCCGCCGAACGGGCCTACTATCTGGTCTTCGCCCCGCCCGGATCCACGCTCGCCGATCTCGCGGCGGTGGCCGGGCTGCGGTGGGCGGTCGAGGAGTGCTTTGAGCGCGCCAAGGACGATCTCGGACTTGATCATTGCGAGGCCCGCTCCTGGCACGGATGGCATCGCCACATGAGCCTCTGCATGGCCGCCCTGGCGTTCCTCTCCAAGCTCTCGGCCGAACTTCGCCGCAGCGCATGGAGCAAACCGAACGAAACGAGTCCAAAGGCGCCAATCGCCGCCTGATCCGCATGGCCGCGCTCGTCCCGAGCGTCCCAGAGATCCGTTATCTCCTCGCCCGCCTGCTCATCTTCCCACCGACCCAGAAGCCCTACATCATCGCCTGGTCGCTATGGCGACGACGACATCAGGCCGCAGCCACCCTTTGCCACTACAGCAGACGCCGCTATGCGCAACTGTAGTACTAGAGCGGATGGGGATTTCTGTGAATCAGCGGATTCCCAAATCAGCTGAGGTCTGATTCAACATGTCTGCTGGGGCGGGAGGCCAGCCGGCATGACCAAACCCTATTCGTTGGACCTGCGGGACCGGGTGGTTGCTGCGGTGGAGAAGGAGGGCCTGTCGCGCCATCAGGCGGCGGCTCGCTTCGGGGTGGCGGTGAGCACGGCGGTGCACTGGGTGCGCCGCTACCGCACGACCGGCAGCGTCGCGCCGTCGAAGATCGGCGGCTACAAGCCCAAGACGCTGCGCGGCGAGCATGCGGCGTGGCTGATCGCGCGGTGTCAGGAAAAGGACTTCACCCTGAGCCGGCTGGTCGAGGAGCTGCGCGAGCAGCGCGGGCTGAAGGTCGACCGGCATTCGGTCTGGGCGTTCGTCCACGCCGAAGGGCTCAGCTATAAAAAAAAGCCTGTTCGCAAAGGAGCAGGATCGTCCCGACGTCGCGCGGCGGCGTGAGCAGTGGCGCAAATATCAGGGCCGCATCGACCCCAAGCGCCTGGTGTTCATCGACGAGACCTGGACCAAGGACAACATGGCGCCGCTGCGCGGATGGGGTCCGCGCGGGGCGCGCTTGATGGCCAAGGCCCCGTTCGGGCGCTGGAAGACGATGACCTTCATCGCCGCCCTGCGGCATGACCGTATCGACGCGCCCTGCCTGTTCGACGGGCCGATCAATGGCGAGGCCTTCCTGACCTACGTCGAGAGCTTCCTGGTCCCGACGCTGAAGCCCGGCGACCTGGTGATCATGGACAACCTCGGAAGCCACCGGGGCAAGCGGATCCGCAAAGCCATCCGCCAAGTCGGAGCCAGGCTGCTGTTCCTGCCCAAGTACTCCCCCGACCTGAACCCCATCGAGCAGGTCTTCTCCAAGCTGAAGCACCTGCTCCGCAAAGCCCAGGCGCGATCCTACGAGGCGCTTCTCACCGCCATCGGCGAGCTGCTCGACACCTACTCGCCCGCCGAATGCGCCAACTACCTGCAGAACTCAGGCTATGGAGTCGTCTAATCGCAACCCGCTCTAGGCCAGCCGCATCACCGCGAAATCGGCGAGGTCTTCCAGCGCTGGCCGCCAGGGGCTGGCGCCGAACTCGACCAGGACCGCCTTGGCGCTGGCGGCGTAGGCAGAGGCCAGGTCCAGGGTGGACTGCAGGGCGCCGGTCGAACGCATCAGCTCTTGGGCGCGGTCAAAGTCAGCGTCGGTCTGTTCGCGCCGGTCTACGGTGCGGATCCAGAACTCGCGCTCCGACGCCCCCGTGCGGGCCATGGTAAGCAGCAGCGGCAGGGTCGCCTTGCCTTCCCGGAAGTCGTCACCGGGGTTCTTGCCCAGCGTCCCGCTGTCGCCGGAATAGTCGAGGGCGTCGTCCACCAGCTGGAAAGCCAGGCCCAGGTCCTGGCCGTACCTGCGAAGCGCGCGGCAGCGTTCGGGCTTCGCTCCAGCCGAGACCGCGCCGGCCTCGGCGGCGGCGGCGAAC
>DASXKT010000361.1:0-4721 GCA_036496685.1 Phenylobacterium sp.
GAGGCGCAGCGGACGCAGGCCCTTGCGCAGCTCGGCGGGCGGCTTTCGCAGGTCCAGGCCCGATGGCGCGAAGGTCTGACCGAGGCGCTGGCCTATTTCGAGGCCGCGGTGGACTTTCCCGACGAGGAACTACCCGCCGACGTGGCGGCGCGCGCCAGCCCAGTGCTGCAGCGGCTCCTCGAGGAACTGGAAGCGGCGGTCGCAGACGCAGAGCGAGGCGCACGGGTGCGCGAGGGGTACCGGATCGCCCTGGTAGGCGCGCCGAACGCTGGCAAGAGCACCCTGCTCAATGCGCTCGTGGGGCGCGACGCCGCCATCGTCACGGCCACGCCCGGTACGACCCGCGATGTGATCGAGATCCCGATGGTGCTGGCCGGCTACAAGACCCTGCTGGCCGACACCGCCGGCCTGCGCGACACCGAGGAAGAGATTGAGGCGGAGGGCGTGCGGCGGGCCCGCGCCTGGGCCGACGGAGCGGATCTGCGCGTCTGGCTGGTGGACGGCTCGGTTGCCGAGCTGCCCGGCCTGCCGGAGGAGGTAGGCGCCGGGGATCTCTGCCTGATCACCAAGCGCGACCTGCCGACCGGCCCTGCGGGCTCATGGGCAGCCGAAGTCGCCCGACGGATGGGTATGCCCTCGGCCGAGGTCACGGCTCGCGGGCCCAGTGACATGGCCTGGCTGAAACAGACGCTCTCGGAGCGGGTCGTCGAAGGCCTGGCCGGGGCCGAGCCCGCGACCGCCACGCGCTTGCGTCATCGCGAGCTCCTGGGCGAGGCGGCGAAACGGGTGCGTCAGGCGATGGGCGAGGGGAGTGCGCTGGAACTGGCGGCCGAGGATGTCCGGCTCGCGGCCCGCGCCCTCGATCGCATCACCGGCCGCATCGACCCCGACCAAGTGCTGGGTCGCATCTTCTCCACCTTCTGCATCGGGAAGTGACTGGCAAGGCGTGGGCGCCTGCGCCGATGTTTCACGTGAAACAGTGCAGGCCTTCGACTATATGCAGCCGCTCATGACCTGGGACGTGATCATCATCGGGGGCGGGCACGCCGGCTGCGAAGCAGCTGCTGCGGCCGCGCGGTTCGGCGCGCGCACCCTGCTGCTCACCCACAAGCTCGAAACCATCGGCGAGATGAGCTGCAATCCGGCGATTGGCGGTCTTGGGAAAGGCCACCTAGTTCGGGAGATCGATGCGCTCGATGGTCTGATGGGTCGCCTCTGCGACAAGGCCGGAATTCAGTTCCGACTGCTGAACCGCTCGAAGGGCGCAGCTGTGCGCGGCCCGCGCTCGCAGATCGACCGACGGCTCTACCGGGAAGCCATGCAGGCCGAACTCGCGGCCACGCCCAACCTCACCGTCAAGGCCGAGGCGGTGGAGGACCTGATCGTCGAGGACGGCGTCGTGGCGGGCGTGCTCGGCGCAACCGGCGAGGCCTACCGCGGCGGTCGCGTCGTGCTGACCACGGGCACGTTCCTCAAGGGCGTGATCCATCGGGGCGAGCAGCGGATCCCGGCCGGACGCGTTGGTGACGCGCCCGCTATCGGACTCTCAGACCGGCTCTACGCCTCGGGCCTGCGCATGGGCCGCCTGAAGACAGGCACGCCGGCGCGCCTCGACGGGACGACCATCGCCTGGGACCGACTGGAGATGCAGGCGGCGGACGCCGAGCCCGTGCCGTTCTCGTTCCTGACGGATGCGATCACCACACGCCAGATCGAGTGCGGGATCACCTACACCACGGCAGAGACCCACCGGATCATCGCTGAACGGCTGGGCGAGTCCGCCGTCTATGGTGGCCGCGCCACCGGCATCGGGCCGCGCTATTGCCCGTCGATCGAGGACAAGGTCGTCCGCTTCGCCGACAAGACCAGCCACCAGGTCTTCCTGGAGCCGGAGGGGTTGGACGACGACACCGTCTATCCGAACGGCGTCTCCACCTCTGTCTCGGAAGAGACCCAGGACCTGTTCCTCCGCACCATGCCGGGGCTCGAGGCCGTGCAGGTAAAGCGCTACGGCTACGCCATCGAGTATGACTATGTCGATCCGCGGGAGCTCTATCCGACACTGGAGGCCAAGCGGTTGCCGGGCCTCTACCTTGCGGGTCAGATCAACGGCACGACGGGCTATGAGGAGGCTGGCGCCCAGGGTCTCGTGGCGGGCCTGAACGCCGCGCGCGCCGCCTCCGGGGCGGATCCTGCCGCGTTTGCGCGCGACGAAGCCTATATCGGCGTCCTGATCGACGACCTTGTCACCCGCGGCGTCACCGAGCCCTACCGGATGTTCACCAGCCGCGCGGAGTTCCGCCTGATCCTGCGGGCCGACAACGCCGACCAGCGGCTGACCGCCAAGGGGGAGGCCCTCGGCGTCGTGGACACCGCGCGCGCGAAGGCGTTTGGCGAGAAGGCGGCGGCGTTGGCAGACGCCCGCGCCCTCGCGGCCAGCCTGACGCTCACGCCCTCGCAGGCCGAGAAGTCTGGACTGCCGGTCAAGGCCGACGGCCAGCGGCGAAACCTCACCGAACTCCTGGCCTATCCGACCATCGCCTTCGACGACCTGGCCCGGATCTGGCCGCAGATCGGCGCCTGGACGCCGGCAGTCCGCGAGCAGGTGGAGATAGACGCCTCCTATGCCGGCTACCTGGACCGCCAGGCCGCCGACGTGGCTGCTTTCCGCCGCGACGAAGACCTGACCCTACCGGCCGGCCTCGACTACGCCGCTGTGGGCGGACTTTCCAACGAAGCGCGGGAAAAGCTGAGCGCCGTCAGGCCGCTCACGCTCGGCCAGGCTGCCCGGATCGAGGGCGTAACGCCCGGCGCGCTTACAGCTCTGCTGGCCCATGTCCGTCGACGCGCCGCCTGAGCCGGCTCCCCACATGGACGCAGAGGGTTTCGCTGCGGTCAGCGACGCGACGCCGGCGCAAGTCGCTGACCTGGCGCGGTTCCGCATCATGCTCGCCGAGCGCAACGAGGTGATGAACCTCGTCGGGCCCGCGACCCTGCCGGACTTCTGGTCGCGTCACGCCTGGGACTCCGCCCAGCTCGTCAAACTTCAGCCCGACGCCCGCGCCTGGGCCGACCTTGGCGCCGGAGCGGGCCTGCCCGGGATCGTGCTCGCGATCCTCGGCAAGGGTGTGCTCGGCTTCCACGTTGACCTGGTGGAAAGCATGACCAAGCGCTGCAAATTCCTCGATGAGGTGGTCGCGGAACTGCAACTTCCAGCCACAGTGCACAACGAGCGTGCGGAAAACCTCGATCTAACTGTGGAGATTGTCACCGCACGGGCTTGTGCGCCGCTTCACCGCCTGCTCCGGTATGCCCGGCCATACCTGCAGTCGGGCGCCACGGGTCTCTTCCTGAAGGGACAAGATGTTGTGTCCGAAATGAAGGAAGCTGCTAGATATTGGGAATATGAGGCCGACGTCGTGCCGTCCAAGAGTGACCCAAGGGGGCGTATCGTGCGCGTAAAGAGGCTTGGCCGTGCCCGTAAGGTCTGACCGTCCGCTCCGCGTCCTGGTGGTCGCCAACCAGAAGGGCGGCGTGGGCAAGACCACGACCGCCATCAACCTCGGCACAGCCCTGGCGGCGGTCGGCGAAAAGGTGCTGCTGATCGATTCCGACCCGCAGGGGAACGCCTCGACGGGCCTGGGGATCGGCCGGGCGCTGCGCAAGTACACGCTTTACGACGTCCTGATGGCCGAACGGACCTTGGCGGAGGCCGTGGTGAAGTCCTCGGTGCCGGGGCTCGACGTTGTCCCGTCCGATCCGGACCTCTCCGGGATCGAGATGGAGCTCGCGCAGCAAAGCCGGCGTTCCTACAAGCTGAAGGACGCGCTCGAGGTGATCCGGCAGGCCGGGACCTACAGCTACGTCCTGATCGACTGCCCGCCCTCTCTGAACCTGCTCACCGTCAACGCCATGGCCGCTGCCGATGCGGTGCTGGTGCCGCTGCAGTGCGAGTTCTTCGCCCTTGAGGGGCTGAGCCAGCTGATGCGCACCATCGACATGGTCAAGGCGAGCCTCAATCCAGGCCTGGAGATCCAGGGGATCGTGCTCACCATGTTCGACCGACGGAACGGCCTCTCGGCCCAGGTGGGCGACGATGTGCGGGCCCATTTCGGCGAGACCGTCTATCAGACAGTGATCCCCAGGAACGTGCGGGTCTCCGAGGCGCCGTCCTTCGGCAAGCCGGCGCTGGTCTACGATCTGAAGTGTGCGGGGAGCCAGGCGTACCTGCGGCTCGCCCGAGAAGTGGTGCTACGCGAGCGTGCGCGCCGCAAAGTGGCGGCGTAGGAGAGATCGATGGCCGAGGGCCGCAGAGGATTGGGCAGGGGGCTTTCGGCGCTGCTGGGCGAGGCCGAGGACATCGCGCATGCGGTGGAGCCGGCGGAGGGTGTACGCGCCATCCCCATCGAGCTCGTCCACCGCAATCCTGAGCAACCGCGGCGGCATTTCCCCGCCGAGGAAATCGCCGAGCTGGAAGCATCGATCCGCGACAAAGGGATCCTGCAGCCGATCCTCGTGCGGCCGTCGCCGAAGACGCCGGGGGAATACGAGATCGTCGCCGGCGAGCGACGCTGGCGCGCGGCGCAGCAGGCCGGGCTGACGGCCATCCCGGCGTTGGTGCGGGCGCTGGACGACGATAAGGCCTTCGAGATCGCCGTCGTCGAGAACGTCCAGCGCGAGGACCTCAACGCCATGGAGGAGGCCCAGGCCTACGCCTCCCT
>DASXKT010000362.1:0-5365 GCA_036496685.1 Phenylobacterium sp.
CCCCGCTTTCCAACATCCGCAACTTCTCCATCGTCGCGCACATCGACCACGGCAAGTCGACGCTCAGCGACCGCCTCATCCAGGAGACCGGCGCGCTGACCCAGCGCGAGATGACCGAGCAGGTGCTCGACAACATGGAGATCGAGCGCGAGCGCGGGATCACCATCAAGGCCCAGACCGTACGGCTGAGCTACAAGGCCGACGACGGCGAAACCTATGTCCTGAACCTGATGGACACGCCCGGCCACGTGGACTTCGCCTACGAGGTCTCGCGCAGCCTCGCTGCCTGCGAGGGCTCGATCCTGGTGGTGGACGCGAGCCAGGGCGTCGAGGCCCAAACGCTGGCCAACGTCTACCAGGCGATCGACAACAATCACGAGATCGTGCCGGTCCTGAACAAGATCGACCTGCCGGCCGCCGAGCCCGAGCGGATCCGCCAGCAGATCGAGGACGTGATCGGCCTGGACGCCTCCGACGCCATCCTGACCTCGGCCAAGACCGGTATCGGCATCCACGAACTGCTGGAAGCGATCGTCCACCGCCTGCCCGCGCCGAAGGGCGACCCCGACGCGCCGCTGAAGGCGCTGCTGGTCGACGCCTGGTAAGACGCCTACCTGGGGGTCGTGGTGCTGGTCCGGGTGATCGACGGCTCGCTGCGCAAGGGCCAGCGGGTGCAGATGATGCAGCAGGGCTCGACCCACCTGATCGACCGCATCGGCGTCTTCAATCCCAAGCGCACCGAGGTCGAGAGCCTGGGACCGGGCGAGATCGGCTTCATCACCGCCCAGATCAAGGAAGTGGCCCAGGCCGCGGTCGGCGACACCATCACCGACGAAAAGCGCCCGGCGGAAAAGCCGCTGCCCGGCTTCCGCGACGTCCAGCCGGTGGTGTTCTGCGGCCTCTTCCCAGTGGACGCGGCCGACTTCGAGGACCTGCGCGCCGCCATCGGGCGCCTGCGCCTGAACGATGCCTCATTCAGCTACGAGATGGAGACGTCCGCGGCGCTTGGCTTCGGCTTCCGTTGCGGGTTCTTGGGGCTGCTGCACCTTGAGATCATCCAGGAGCGCCTCAGCCGCGAGTTCGACCTCGACCTGATCGCGACGGCGCCCAGCGTCATCTACAAGATCACGCTCACCGACGGCTCGGTGGTGGAGCTGCACAATCCGGCCGACATGCCGGACCCGGTGAAGATCGCCACGATCGCCGAGCCCTGGATCAAGGCCACGATCCTGACGCCCGACGAATACCTCGGCAGCGTGATCAAGCTCTGCCAGGACCGCCGCGGCGCACAGCGAGAGCTGAGCTATGTCGGCTCCCGCGCCCTGGTCGTCTACGACCTGCCGCTGAACGAGGTGGTGTTCGACTTCTACGACCGCCTGAAGAGCGTCTCGAAGGGCTATGCGTCTTTCGACTACCAGATCGAGGACTACCGGGTGGGCAACCTGGTCAAGATGTCGATCCTGGTGAACTCAGAGCCGGTCGATGCGCTCTCCATGCTGGTCCACGCCGACCGCGCCGAGGCCCGCGGCCGCGGCATGGTCGAGAAGATGAAGGACTTGATCAGCCCGCACATGTTCCAGATCCCGATCCAGGCGGCGATCGGCGGCCGGATCATCGCGCGCGAGACGGTCCGGGCGCTCCGCAAGGACGTCACCGCCAAGTGCTACGGCGGCGACATGAGCCGCAAGCGCAAGCTGCTCGACAAGCAGAAGGCCGGCAAGAAGCGCATGCGCCAGTTCGGCAAGGTCGAGATCCCGCAGGAAGCCTTCATCGCCGCGCTCAAGATGGACGCGGACTAGCTACCCGATCCATCGCATCGCGCGGCGGAACAGGCCCAGGGTCTGGTTGTGCAGGGCGAGGCCCGTTGCGACCTCGGCCTTGCCCGCCGCGGCGCGGGCGTGGGTTCCTTCCAGGATGATGCCGAGCTTGTAGCAGGCCAGGACGCCGTACCAGTGGATCGCCGAGAGGTCCCTCTCGGTCTGGCCGGCATAGCGGTCGATGAGCTCGGCCGCGGTCGGGAAGCCGTCCCAGGGCTTGACCGAGACGTTGCCGGCCTCGGGCCCGTCGTGTTCAGGCCAGGTGGCGAGCAGCCAGCCCAGGTCCAGCAGCGGGTCGCCGATGGTGGTCAGCTCCCAGTCGACGATGGCCGCCAGCTGCGGGCCGTCGAAGCGGTAGAGCACGTTGGCCAGGTGATAGTCGCCGTGGATGATGCCGGGCTTGAAGCTCTGCGGCCGATGCGCCTCCAGCCAGGCGCCGACCTCGTCTATGCCCTCGATCTCGCCGGGGCCGGCCCAGCCTTGGTACTCCTCGTAGCTCGCCAGCTGTTTCTTCCAGCGGCCGACCTGGCGTTCCAGGAAGCCGTCGGCCCGGCCTAGATCCGAGAGGCCGGCGGTCACGTGATCGACGCGGCCGAGCGCGGCGATGCCGTCGACCAGGGCCAGCCCCATGGCGTGGCGCACCGCGGGATCGCCGGCGTGCAGAGGCGGCAGGCCCACCGTCGGGTTGAACCCCTCGATGGGCTCCATCAGGTAGAAGGCGGCGCCCAGCACATCCTCCTCCGGGCAGGCGGCGATCAGCCGAGGATGCGGCACGTCGGTGGCCGCCAGCGCGCCCAGGACGCGGGCCTCGCGGCGCATGGTCTCGCTGCCGTTGAAGCGCGGCGAGAGCGGCGGGCGGCGCAGCATGAACCAGCGGTCCCCGCGGCGGAACTTGAGCAGGATGTTCTGGGTGCCGCCGGGCGGGCGCACCGCCTCCTCGATCGGCCCGCGCTCCAGCCCGCGCGCGTCCATCCAGGCGGTCAGTTTGTCCAGGTCCACCAGGCCGCGCCAGGCGTCGAGGGAGGGGTCGGCGGCGCTCATGGGCTGTCTCCAGGCTTACGCTCGGTCACGATTGCCGACCACTCTAGCGCGGCCTAGCGTTGACGTTGGAGCAAGGAGGACGCCGTGGACGACAGTGCGGCCGTTGGACTTCGCGAAACCTACGCCCGCGACGGCGTCGTCTTCCTGCCGCGGGCGCTGAACGCGGCTGCGCTGGCCGACGCCCAGACCGCCTACGACTGGAGCCTGGCCCATCCCGGCCCCGGCGCCTCGCGCATCCCCCAGGCGACGGACTCCACCTTCTACCAGGACCTCTACAACCCCGACTGCCTGACCGGATATCGCGCGATGCTGCAGGCCTCGCCGATCCCCGCCACGGTGGCCGAACTCTGGGGCTCGCCCGACATCTGGTTCATGTACGAGCAGGTGTTCCTGAAGGAGGCTGGCGATACCCGACGCACCCCCTGGCACCAGGACTCATCCTACCTCGCCGTCGCGGGCCAGGATCTGGCAGTGGTGTGGATCACCTTCGACCCAGTCTCCGCCGAGCAGTCGCTCGAGTTCGTGCGCGGTTCGCACCTGGGGCGGCTCTACAACGGCTCGCGGTTCGAACTGGGTGACGACACAGCGCCCCTTCACCCCCGCGCCTCCCTGCCCAGGCTGCCCGACATCGAGGCGGACCGCTCGGCCTGGGACATCGTTTCCTGGGCGGCCGAGCCCGGCGACCTGATCGTCTTCCATCCAGCGATGCTGCACGGAGGTGCGGCGACCCATCCCGGCCAGCGCCGGCGCACGCTCACCCTGCGATTCTTCGGCGACCGCTCGTTCTACGACGCCCGCGAAGGCGGCGCCGGGCCGCGGGTCTCAGGCTTCCACGAGCGCATGCGCCAAGGCGATCCGTTCCGCGACCCAAGCTTCCTGAAGCTCGCACCCGGCTGACGCGGGGTCACGATTGCCGCCGGGGCGCCTGGGGCATAGCCTCTTGGCGCATACGACGCGCAGGGAGGCCCACGATGGCCGACAGCTTCGTCCTCGAGATTCCCGAGCAGGTGGGTTTGGCCGTCGCCACGGCGCGCAAGCCGCAGGGCAAGTCCCGCGAGTGGCCGTCGGGCACGCGGATCGTCTCGGCCGACAGCCACATGCTGGAGCCCGACCTCTGGGTCGAGCGCTTCCCGGCGCACCTGCGGGACCAGGCTCCACGGATGGTCTTCAAGGACGGCGGCTGGGACCTCACCATCGGCGAGAAGTCGATGACGCCGGGCCCGGTGGCCGTGGCGCTCTGTAATGCGCTGGAGTGCTACCCGGGTCTGACCGACCTTTCCGCCCGTATCGCCGACCTCGACATTGAGGGCGTGGAGAAGGAGCTGATTTTCCCGCAGCGCCTGTTCGGCCTGATGATGTTCGGCGAGATCGAGAACAAGGCGCACGTGTTCAGCGCCTACAACGAGCACATCAGCGCGGTCTGCGCCCAGGCGCCCGGCCGGCTCTATTCCGTGATGGTGCCCAGCTACTGGGAGCCGGAGGCGGCCAAGGAGAGCGTGGCGCGTTGCGTCGAGCTGGGTGCGCGCTGCCTGATGGTCCCGATCAAGCCCGGCAAGTTCGCCGATGGCCACACCATCCAGTACAACCACGGCCGCATGGACCCGCTGTGGGCGGCGATCGAAGAGAGCGGCCTGCCGCTCGCGTTCCACATCGGCGAGGCGATCCCCACCGCCGAGCCAGGCGCAGTCGGCGTCTCGGTGCTGACCCAGATGCAGGGCTTCCGCCAAAACTGGGCGCAGCTCACCTTCGGCGGGGTGTTCGACCGCTTCCCGGGCCTGCGGGTGGTGTTCGTGGAGGCGGGCCTAGCCTGGATTCCCGGCATGCTCCACGACGCCGACATGATCTACAATTCCTTCCCCACCATGGTCTCGCCGAAGCTTGCCCATCCGCCCAGCTGGTACTGGCGCCAGCACTGCTACGCGACCTTCATGACCGATCCCGTTGGGCTGGAAATGCTGCACCGGATCGGCGCGGACCGGGTGATGTGGTCCTCGGACTACCCGCACCAGGAAAGCACCTTCGGCTACACCCGCAGCGCCATCGAGGCGGTGTTCAAGGCCGTGCCTGTCGAGGACGCCCAGAAGATCCTCGGCAAGACCGCCCTCGAGCTCTTCCGCATGGACGACTGAGGGCGGACGCCGGAGACGAAGATGATCAAGGCCGCTTGCCACTGCGGCGCTGTCCGCTTCGAGATCGCCGAGGCCCCAGCTTGGGTGTTGGACTGCAACTGCTCGATCTGCCGCCGGCATGGAGCGTTGTGGTCCTACTATCAGGGCGAGCGGCAGGCCCTGCTCCTGGCCCAGCCCGATCCGGCGGCCACCGCCATCTACCTCTGGAACGACCGGGCGATCGAACTCCACCATTGCCGAGTGTGCGGCTGCGTCACCCACATCCGAGGGGTCGCGCCCCCGGCGCTGACCTTCGGCGTCAACGCACGCCTGATGGTTGGCCTCGACCCGGCCAAGGTGGCCGTGCGCCAGATCGATAACGGGCACACGGGGTTCTTC
>DASXKT010000363.1:0-18012 GCA_036496685.1 Phenylobacterium sp.
CGCGGCCTTCTACATCGTCGCGCCTTACGAGGCGATGAAGGACACGCCCTCCGAGCTTTTCTGGTCTCTGGGCTACAATCTCAGCGTGATGATCTGGTCGTTCATCGCCTGGTGCGCGGTGGTGTTGGCGCTCAGCTACGACGAGATGACCCGCGAGCAGAGCCTGCGGCTCCTGGAGGCCCAGGCCCTGGCCGCCGAGAGCCAGAACCAGATGCTGCGCTATCAGATCAACCCGCACTTCCTGTTCAATACCCTGAACGCGCTCTCCTCCCTGATCCTGCAGAAGGACGTGGAGCGGGCCGAGCGGATGGTGCTCTCGCTCTCCAACTTCCTGCGTGCCTCCCTGGAAAAGGCGCCGGGCGACAAGATCACGCTGGCCGACGAGCTCACCGCCCAGCACCAGTACCTGGCCATCGAGCAGGAGCGGTTCGGCGACAGGCTGCAGCTCTCCGAGGTCACGCCGCCCGAGTTGCGCGACGCGCTCGTCCCCGGCCTGATCCTGCAGCCCCTGATCGAGAACGCGGTGAAGTACGGCGTCGCGCGGACCACCAGGCCAGTGGCCGTGGAGATCATGGCGCAGTCGCGGGACGGCCGCTTGATGGTCACCGTGCAGGACGACGGGGTGCCCGACATCGTCAAGGCGCCAACGACGCTGGGCGTGGGTCTGGCCAACGTCCGCCGACGGCTGGCGGTGCTTTACGGGGAGGCCGGCGGCCTGAGCTGCGGCCCGCGGCCCGGCGGTGGGTTCGCGGCCACCGTCGAGCTGCCATTGGAGCGGCGCTGATGCTCCCTCTTCGAGTGATGATCGTCGACGACGAGCCGCTCGCGCGCCGGCGGCTGGAGATCCTGCTCAAGGACCAGGACGAGGTCGAGTTGGTCGGCGCCGCGGCGGACGGCGTCGCCGCCCGCAGGATGATCGGCGAGCGATCTCCCGAGGTCGTGCTGTTGGACATCAAGATGCCGGGCCAGAACGGACTGGAGGTGCTGGACGCCCTGGGCGAGGCCGCGCCCATCGTCATTTTCGTGACGGCCTTCGACCGCTTTGCGCTCGACGCCTTCGACCGAGCCGCCTTCGATTACCTGTTGAAGCCCGTCGAGCCCGCCCGCCTCGCCGCCTCGCTCGCCCGCGCACGCGAAGCCCTGGCGGAGCACGCCGCGGCTGAGCGCGCCCAGGAGCTCGAGGAGATCCTCCGCAACCTGCGCAGCGGCCCGACCCCCGCGCCGGTCGCGAGCGCGCCGAATGGATTCGACCGGGATATCTGGATCCAGGAACGCGGCGGCCGGGTCAGCCTGCCGGTGGCGGCCATCGATTGGGTGGCCGCCGAGCGCGACTACGTCCGCATCCACGCCGGGGCCCGCAGCTTCCTGGTCCGCCAGTCGATCGGCGGGCTGGCCGAGCGCCTGGACCCCAGCCTGTTCGTCCGGATCCACCGCTCCAGCCTGGTCCGCGCCGACCGGATCGTCCGCGTCCGCCACGCCGGCGGCCGCGGCTCGGTGATGCTCTCCACCGGCGCCGAAATCCCCGTCTCCCGCCGCCACATGCGCGCCCTGAAGGCAATGACGCGCTCCCCGTCGCCAACCGCGTCGGCCTACTCCAACACCACCGCCTGAACCCCTGCGGCGCGCAACGCCGCCAACCTTCCGAAGGCCAGGGTCAGCGCCTTTCGGCGGGCTCCGGCCAGCGGGACCACCGGGGCCTCGCGCAAAACCGCGCCACCGAAGGCGTCGGCGACGATCAGGCCGGGCTCCTCGGGCAGGATCTCACGCGGGAACTCCGGTGCGACCGCGAAGGCGAAGGCGTCGCAATAGGGTTGGTACTCATGCCACTTCTGGTCCGTGCGGAAATCCTCCAGGCCGGACTTCACCTCGACGATGAAGATCTCGCCCCGCCGTCCCAGCGCCATCAGGTCCGCCCGCCGGCCGTTCGGCAGCGTCACCTCCGCCAACGGCGCGTAGCCCAAGGCGGTCAAGAGCCGTCCGGCGCCTCGGGTGACAGCCGCGGTGGTCTCGGGTCGGGAGACGGTGACGATGGTGAAGCTGGCATCCACCGGCTTAGATTGTTCCGGCTTCGTTCCGAAGGCAAGCGCCAGCTATTCGGGGCGCTGCTTCGCCAGGGCTTCCAGCTCCTCGATCCGTTGCGCATAGATGTTGGCCACGGCGTGCCTGGAGTGTCGCGCCGCATCCTCGCGTATGACCTCCCAGTCGTCCTGGTCCGCCTGGACATTGTCGCGCGAAGCGCCGGCGGCGATCGCCGCAGCGAACGCGCGGGTCATGCGCCGATCGGCAGCCGCCAGTTCCGGATCTCCGCAGACCATCTGCCGGCCATAGGACCGCGCGCTGCGGCAGTCGAAGCTGGGCTCGACCCGCGCGGGCGACGGCGCCACTTGCGCCTGGGCAGGCGCGGACGAAGGGGCCGTGATAGCCGCCGCCGTCGGTGCGGCGATCTTCGCCGGGGGTGGCGGGTTCAACCGAGCGATGGTCTGGCCAGCGGGAGGCTCGTCACGCCGGCTCGGCCGGTCAGGCGGCAAGATTGCCGGCGCCTCCGGCAGGACCTGCATTCGTGGAGCCCTGCTGGGAGGACTGGGGACATCCGCGGCCGTTTCGGGCCCAACCTCGACCCTCAACTGCGGCGTCGCGTCCACTGTGGTCTCCGGCGCGGCCGGGGCCTGGGTTGCGGGGGGCGAATTCCCGATCACGCCGCGCTCGGTCAGCGCGACCCCCGCGGCCACGCCGACGGCGAGGGCGCAGAAGGCGGCCAGCGCGGGCCATGCTGCGCGGCGGCGGCGGGGCGCCTCGAACCCGGCGTGGTCCCCCGGGCGGCGCAAGTCGCCTTCTCGTTCGAAATCGTCGGCGCCCCAGGGATCGAACTCGAGCGGTCGCGGCGTATCGTCGGCATAGCTCTTGAAGCCCAGTAGAGCTGCCGACGGTCGGCGCTCGCCCACATCGTCTGCTGGCATTTGCCGAAGCTCGCTTGTCAGGCCCCTCGCCCGATTCAAGCCGTCAGGCGGCGCATGGTTGCCGCCGGCGTGATCACATCACGTGCGCCTTAGCTGCGCGCGGGAAGCGGGAACTCCAGGCGGCCGGTATCGAATCCCAAGGCCTTGATGCGGGCCACGGCTTCGTTGCGGACAGCCGCCGGCAGGATCGGCTTCTGCGACATCAGCCACAGGTACTTGCCGTCGTGAGTGGCCAGGATGAGCCACCCCTCGTCGGAGCGCTGGTCAAGCACCCAGTATTCCTGCTGCACCAGGCCGCCGAAAAAGCTCATCCTGAACTTGGCGTTGGAGACCGGATCGGCGACTCGCGCCCTGGCCTTCCACTCGGAAAGCGGCCCATCGGGGGAACCCTTGTGGCAAGCCTGGACCACCGAGAAGCCTTCGCCGCTACGGGTCCAGTCTGACGTGCCGGCGTGACAGCCCCGCTGGGTCAGGTTCGGTAGTCGAGCGACCTCGTACCAACGGCCGATGATCTTGGCCGGATCGATGTGCTGAACGGGCTGGGCCATGGCGGCGGCGGCTCCCGGCAGCGCGGCGGCCAGGGCGGCCGCGGCGGCCAGGATCACGGTCAAGCGCTTCAGCATGGGCCGTCGGATATCTTCGTGCTGTGAGTTTTGAAACGCCCGCGATGGGCTCGCGGGCGCCGCATAAGGACGCAAGCAACATGACTGCTTCGTGGCGCGCCGTCACGCCGCGACCACCCTACTCGGCGGCAATCGAGACCGGTCGCGCACGATCTTTGAAATTGATGGCTTGCAGGTAACGGATTCCGTCCTCGGCGATGTCGTCGCCGACCATCCGGTCGCCTTCGGCTGCCAGCTCGTCCATGTCGACATAGGCTGCGTAGAAGCTGCGGGTCCGCTCGGTGATCAGGCCGGCGTTGAGCAGCGTCTTGATGAGCACTCGGAAGACGTTGGTCTCACCCTTGAACTTCCGCGTCGGGTCGCGCTCCTTCCGCCGCTGGATGATGTCGGCAATCACCCGCTCAGGATCGAGGTCGAACTTGCCATAGATTTCGGCCTGCTGACGGGGGTCGCCGCGATCGAACAGCAGCGACTGGGCGCAGTGCGCCGTCCAGTCCTCGACCAAGTTGCGCTCGGCCTCGGTGAGCCTGGGGATGGTGCGGTCCGCCCAGATCTTCCCGAACTTGTGGTGGAAGGCCTCGTCGGTCATCACCAGCTGGAACAGCTTCTTGGCCACAGGGTCGCGGTTGTATCGGTAGCCGTTGGCGAAGGCGCCCATGGCCAGGCCTTCGACCAACATCTGCATGCCGACGATCTTCTTGTAGACCTCGGGAGCCTCGATGATCTCGACCAGCAGACTCTTGAGGGCCGCCCCACACTCCGTCGGCCGTCCCCAGCGGGTCTTCACATACTTGGCGAAAGCCGTGACGTGGCGGGCCTCTTCGCGGGTCTGGTTGGCGGCGTATTCCTGGGCGCCCTGGTCGTAGAGCACATGGCACAGGCTCGCCGACAGGTTCAGCGCGCCCTGTTCGCCATGCAGGATCGAGGAGAAGTTCCGTAGCTGCATGTAGTTGATGAAGGCGATCCTCTGCTTCGGATCGGTCAGGGTCTCGGCGATGTAGGGCAGCCGCAGTAGCGGGTTGATCTCTTCCGGCGTCATCGCCTCGTTCTCGAGGTCGAACGGCTCGTCGAAGTCGATGTATTTCTTATCGAGCGGATCCCAGAAGTGGTCATGGGTCGCCGAGATGATCTTGTCGAAGGCGGTCGAGCGTTCTCCGTAGCGGTCTAGCGTCAGCATCGACTCAAAGTCGTCAGGCGCCACAGCGCCGTACATGGAGTCCTTGGTGATGTTGCCGTCGGCCATGGCTGCCTCCGCGGACGATTGGCCCAGGTTCTGCGGGCACGCCGGTTCCGGACCGAAAGCTTCGGCCTGAAGCCCACAGTCGTCAAAGAAAATGACGCCGCTAGGAAGATGGGACCTGCGACGGAAAGCGGCAAGGCGCCCGCCAGGGTCGCAAGGACGACCCAAGGTTGCTATCTTACCGTCGTCGGGACATCGCCTTGGCGATGCGGGAGGGCGCTTGACGATCGAGTCACGATCTGACGCGAACATGTCCGAACGACTGGCGGCTCTGGAGGCCGAGGTCGAGGAGTTGCGCGCCCGCCTGGCGGAAGCTTCGGCGCCCGGACAGGCTCCGCTGGTCGACGTGCTGTTGCGCGACAACGCCCGACGCCGGGAGGTCGAACAGCAACTCGCCTTCGCCCAGGAATGGATACAGCTCGCCCAGGAGGCCGGCGGCGTGGCCGCCTACACCCTGGACCTGGACAGCCGTGACCTCACCTGGTCCGCGTCCAACTTCGCCCTCTGGGGCTGGACGGCCAACGAAAGCAAGCCGGACATCGACCGCTGGCTTCAGACCATCCATCCCGAGGATCGGGCCGACGCGCAGCAGGTGCTGATGGCGGCGATCCAGCAGGGCCGTGAGGTTCGCCACGAATTCCGCATCGTCCTGCCGGGCGGGGAAATCCGCCACATCCAGGATCGCGCCCGGGTGATCCTTGACGCCAAGGGCCAGCCGCAACGCCTTGTTGGCCTGAACGTCGACGTCACCGACCTGAAGCGTGTGCAGCACACGCTTGAACACACCGAGGCGCGGTTCCGGCGGACCTTCGAACATGCCGCCGTGGGCGTCGCCCACGTCTCGCCGTCGGGCCGCTTCCTGGCGGTGAACCCGCGTCTCTGCGAGATCCTCGGCTATCCCGAGGAAGAGCTGCTGGCGATCACCTTCCAGGAGATCACGCACCCCGACGATCTGGAGCCGGACCTCGAGCTGGCGCGCGCCCTGCTGGCTGGCGAGATCGACCGCTTCGAAATGGAGAAGCGCTACCTCAAGCCCAGCGGCGAGATCGTCTGGGCGGACCTGACCGCCTCGTTGCAGCGCGACGCCGACGGGACCCCGCTGAACTATATCTCGGTGATCAACGACATCGGCGGGCGCAAGCAGGCCGAGGAGCGCCTGAACTTCCTGTTCGGCGAGTTGGCGCACAGGTCCAAGAACCTGCTGACGGTGATCCTGTCGGCGGTGAGGCAGATTGGGCAGAGCGCCGCCTCGGTCGAGGATTTCCAGGCCAGCATCAGCGATCGCGTCGTGGGCCTGGCCGCCGCCCAGGATCTCCTGACCCGCCACGACTACGCCGGCGCGCCGGTCTCCGACCTGGTCGTGGGCCAGCTCTCGGCCTTCGTCACCGCCGCCGACCGGCGGGTGAAGCTGTCCGGTCCGCCCGTAACGCTCAGGGCCGCGGCCACCCACAGCCTGGGCCTGGCCCTGCACGAACTGGCCACCAACGCCTGCAAGCATGGGGCCCTTTCCCGATCCCAGGGTGAGGTGAGCGTGGTCTGGAGCCTGCTGGAATCGCGGGCCGAGCCGCTGCGCTTCCAGATGACCTGGACCGAACGCGGTGGACCCCTGGTCAGGCCGCCCACCCGGAGCGGCTTCGGGCGCCGGGTCGTCGAGCAGATGGTGAGCGCGTCCCTCGACGCCGAGGTCGACCTCAGGTTCGAACCCGAAGGCGTGGTCTGGCGCCTCGACGCCCCGGCCAGCTGCATCGACCTGCCCAACGCCTGAGCCATCCCCGGCTGGCTGCCGTTGACGCTCCCGGGGCCTTCTCTAGGCTGGGACAGGGGGACTCATGCCGGACGATCTGGATCGCCAACCGGCGCGGCCTGATGATGAAGCGACATCGGAGCTGCGCGCGCGGGTCATCGATCAGGCCCCGGCGGTCTTCGTCACACTGGTCAGCGTCCTGGTCGGCCTGGTGCTGTCCGACCTCGTCACCGAGGCTCGCGCGCACATGCACCTTTGGCCGTTGGACTTTATGGCGGTCCGGACCTGGGGCCAGCTTTTCTCCAACGGAACCTCGGCGCTCAGCGTCTGGATCGTGCTGGCGCACCTGGGCATCGCGCGCCGCCGCGTCCCGCACCTGACCGAGACGCTCAGCGCTTTCGCGCCGCCGATGCTGCTGCTCGCCGCCGCCAGCTTTGTCGGGCGCCCGGAAATCTGGCCCTGGTTCTACGGCGCCAGCGCCTACCTTGTGACCGCGCTGGTCGCCGACATCTTCAACGTGAGGCTCACGATGGACCAGCCGTCCGGGCGGCGGTTCGCGCGCTTGCTGCATCCGCTGCGCCACCACCTGGTGATCTACCTCGGCGCGCCGACCTACCTGCTGGGAGGCTACCTCGATCAGCACGGATGGCTGCCGTCGGCGCCGCAACTTGCCCTCGCGTTTCTGCCGATCCCGGCCGCGCTGACGCTCACGTGGACGTTCTTCCAGGATTGGCGCACGGCGGTCGCGGGCTCCGGGCGCTAACCGGCGTCCCAAAATCAAAACGCCCGCCAGGATGAACCGGCGGGCGCTTCGTAGGTCTGGGCCGAAAGCCTATTCCGCGGCGATCAGCACCTTGCTCAACACGCGGTCCTTGAAGTTGATTTCCTGGAGGTACTTGATGCCCTCCTCGGCGATGTCGTCGCCGACCATCTTGTCGCCTTCGGCCTTCAGCTCGTCGATGTCGACGTACATCGAATAGAAGGCCTTGGTGCGGTCGGTGATGATGCCGGCGTTGAGCAGGGTCTTCACCAGCACGCGGAAAATGTTGGTGGCTTCCTTCATGTCCTCGCGACGGGTCTCGTCGTTGACGAGCTTGCCCATCTCTTCGATCACGCGATTCGGATCGAGGCCGAATTCCTCGTAGAGGCCGACGTTCTGGGTGGGCGCCACCAGGTTGAAGAGCAGCGTCTGGAAGCAGTGCGCCGCCCACATCTCGATGATCTCGTGCTCAGCGGGCGTCAGCTTCGGAATCGTGCGGTCGGCCCAGATCTTCCCGAACTTGTGGTGGAACGCCTCGTCGGTCATCACCAGCTGCGTCAGCTTGCGGGCCAACGGGTCATTGGTCTGGTTGAAGATCGTGGCGAAGGCGCCCATGGCCAGGCCCTCCACCAGCATCTGCATGCCGATGATCTTCTTGTAGACCTCGGGCGAGCCGATGATGTCGACCAGCAGGTCCTTCAGGATCGGACCGCACTCGACCGGCCGGCCCCAGCGGGCCTTGATGTAGCGCGCGAAGGCCGTGACGTGGCGGGCCTCCTCGCGGGTCTGGTTGGCGGCGTACTCCTGCGCGCCCTGGTCCTTCAGCACGTGGCAAAGGCTGGCAGACAGGTTCAGCGCGCCCTGCTCGCCATGCAGGATCGAGGAGAAGGTCCGAAGCGTCGAGGCGTTGGCGAACGCAATGCGCTGCTTCTCGGTCTTCAGGATGTCCTTCACATAGTCGAGCTGCAGGGCCCCGTGGAAGTTCTCCGGCAGGATCATCGTGTTTTCGATGTCGAACGGCTCGTCGAAGTCGATGTATTTCTTGTCGAGCGGATCCCAGAAGTGGTCGTGGGTCGCCGAGATGATCTTGTCGAAGGCGGTCGAGCGAGCGTTGTACCGGTCGAGCTCCAGCATCGACTCGAAGTCGTCCGGCGCCACTGCGTCGTAGATCATGTCCTTGGTGATGTTGCCGTCGGCGGCCATGCCTCACGCTCCTGCTTGGGCTCGAACGACCAAAACCATGGCATCTGAACGGTGCTCAGTCAATTAACGTGACGGCCGCGTCAACTTTGCGGAAAGCGTATCTTTTCCGTCAGTCCGTTCGTCGTGGGGATGAAGAACCGGGAGGACGAAATGGATCGCGAAGCCTTCACCGACGAGGCGGCGCGCGCGCTGCGCCGGGCGTGGTTCACCTATCTGGACGAGGTGGAGCCCCTGCGAGAGCCGTTGCACGCCTATGGCATGCGGCTGACCGGCAACGTCTGGGACGCCGAGGACCTGGTGCAGGAGACGCTCCTGAAGGGCTTCGCCATGATTGGCCGCGGCGACCTGCACGGTCCGGGAAGCCCGGTCGCCAATCCCCGCGCCTACCTCTTCCGCACCGCGACCAACCTGTGGCTCGACGGCGAGCGGCGCAAAGCGCGTGAGCGTGCGGTTCTGGCCGATCCTCCCCCTCAGCCGGTCGAAGCCGCGCCCGAAGCGGTGCGCTCCGCGGGTGAGCGGTTGTTCTCGGAGACCGCGCCGCAGGAGCGGGCTGCGGTGATCCTGAAGGACGTCTTCAGCTTCAGCCTGGAGGAGATCGCCGACCAGCTGAGAACAACCGTCGGCGGCGTGAAGGCGGCGCTTCATCGCGGCCGCGCGGCTCTGAAGTCCGCCGGCGCCGAGCCCAAGGCCCAGTCCGGCGGCGGACCCTCGCGGGAGTTGGTCGACCGCTTCATCGACGCCTTTCGTTCGCGCGACGTGGCCACGATCACCGCCTGCCTGACGGAGAGCTGCGAGATCCACGTTCCAGGGGTCGGCGGCGGGCGCGGGCGGCGTGGCGGCTGGGCCGAGGCCAGTGTCGCGCATGGCGCCAACGTGCGGCTGGAGCCGGCGCTCTACCACGGCGAAAACGTCATCCTCGCGTTCCACGAGGGCCAGGGTCTCTACGACGTCATCCGCCTCGAAGAGGCTGACGGCCTGGTGAGCCACCTCACGAACTACTGCTTCACGCCCGACACCCTTCACATCATCGGCGCGGAGTTGGGGGTCCCCGTCGCGCCTTGGGGCTACCACCAGCCGCCGGAGGTCCTGGTCGACATGATCCGCACCACCACCCTGCCCTGGGGCGAGGGCATGAAGCTGCACTAGCTCAACCGGCGCTGGCCTCGATCGCCTCGATGTCGTCGTCGGAGAGGCCGAGGTGGTGGCCGATCTCGTGGACCAGGACATGGCTCACCAGCTCCTCCAGTGTCACCTCGCCACGCTCGGCCCATTCGTCGAGGATCGGGCGGCGATAGAGGAAGATCATCGAGGGCTGCGGCGCAGGGCCGAAGCCGGAGCGCCGGCCGATGTCGACCCCCTGGTAGAGGCCGGTCAGGCCGAAGGCGTCCTCGATGCCCAACTCCTCGAGCACATCGTCCGGCGGGAAGTCGTCGACCCGGAAGACCACGTCGCCGGTGAGCTTGCGAAAGCCCTCCGGCAATGCGCGGAACGCGGCCTCGGCGAGCGCGGCCAGGTCGTCGAGCGACGGCGCTTTTCCGAACGAATGCGGCTCACTCATCGGGCATGACGATGTGCGGCGCGTCCGGGGGGCGCACTTCGAAGAGGCCGATGTCCAGCGGCTGCTGCGGCTCGACCGGTCGTAGCGGCTGGCGAGCGATCGCGCGCAGCGTCTCGGGATCGAGGGGCTTGCCGGCCCGGCGCGCCCGGCGGGCCTGCGGCGGCTCGATCGGCCGCTCCGCCGTGGCGATCCGCCAGTAGGAGACCATCAACCGCCAGGCCGTGCGCGGCGGGGTCGCTGACGGCGTCGGCCAGCGCCGCCCGTCCTCGAACGTCGGCTCGACACGCACCGACTTCTGGCCTGGCAGGATTTGCTCCGCCAGCCGTCGCCACGGCTCGTCCAGCAGGCCGCCGTAGGCCGCGACCGCCGCCTCGCGGGTGGCGAAGGCCGGTCCCGTGGGATCGGTGGCGAACACCACGGCCTCGCCCGCCGCGGCCAGGGCCTCGCGCTCGCGCGCCGCATGGCCCAGCGGACGGGTCATCGCCTGCTCCGCGTTCACCGCCACCGGGTAGAGGATCGCCGTCATCGCTGCGGCCTGGGCTCCGCTCATGCGCCAACATAGCCTATCTTCGAACAACGCGGCGTGGGTGCGGCGAGAACCTGCGCAGCCTACTGTGCGAAGCGGATGATTCGCCGGAGCGGGGATGAGCGGCCACCAACTGATCCTAGCGGCCGCGGCGGGGGCGGTGTCCCTGGCGATTTGCGCGGTCTTGTGGGCGCTGGTCCAGCGGCGCCACGCCCAGGAGCGCGTCGACGCGATCGCCGCCCGGCTGGCCGGTGTCGAGGCGCGCGCCGAAGCCGCCCAGGCCTCGGCCGAGGCCTTCGATTCCGCCCTGCTGGCGGTCGAGGACGGCCGCGCCCTGCTGGCCTCCGGCGAGGAGTCTCTCGCCGTCTGCGCCGAAGCCTTGGGCCTCGCCGAGGCTGACCCCCAGGCCATCGTCAACGCCCTGATGCGCGCCGACCCCGACCACGCCCGGCGCCTGCGCGCACTCTTCGAGCGCGGCGAGGCCTGCGCCTTCGAGGTGCAAGGCGACGGTGGGCTGGTCGCCGTGGAGGGCCGCGCCGCGGGCGCGCTTGCGTGGCTCAGGCTGTCGGCGGCGGTGGGCGAGGATCCCGGCCTTCCCACGGCGCCGCGCTTTGCCGCCCTGCTGAACGCGCGCACGACGCCGGCCTGGATCGCCGCGGCCGACGGCTCGCCGGTGTGGGTCAATGCCGCCTGGCTGAAGGCGGTGGACGCTGCCAGCCTCGACGAGGCGGCCGCCCGGGGCTCAGCCTTCGACCGTTCCGCCGACGCCCTGGCCAGCGAGGCCGCCAACCTGGGCCAGCGCCGTGAGCAGGTGCGCTGGGCGACAGTCGCCGGCAAGCGCCGCGCCTTCCACATCACCGCCCAGCCCCTGGAAGGCGGCGGCGTGGGCGTCTGGACCGAGGACGTCAGCGAGCAGGAGGAGCTGCGTGAGCTCCTCAAGCGCAACGTCGAGGCGCACGACGAGACCCTCAACCATATCGCCGACGCCGTGGCGATCTTCAGTCAGAGCAAAAAGCTCATCTTCCACAATACGGCCTTCGCCGAACTATGGGGATTGGAGCCGGCGTGGCTGGCCGAGAAGCCAAGTCATTCCGAGGTCCTGGACCGCCTGCGCCAGCGCCGCCGCCTGCCGGAGACCGCTGACTACGCCAAGTGGAAAGCCGGCGAACTCGACCGCTACGAGCAGCTGGCCGCCGGTCCCGACGACATGTGGAGCGTGCCCGACGGACGTACGCTGAAGGTGGTGCGCCAGCCGCACCCGATGGGCGGCCTGCTGCTGCTGTTCAGCGACATCACCGATGAGCTCAAGCTGAAGACCCAGTACAACGCGCTCATCCAGGTGCAGCAGGCGACCCTCGACAAGCTGTCGGACGCAGTGACGGTGTTCGGCTCCGACGGGCGGCTGCGGCTGCACAACGAGGCCTTCGCCCGGTTCTGGAACGTCTCGCCGGCACAGATCGAGGCGGCCGGTGATTTCGAGGGCGTCGTCGAGCTCTGCATCCCCAAGCTGCACGACATGGGGTTCTGGAAGGAGCTGAAGGGTCGCGTCGCCGACCCCGATCCGCAGGCGCGCGCCCCCACCACCGGCGAGGTGAAAACCTCGGACAGCCGCATCGTGGTCTATCAGTCCCGCCCCCTGCCGGACGGGGCGACCCTCATCGCCTTCACCGACGTCACCGACGCCCGCAAGCTGGAGGGCGCACTGGCTGCCAAGGAACAGGCGCTCACCGACGCCGAGCGGCTGAAGCGCGACTTCGTGGGTAACGTCTCCTACGAACTCCGGACGCCGCTCACCACGATCATCGGCTACTCGGAGCTGCTGGAGCGCTCGGGCGAGGGCCTGTCGGAGCGCGGCCGCGGCCACGCCACGTCGGTGAAATCCGCGGCGACCCAGCTCGCGCGTTCCATCGACAACGTGCTGGACATGGCGCAGATCGACGCCGACGAGATGGCGCTCGACATGGAGGACGTCCGCGTCGGCGAACTGCTGACCGCCCAGGCGGAGCGTTGGGCCGTAGAAGCGGAAGCCGCCAAGGTGAAGATCGTGGTCGAGTGCCCCGATGACGTCGGCTTGATCCGCGGCGATCGGCGCCGGCTCAGCCAGATCCTCGAGCACCTGGTGGAAAACGCCATCGGCCAGACTCCGGCCGGCGGCACGGTGACCATGGCCGCGCGCAAGGGCCTGGGCGAGGTCCAGCTGCAGGTGTCGGACACCGGGCGCGGCATTCCCTTCCATGTCCAGGCGCACATCTTCGACCGCTTCATCGGACGGGAGCGCGGCGGGCCAGGCCTGGGCCTGGCGCTGGTCAAGGCGCTGACCGAGCTGCACGGCGGCTGGGTGGCGCTGGAGAGCGAGCCCGGCGCCGGGGCGACCTTCACCTGCCACCTGCCGGAAGAAGCGCAAGCCGTGGGCGTCCAGCCCGAACTGGGGCTGAGGGCCTGAGACGATGGAGGCTTCGGCGACCTCGCAGGCCTACGCCGAATTCGACGCCCTCTACGAAAGCTTCGCCGACGACGTCCATGCGCCCGGACTGGCGGCCGGCATCGTGCGCGAAGGCCGGCTCGACCACCTCGTGACCCGGGGCGTAGCAGACCGGCAGAGCGGCCGGCTGGTAGCGGCGGACACCGCCTTCCGCATCGCCTCGATGACCAAGAACGTCACGGCGCTCGCCATCCTCATGCTGCGCGACGACGGGCGCCTGTCGTTGGAGGCGCCGATCGCCTCCTACGTCCCCGAATTGGCGGAGGTGGCGCTTCCCACCGCTGACAGCGCCCCGGTGACGGTGCGCGATCTTCTGACCCATCTCGGCGGCATGGTGAGCGACGACCCCTGGGCCGACCGGATCATGGGGATGGCTCCCAGCGAATTCACTGCGCTGCTGCGCGCCGGCCACCTCTTCGCGCGAGCGCCGGCGACGGCCTTCGAATACTCAAACCTGGGCTACGCCATCCTCGGCCGCGCGATCACCAACCTGAGCGGTCGACCCTACCAGGAAGAGATCTGCGCGCGCCTGCTGGCGCCGCTGGGGCTCACCGCAACGACCTTCGATCCCTTGGCCATCCCCGAGGACCGCCGCGCCATTGGCTATCACTGGCGGGACGGGGAGTGGGGCGAGGAGCCGCCAGAGCCGGACGGTGAGATCGGGGCCATGGGCGGGCTTGTGACCACGGCCAACGACTACGCCCGGTATATGGCTTTCCTCCTCGACGCCTGGCCGCCCCGCGACGCGCCGGAAAGCGGCCCGGTCAAGCGGGCCACCCGGCGCGAGCTCGTGCTGGCCCACGCCATGCCGGGCCCCGCCAACCTGCGCGAGGTGGACGGCGAGCGGCTCGCGGTGGCCACGGCCTACGGCTACGGTCTGAACAGCTCGGCCGACCCTCGGCTGGGGCGATGCGTCCACCACTCCGGCGGACTTCCGGGCTTCGGTTCCAACGTGCTGTTGGCGCCGGATGCGGGTGTTGGCGTGTTCGCCTTCGCCAACGTCACCTATGCCAGCCCAGAGCGAACCAATTTCGAGGCGGCGACCCAGCTGCACGCCGCAGGCCTGTGGCGCGATCGTTCGGTTGCCGTCTCCCCGGCGTTGCGGATCGCAGCCGAGGCGGTGGTCCAGGCCTACGCGGCGGGACACCTTGATGGCGCGCAAACCCGGTTCGCGCCCAACCTGCTCGCGGATACGCCACTCGCCACACGCAACGCCTTCCTGGCGAATCTCCGGGCGCAGTTCGGCGAGGGCCGGCTCGAACGCATCGAGCCGCGGCACGCCCTGGCCGGCCGGCTTGTTCTGGCGTGCGAAGGCGGTGCGGTGATCTGCAACCTGGCCCTGACGCCGGGCCCTTCCCCCAAGATCCAGACGCTGCGGTTCGAGGTTGGGTGACGGCCCGTCACCTCACCGTCGACGCTACTTGGCGACCGCTACGGACTGAGCAACCGGACCTGCGGCGGATTCCTGCGCCCGCGCGCCCTCCAGGATGTTGGGCAGCGAGTAGTTTCCTTCATGGCAGGCGTATTCGTAGATCGGGCCCTTGGCGGCCCGCATGGGCATTTCGGCGCGCCAGACCTTGGTGAAAGTGGACGGGTCGTCGACCGCGAACTCGTAGAGGATCTGGTCCTTCGAGGTCCGCGTGAACCGCTCGGTGATCTTGGTCATCGGCGTGTAGCCGAAGCCGCCGCCGAGCGAAAAGATGTGACCCTTAGGGTTGAGGTTGGTGGTTTCGACAACCAGGGTCTCGCCCTCCCACCAGCCGACTGAGTCACCCAGCCAGGGCTGGATGGCGGCCGGAAGGTGCCTGCGGTCGCCCATGCGGATGATCCGCACGTCGTGGTTCATCTCAACCTCGATGGCCACGAAGTCCTTGGTCTGCAGGATCTGGTAGTTGCCGTTGAAGCCGGTGTTCATCATCGGCGGTCCCTCCGGCGAACCGATCGCCGTCAGGCAGCGCTCCTGGGTGTCGCGGTCTTCCGGGTTGTCGAAGTTCTCCGGGGCCTTGGCGGCGTCCGCGCGAGCCTTCTTCACGGCGTCGGTGTAGGGCAGCTTGCCATCGGCGGGATCGACGATCCACGAGGAGCGCGGCTGGCCGTTGATGCGCGCCAACTGCAGGGGCATTTCGATCCAGTCCGCCTGCGGCGCCTCCTTGACCACCGGCGGCGCGGGCAGCTTGGGATCGATCGGCGCCGGGCTGATGAGGTCGCCCGCCATCTTCTTGAAGCCCGCGATCAGCATCGCCTCCTCCTTGTCGGTGGCGATCAGGCCTTTGAAGATCGGCGGCCGCTGCAGGAAGGTGAGCGCGGTGTTGGTCCAGAGGCCCTGCAGGTCCGGCGTCCCGAACTGGGTCCGGGGCGCGCGGTAGTCGCCAGCATGGGCGACGTTCCCCGACAGGGTCACGGCGCCTGCGATGACCACCGCCAACAGACCGGCGAGCCAGAGGGGCAGGGGCGGAGAGGTGTGCGGAGTCGGCTGTGTCATGTCGCGACCTCCTGAGCAGGGGCGAGACGGCTCGCCCGTTCGATCCTTTGGGATTTGCGCGTGGCCCCGCGGCCGAAGCGGACCAGCCAGAAGACCATCAGGCCAAGCACGATCAGCGCGGGGATGAAGAGGTAAGGCGAGCCGCGGACGAACGCTGGCTGGGCCATCGGCTGTCCTGCGAACGACCCCGCGGCGATGGCCATCGCCAGGCACATGCGCCACAGGTGCCGGCGGATGCGGGTGGCTCCGGTTAGCCCGCCGGCGCGGATCATCCTGACATCGTAGGCGAGCGCGATCATCGCCATGCCGCCGGCCACGTAGCCGAGTTGGGAAGGCTCCCCGTCGAGCACGCCCTTCGGCATGTGCCCGCCGATGCAGGCCAGCGTCAGGTTGGCTGCAACGACGCCGAGCGCGACGAGGGCGGCGCCGGCTTCAAAACGCCCGACGCTGCCAGGCCCGCGCCGCACCGCGGCCCAGGCGGTCGCCGTCAGATAGAAGACAAACACACCCATCACCGCCGAGAACCGGTCGGGCAGCAGCGGCGCCACAATGGCGGCCACGCCGGACATCGTCAGCATGGAGACGAAGAACACCGTCCCGGCGACGCGATGCGCCCGGCTTCCCTTGCGCGCAACCAAGGCCGCCGCGCCGGAGAGAAACCCCGTGCCCGCGCCGCTGACATGCAGGGCCAGGGCCGCGGTGGCTGCGCCGCGGATCAGCATCGGCGCTTCGGGACTGATGTGAAGGTGCATGGCTACGCACTCCCCGAAACATCCAGGCCGCTCAGCTTGGCTCGCGGCGACGGCGCAGCCAGACCGCGGCCGCGACGCAGGCCGCCGTGAAGGCGAGGCCGAGCCACAGACCCGGGCTGGTGAAGAACCTGCCGGGATCCAGCTGATCGAGGCCGAAGACCGGGATCGGGGCGTCCTTCGCTGTTCCGTGCGGGAGGCGGGTGAAGCCTTCCGAAGAGCCGCCCCCGATGCGGCTTCCCAGCAGGTGCGCGAAGTGGGCGGTGTTGAACGCCAGCTTCTCGATCACGCAGATCGCCAGCGGAGGCAGGACGGCCCAGAGGAACGGTGAGCGGCGAGCCCAGCCCGAGACCACCAGAAGCCAGCCGTAGACCGGCGCCTGCCAGAGCGTCAGCGTGACGAGGCCGTAGAGGAACACGATCGTCTGGACGACCGGATTCGGCGCACCCGGAGCCAAGGCCGGCACCCCATTGGTCATCAGGATCAGGCTGCTCTCGATCAGGATCACCAGCTGGGTCACCAGGACCGTCACGAACGTGATTGGCGGGATGACCAGGAGTGGGACGGCGATCTTCGACAGCACCGTCGTGCGGTCCGATACCGGCAGCGATTTCCAGAACAGGATGCTTCGGTCGCGGCGTTCGTTGTGGAGCGCGCCCAGGCTGTAGAACATCCCGACGAGCGCCATGATCAGCATGATTGCGATCGCGGCGGATTCGTAGGGCTGGGCGACCAGTGACGTCTGCTGTTCGGGGGGCAGGGCGAGAGTCGCGAGCCGGCGATGTGGCATGCCGATGGCGCTGAGCGTGAACCCGACGATCACGACGCCGGCCGCCACCAGCGGCGCGATGAAGATCGACCGGTTCTCCCAGAGCTCGCGCCGCACCGACCAGAAGAACGGCCGGGTGGTCGAGAGCGCCCTTGCCGGGTTGGCTGGCGGGTCGAGAAGCGTGTCTGACATGGTGTCCGAAGGGCTGGTCATGCGGCGCTCCTTTGCCCGCGAGCCTCGCGCGCGCCGATCACGGCGACGAAGAGGTCTGCGATGCTGGGCGTATGGGTCTCGCCAAGGCCGGCGAGCCGCTCGCGGTCGACGTTGTCGAACAGGAACACGCTGCGGCCGAACACCTGGCGTTCGTGGATGGGATTCAGCGCCCGGGCTTCGGCCGCGCGTTCGGGCAACACCATCACCTCGCAGTAGCGCGCCTCGAAATCCTCCATGCTGCTCTCGAGTACGATCTTCCCGCAGTCGATGAACATCAGGTCGGTGAGGATGTGCTGGATCTCTTCGACCTGGTGCGTCGTCACCACGATGGTTCGACTGTGGTCGAAGTAATCGTTCAGCAGGGTGTCGTAGAACTGCTTGCGGTAGAGGATGTCGAGACCGAGCGTCGGCTCGTCCAGCACCAGCAGCTTGGCGTCGATGGCCATCACCAGCGCCAAGTGCAGCTGGGTCACCATGCCCTTGGAGAGCTCACGGATCCTGCTGTTGCGCTTGATCGTGGTCCTGGCCAGGAACCTCTCGGCCCTGGCGCGATCGAACCTCGGATGCACGCCGGCGACGTAGTTCACCACTTGGCTGACCTTGATCCAGCGCGGCAGCACCGCGACGTCTGCGACGAAGCACACGTCACGCATCAGCGCGTCGCGCTCTGTCCAGGGATTGCGCCCCAGCACCTTCAACTGGCCCT
>DASXKT010000364.1:0-5380 GCA_036496685.1 Phenylobacterium sp.
GACCACCCACGAACCCATCGACCGGGTGGCCGAAGCGGCCGGCTTCGGCGACCCCGAGCGGATGCGCCGCGCGTTCCTGCGCGCCTTCGGCCAGCCCCCGCAGGCCCTGAGGCGCGCCGCCCGGGCCTGACGACGGGAGCCCGACGACTGGGGTCTAGCGCTTGGCGGCCGGCTTGGAGGTCAGCTTCTCGACCTGGCCCTTGAGCAGCTTGATCGCCTCGTTCTGGCGCTTGAGCAGCTCCAGCATCTGCTTTTCGCGCAGCGCGTCCATCTTGTCGTGCAGGTGCATGATCTCCAGTTCGGCGCGCAGGTTGACCAGGTAGTCGTGCTCGGCGGCCTCGCGGTCGCGGGCGGCGGCGCGGTTCTGGCTCATCATGATCACCGGCGCCTGGATGGCGGCCACCATCGACAGCACCAGGTTCAGGAAGATGAAGGGATAGGGATCGAACGCCAGGCGATGGCCCTTGGTCAGCTCGTTCCAGATCATCCAGAAGGCCAGCATCAGCAGGAAGGCCACTATGAACCCCCAAGAGCCACCGACCGCGGCGACCTGGTCGGCGAGCCGCTCGCCGAAGGTCCGATGATCGTGCTTCAGCGCCGGATCGACGTTCGTCGGCGCCTCGTTGGCGATCAAGTCGATGACACTGCGCTGGACCGGGTTCAGGTCTCCGTAGGGTGAGCTCAGCAGTTGCTGAGCGAGTTCCTCGTGGGCTTGCTCTTGCATGACGACCGTCCCCTGAAGCCTGCCCGCAGGCTGGCGGGGAAGCCTCAGGAGCGCAAGCGCGGGCCGTCTTCAGGAGTCGGCTGCGTCGCCCGACAGCGCAGGAGCGCCGGATTCGGAGCTTCTGCTCCGGCTGATGGCCGGTTCAGAGACCTTCATGGCCTGAGCCTTGGTCTCCGAGGCAGGCGCCCCGCCTTGCGGAGCCAGCCCGCTGGTGGCGGCCGTGGTCACGTCAGCCGTCTTCTCCAGCACCGCGGTCGCCAGACGGATGTTGGCGGCCGGGTTCATCGGCAGGCTTACGAACACCGCCCGCTCACGCGGCTGGACGGCCGGCGCATGCGGGTTGCAACGGTAGAACACGTGCAGGCCGACCTGGGCGACGCGCAGCATTTGCGGGCCCCAATCCGGCGAAACCGACGCCGTGTGGAAGTGGGTCGCCCGGCCAACGTCGGCCAGCACCACGCCGGAGAGCGCGCGCTCGGCCACGCGGCGGGCGCGGTCCCAGGCGTCCGCCTCGCGGCTGTGACGCATCGAGCCATCGCAGGCGAAGCTGAACTGGCAGCCGTGGGTCGCCGCGCCCTGGAAGACCACGCCACAGACGCTCTTCGGAAATGCCGGGTTGGCGACGCGGTTCATCACCACCTGAGCCACGGCAGCCTGACCGCGCGGGCTTTCGCCGCGGGCCTCGAAATAGACGGCCGACGTCAGGCAATCGAGCTCGCGCGCGTTATCCAGCGCCGAAGCCGTCCGACCGGCAGGCATGCGGCTATCCAGCCGCGAAGGCCAGGCCTCGCCGGCCGCCGGCGCTGGATCGGCGTTAACGCCATCGTGCGCCCGAGCCAGCCGCTGGGCGGCCGGATCCATGCTGTCCGCTTCGCGCTGCAACATGGTTTCCGAGAAGTCCCCGCGGGTCGCCTGCGCGATCCGCTCGGCCCGGAAGTGGTCGGTGGCGGCGTGCGCCATGCCGGCCGCGAGATAGCTTGCGCCAAGGCCCAGCCCGACGCTGGAGCCAATCAAAGCGGCGCTCAACAACCCGCGCCGATCGGCGCGAGCCTGCGTTCCAGATGTCAAAATAAACGTGTCCTACACGGCGAGGGCGAACTGCCCCCCGACATTGTCGCCGCGATCGCCCCTGCTCTTGCTGGCAGTGATCGCTGGCTGGGCCCAACCCCGGACTCGATGGGGGCGGGCGACGGCAAATGGTAAAGCCTGTATGAACAAATTCGAGCGGACAGGCAAGGATACATTGCGTCGCAGCATGAAAATGCACGCGTCAGGGGAATTGTTAATCTTAACGACGACCCGCACGCGGTCGATTGACCGTCACCTTGCATTCAACTGTTCCGGGAACCGAAGCGCAGCCGTTTCGTTTGTCTCGCCGGCTTGATTCCTATTGGAGAACAACGATGCGCAAGACGCTCAGCTTGCTACTCGTCTCGGGCGCCCTGGCGGGCCTCGCGGCGTGCAGCACCACCACCGAACAGAAGGCCGCCGCGGGCGCGGTCGGCGGCGCAGTTGTCGCAGGACCAGTCGGTGCGGCGGTTGGCGGCGCCGCCGGCGCGGTGGCCGGCCACGTCCAGGACAATCCCCCGAAGAACTAACCGCCGGCTCTGTTCGCGCCCTGAGCGCGCCTAGGCAGTCGCCTCGGCGCGCGGGGCGTCGCGCCACATCCGCCAAGCCTCTAGGCCCGCGCGCGCCAGCATGAAGGCGATCGTCGCAACAATTCCGGCGTACATGCCTTTGTCGAAGTTCGCCTGGGCGATCGCCATGGCGTGAGGGGGAATCGCCGACCCGCTGATGTCGAGCCAACGGCCGGCCTGAAGCACCCCGATAAGGATCGCCGCGCCGAACACGTGCCGCCCGATCCCCAGCCATCCGTTCAGCCTGACCGCGGAAGGCCGGAACTGAGCGAGCAGGTTCACGCCGATCACCACCAGCATGTAGACCAGGACCCACAATTTGTACTCAGCCCAGACGGGCGCCAGGTCGACGCGCAGGAAGTGCGGGGCCGGGAGCCAGTTTTGAAAGTGGATCACGCCCAGCCACCACAGGATGAAGACCACGCTCGCGCCGATTTCCACGGTCCTGTCGAACGGGGTGGGGCGCCGGCGGTGCGGGGGCGGCAACCTCGACGGCCGCCACTTCAGCAGGACGCGCGCGGAGACGTAGCGCTCGACGACCACGGCTGTCAGGGTCACCGACGTGAAGGCGATACAGAGCGCCGACCACATTGAGGGTATGAACCGGCGGAATTCCTGCTCCGAGCTCTGGGCCGCGACACCCAGCACGGCTAGCAGCAGGAAAACGCCCGCTGTGATGCCGAGCGTCACCTTCAGTCCCGCCCACCAGAACGGGAAGATCTCCGGTCCGATCAGGTGCTGGATCCTGCGATAGCGCCCTGCGACCAACAGCGGGTGGCCAAAGTCAATCAGCAGGGCCTCGACCTCCGCCTTGTCGAGCGGGCGGCCAAGCCGTTCCTCCTGCTCCTCGACGCGCGTCATGAGCACGTCGCGCAGCTCGGCCTGGATGTCGCCGGCCTGCCTGGACGGCAACTGACGACCCACGGCCGCCAGATAGCGTTCGATGAGGTCCATCAGGATTCTCCCTTGAGAATGTCGGTCACCGAGGCGTTGAGGGTCCGCCACTCCTCGGCCAGGCGGGCGAGGACGCGCACGCCTTCGTCCGACAGCCGGTAAAAGCGCTTGTTGCGCTTCTCTTCCTCGCGCCACTCGCTGGTCAGCAGCCCCTGCGTTTCGAGACGCCGGAGCATCGGGTAGAGCGCGCCCTCCTCGATTTCGACGCCGACGTCGGCGAGCGCCTTGCGCAGGGTGTAGCCGTAGTGCTCGCGCCGGAGATGGCCGAGTACGGCCAGGATCAGCGAGCCGCGGCGCAGCTCCAGACGCAAGCTTTCGAAAATGTCGGCATCGTTAGGCATGCTGTGCGCCATATACTGTGTGACACACACTGTCTAGCGCATAGTATGCCGGCGGGCGGGTAACAGGGGTCACATCGCCCCCGCCGCGATGCGCCTATCCCGCCCTTCCAAGTCGAAGGAGAATCCTCGTGCGGCACTTCATATTGGCCATCGTCTGCCTGGCCGGCTCCGCCTTCATGGCGTTCACGGGAGCCCACGGCCTCTTCTGAGGCGCGAGACCTGCGCCGTCCGGTAGGCGTGCTATGTTCCCTCCAAAACCAGGGGGAGCCAGATGGGACGAATGCTTGCAAGGCTTGGCGGCGCAGCCGTCGCGGTGCTGCTGATCGTGGGCATGGCGCAGGCCGCGCCGGCTGCGAAACCGCAGGATCACTACGCCCAGAACGGGGCGGTGAAGATCCACTACGTCGCCGAGGGCAAGGGGCCCCTCGTGGTGATGATCCACGGCTTCCCCGACTACTGGGCGACTTGGAAGCCGTTGATGGCGACACTGTCGGCCGCTGGCTACCGCACCGTGGCGATCGACAACCGCGGCTACAATCTCTCCGACCAGCCCAAGGGCGAGGCCGCCTACGCCATGCCGAATCTGGTCGGGGACGTGGCCGCGGTGATCGCGGCCGAGGGCCAGAAGGATGCCATCGTCATCGGTCACGACTGGGGCGCGGCGATCGCCTGGAACACGGCGCTTAGCCGGCCCGATGTGGTCAACAAGCTGATCATCCTGTCGGTGCCGCACCCGGCCGGCCTGGCCCGGGAACTCGCCACCAACAAGGCCCAGCAGGAAGGCTCCAACTACGCGCGGAACTTCCAGAAGCCGGGCTCGGAAAAGGCGCTGACCGCCGAAGGCCTGGCCGGCTGGGTGAAGGACCCCAAGGAAAAGGCCGGCTACGTGGAAGCCTTCAAGCGCTCCGACTTCGGCGCGATGATGAACTACTACCGGGCCAACTATCCGAAGGGAACCGGCGAGGCCGTCGGCCCGCCTCAGGCATTCCCGCCGATCAAGGTCCCGGTGCTGGTGATCCACGGCATGAAGGACACCGCCCTTAATGCCGCCGGCCACAACGGCACCTGGGACCACGTCACCGCCGACACCACCATCCTGATGGTCCCCACCGCCGGCCACTTCGTGCAGCACGACGCCGAGGCCCTGGTCGACAGGACAATCAAGGACTGGCTGAACGCGCGGCGCTGAGTTCGCGCATGCGCGCAGCGATCCGTCGCGCCGGCTTTGCGGGCATCGTACTGGTCCTTTTGCTGGCTATCGCGGTCGCGGGGCTGCTGGCGTGGCGTATCGCGCGCCAGCATCAAATCGCCGACGCCGAACGCATCACGACCCCAGATGGCGTCCAGACATCGGGCTTCGTCCGCGTCGGAGGCGTGGAGCAGTGGGTGCAGGTCCGCGGTGAACACCGAGCCAATCCCGTCCTGCTGTTCGTGCATGGCGGTCCGGGCTTCGCCATGTCGCCGCTCACGCCCGTGTTCCGTGACTGGGAGAAGCGTTTCACCGTCGTCCAATGGGACCAGCGCGACGCCGGGCGAACCTACAGCCGCAATGGCGCCCAGGCCTTGAGCGTCGACCAGGTGGCGAGCGACGGCATCGAGGTTGCGGACATCGTGCGCCACCAGCTCGGCCAGTCGCGCGTGATCGTGGTCGGGCATTCCTGGGGCTCGGCCATCGCGCTCAATATGGTCCACCGCCGCCCCGACCTCTTCTCCGCCTACGTGGG
>DASXKT010000365.1:0-5250 GCA_036496685.1 Phenylobacterium sp.
CCGAGGAGCCCTGCATCGGACCGGATCGCGCCGATCTGGTGCTGGCGGGCGCGGCCATCCTGCAAGCCGTGCAGGAGCTGTGGCCCTGCAGCCGGGTGCGGGTCGCTGACCGGGGCCTGCGGGAAGGTATACTGCTGTCCCTGATGGCCGACCGCGGCGGTCGCCGGCGTAGGCGGCGGCGCGGCGGCGTTCGACAGATGGCCATGCAATGACCGAACCGCCCCGCAAACGCATGGTCCGGCCGCCCACCGGCGGTACGGAGGCCGGGCGCACCGTGCCTGAGCGGCTGAAGACCGCCTGGAAGCGCACGCCCTCGCAACAGGCGTGGCTGTCGCGACAGATCAACGATCCGTTCGCCGCCAAGGCCCGCGCCCACGGCTATCGCAGCCGCGCTGCCTACAAGCTGACCGAGCTCGACGACAAGCTGCGCGTCCTGAAGCCAGGCGCGCGGATCGTCGACCTGGGGGCTGCGCCCGGCGGTTGGACGCAGGTGGCGCTGGAACGCGGCGTGACCCAGATCGTCGGCGTTGACCTGCTGCCCGTCGATCCGCTGCCGCCGGCCACGATCCTGGAGATGGACTTCACCGATCCCGCCTGCGGGCCGGAATTGATCCGCCTGCTGGGCGGGGCGCCGGACCTGGTGATGTCGGATATCGCGCCGAACACCGTCGGCCACCGCCAGACCGACCACCTGCGCATCGTCGGTCTGATCGAGGCCGCAGTGGATTTCGCGATCGAGGTGCTGAAGCCCGGTGGGGTGTTCATCGCCAAGGCCTTCCAGGGCGGCGAGACCGCCGAGGTGATCGGCACGCTGAAACGCCACTTCGCCGATGTGAAGACCGTGAAGCCGAAGGCGAGCCGCTCAGACAGCTCCGAGCTCTACCTCGTGGCGACGGGGTTCAAGGGGCGCCGCTAGGCCCCCGATCAGCGCGAGTCGACGTACGGCATTGGGGCGGATGTGGTTGCGCTCACGAGCTTTCCCACCTTCCGCTCGACGACATAGCCCGCAACCGGATGGAGCGCGGCGCCGTCCCACTCGTAGAGTGTGATCAGGTAGTCACCCATTGCGCGCCATCCAACGCCGCCGATCCCCACGTTAGCAAGAAAGGCGCGTCCACCTGCGTTCACAGGAACCGAGGTCATGGCGTCAACGTAGTCTGGGAACTCCGTCTTGGGCTTGGCTCCAAAGCTGGCGAGGACGGGACGGATGGATTGCTCGTCCCGTGGCAGCTTGGAGATCAACGTCTCCATGTCGCCCCAAGCTTTAACGGCGGCTCCCGACGGCGGTGATACGGCATGCAGCGCCGCGTCACTTTTGAGATTGTGCGAGAACGCGCGGGCGAGTTTCGGCGCCAACACCGCGCCGGCCTTGCAGACACCCGGATCCCTGCAGAAGGTTTCGGCGAGGCGGAAAGAGTCGTCATAACGAAGAGACAGACGACAACTTTCGCGCCAGCCGTCGGCCCATGGCGTGATTTCTACGTCCGTGCCGAGCGTCGGGCGATCCAGCACCTCCGTTTCGATCAAGGCTGGCTGGCCGTTCACGGCGCCGAAATCACGTCCGCTGGTCCAGCAGAGCTCAGAATAGGCGGGCGGGGTCACCAAGCGTAGGAGACCTCCGCCGCTCGCGACTCGGAAGAACACTTCGTCCTCGCAGCGCATGGTTCCTTGCGTGACGACCGCGCGCCACGTCGTCCGATCGATCTGCTGGACTTCCTTGAAGCTCTCGTCGGCCCACTCCGGCACGAGACGCGCCAGCTCGGAGACAAGCTTGGGCGACGGCGGCGAACGCTTTGCCGGCGACAGGAGCGGAGCGATGGTTCTGTCGCGCGACAAGGTGAAATCTCGAACCGTCGCGCCATGCGTCGAATGCGCTCTCGCCTGCGCTGCAAGGGTTTCGCAGGGTTCAAGAGCTCTCGGCGCGGCGGCCGCCGGCGAAGCGGCGGCGAGTCCGGACGCCAGCAATGCCAAGCTCGCGATTCGCGCGGTCAAATCTCTCTCCACGGCTCCGCTGTCTAAAGGTGACGCCAGTCCTTTGCCACACTGTGTCAGGTGGGACACGGCCCCGGCGGCGCGGGCGTCTGCGCGCCCTGAGCGATCAGCCACCTGCGGAAGAGGGCGAGCGAGCGAGTCTCGGCGCCCGGCGCTCGGATCAAGGCGAACGCACTCTCGGTCCTCCGGAAGCCGACCGGCGCTACGAGCCGGCCCTCAGCGATCTCCTCGGCGACGAACGGCCAGGACATGATCGCGACGCCCAGGCCGGCGAGGGCGGCGTCGAGCGCGTAGTGTATGTGCGCAAAGGGCTGCTCCGGCGCCGGCGCCAGCTCGAAGCCCGCGACTGCGGCCCAGATCGCCCAGCCCTGCGGGTGGGATTGTGCCGAGAGCCGCGGTGCGGCGAAGGGATCGCGCGCGAACCGGCGGGCCAGGGCCGGCGTCATGACCGGTCCGATGTGGTTCTGGATGAAGGGCGTGACCAGCGGGTCCGACAGAAGCGCGGCCGGCGCGATGCGGACGACTGCCTGGGCCCCGCGGTGGGAGATCGCGTGAGAGGACAGTTCCTCGAGGTGCAGCCTGACCTCGGGGTGGCGCTGGCCGAAGTCCGCCAGCCGCGGAATGAGCCACTTCACCGAGAGGCTGGCGTTGACGGCCAGGTGCAGTTCCTCGCCGTCGCTCCTTAGGCGGCGGACCGCGCCGGCGATGTCGTCGAACGCCTGGGTGAGGGACGGCAGCAGGTCCTGCCCCGCCGGCGTGAGGGTCAGGCGATGCTTCGGCCCTTGGAACAGCCGGACGCCCAGAGCCGCTTCCAGCGCCTTCACCTGCCGGCTGACCGCGCTATGCGTGACATGCAGTTCCTCGGCGGCGAGTGTCGCGCGTCCGGTCCGCGCCATGGCCTCGAACGCCCGCAGAGCATTCAGCGAGGGCAGGGGACAAGATGTGAGATTTTCGAACATTGGCGTCCACATATGTCGATTTCATCTCATCAGCAACGCGCCTAGACATCGCCATGGAAACCTCACATCGCCGAACACAGCTCGACCCGGTCGATTACGACCGCGTCCAGCACGCCGCCTACGCCAAGGGCCGCGCCCTGCCTGCCCAGGCGATCCAGCGCTATATGGACAGCTTCGCCCAGCGCCTGCCGGCGCGGCGGCCACTCACTGTGGTCGACCTGGGATCCGGCACGGGGCGGTTCACGCCGGCCTTGGCCGAAACCTTTGGCGGTCCCGTCTACGGCATCGAGCCCGCCGCGGCGATGCGCCGGGCGGCGGAGGCGGGATCATCCCACCCGCGGGTGATTTACCGTGCGGGCGAGGCAGCCGCGATCCCGCTACCGGACGCTTCTGTCGACATGATCCTGATGTTCCTGTCCTTCCACCACGCGCCCGACCGAGCGGCGGCGGCGAAGGAGATCGCCAGGGTTCTGAAGCCCGGCGGCCGGCTCTTCCTGCGCAGCACCTTCAGCGACCGGGTGCCCGACCATTGGTGGCGCGGCTATTTCCCACGCAGTCAGGCGGTCGAGGAGGCGATGTTCCCCTCAGAGGCCGAAGCGATCGCCGTCTTCGAGGTCGCCGGTTTCGCGACCGCCGAGGTCGTCCATGAGGAGATCCCGTTCGAGGGCGATATCGCCGAAGCCGTGGCCAAGCTGAAGTTGCGGGCGGTCTCGACCTTCGAGCACATGACCGAGACGGAGCTCGATGAGGGGTTCGCGCGGATCGACGCGGCGCTGGCCGCCGGAACCATCGAGGAGAAGTCCACCTTCGGCGATTTCATCGTCTTCGAACGCTCTGACAGCGCCCAGGCCAGGGAAGGGAGCGCCCGCGCATGAGATGGATTGACCCAGGCTCTTCGGCCCCCTTGCCCCTGTCGCCCTCGGACGCGTATACGCAACCCGCAAAACGAGGTGTCTCCATGGAGATTCGCGAAGGGCTTACCTTCGACGATGTTTTGCTAGAACCCGGCCCGTCCGATGTGATGCCCACTCAGGTGGATGTCGCGACAAGGTTCACGCGAGAGATCAATCTGAACATACCGCTGGTGTCCGCCGCCATGGACACCGTCACGGAAAGCCGGCTGGCCATCGCCATGGCGCAGAACGGCGGCCTGGGCATCCTGCATCGCAACCTCACCGTCGAGGAGCAGGCCGACCAGGTCCGCGAGGTGAAGCGCTACGAAAGCGGGATGGTGATCAATCCGCTGACGATCCATCCCGACACGCCGCTCAGCGAAGTGCGGGAGATCAAGGCCCGGCGGAAGATCTCCGGATTTCCGGTGGTCGACTCCAAGGGCAAGCTCTGCGGCATCCTGACCAACCGCGACATGCGCTTCGAAGGCAGTGGCGACGTTCCCGCCAAGGCGCTGATGACGCACGAGAACCTGGTCACGGTGAAGGAGGGCGTCGGCCAGGCCGAGGCCCGCGAGCTGCTGCGCCGGCACAAGATCGAGCGGCTGATCGTCGTCGACGACGACTACCGCGCCGTTGGCCTGATCACCGTCAAGGACATGGAGAAGTCCGAGGCCCATCCGGACGCGGCCAAGGACGCGCAGGGCCGCCTGTTGGTCGGCGGCGCCTCCACGGTCGGCGATGTCGGCTTCGAACGCTCCATGGCGCTTGTGGATGCCGGCGTCGACGTGGTGGTCATCGACACCGCCCACGGCCACAACGCCGACGTCGCCAAGGCCGTGGCGCGGATCAAGCGCGAGACCAACCGCGTGCAGATCGTGGCCGGCAACGTGGCGACCTACGATGGCGCGAAGGCGCTGATCGACGCGGGCGCAGACGCGGTGAAGGTCGGCATCGGGCCCGGGTCCATCTGCACGACGCGGATCGTGGCCGGCGTCGGCGTGCCGCAGCTGACTGCGATCATGGACGCTTGCCGGGCCGCCAATGGCTCGGACGTTCCGGTGATCGCCGACGGCGGGATCAAGTACTCCGGCGACCTCGCCAAGGCGCTCGCCATGGGCGCTTCGGTGGCGATGATGGGCTCGGTGTTCGCCGGCGTCGACGAGGGGCCCGGCGAGGTGTTCCTCTACCAGGGCCGCTCCTACAAGACCTACCGCGGCATGGGTTCGCTGGGGGCCATGTCGCGCGGCTCGGCCGACCGCTATTTCCAGAAGGACGTCACCGACGCCCTGAAGCTGGTGCCGGAAGGGATCGAGGGGCAGGTTCCCTACAAGGGGCCGATCGCGCCGATCCTGCATCAGATGGTGGGCGGGCTACGGGCGGCCATGGGCTACGTCGGGGCCGCCAAC
>DASXKT010000366.1:0-2624 GCA_036496685.1 Phenylobacterium sp.
CCGCCGCGCGCCGCTTCGCAGATGAAGCCCGGCCCTGGCTGTCGTGCGCCCTATGTCCCTGAGCCAGTCCGACCCCGGGCCTCGATCCTCTCGCCCCGCCTCCACCGGCCCGCTCTCCTAGTCACCCACGTCGAGCTCGGCCAGGATGTCCTCCCAGCGCACCGGCTTCTCGGCGGCCTCGGCCGCGATCATGGCGCGCAGGCCATAGCGCTTGGGGCTCAGCTTGGACGTGCGCCATTTGCAGTACTCGAACATCAGCCGCGCCCGGCTGACGGCGGCGTGGTTGGGGACCAGCCGCCCGTCCGGCCCGGGGATCAGGTCGCCCGAGGCGTCGGCGCAGATCGCCTGCGCCTCGTCGGCCAGCGCCTCGGCCCGGATCTCGCAGGCCGCCGCGTACTTGCCCCTGAACCCCTCGTTCTTCTCCAGCCAATTGAACAGCGTCACGGTCGAAGGCAGGCTCAGGTCCGCGCCCAGCGCCCCGATGGCCGAGCCCGCCATGATCCGCTCGCAGATGCGGTCGCCCAGTTCGCTGGTGTAGCGGCTGGGCCGCGGGCGTGGGCCCGGCGTCGGCTTCGCCGCCTTGCGCGGCGCGGTCGTCTCCTCGGCCAGCCCCGACCAGATCGGCCCACGCCAGCCTGGGCTCGCGGCGCAAGCCTCCAGGTACGCCGCCTCCAGCTCGGGCCACGCCTTGCGCCAGCGGATGAAGGCCCCGATCGACGGCATGCCCTCCATCTTGCAGATCTCGCCCAGGCCCAACAGCGTTGCTGACACCCCGCCCACGAAATCCGTTCATAAGCTCTCCCCCTCTTGGGGGGAGTACCCGCGAAGCGGGGGAGGGGGGCTGCCGCGCGCCGGACCCGCCCCTCTCCCTCCGCTCATCCCCGCGCAGGCGCATAGGCGCTAAGTTAAGCTGGGGACGGACTGGTAGCGTCGTCGTCGAGGCGGCTCTGCGAAGCGTCTTCGCAGACGTTTGGCGCAGGCGATGAGCCGACCGATGGAGATGGGTCCGAGTACGGCGTGCATCAGGGCGTCGAACAGCATCTTGGTGATGCGCCAGAGCGAGGGCGGAGGCTTGGCGTGGCGCTCAGGGGGGAGAGTCCCGGAACTCCGGGCTGAGGTCCTCTATCAGGAGGGCGGCGATGAGGTGGGCGAAGATCCAGGCTCTGGCGAGGTCCTTGTGCTTGGCGGGGAGCCGGTCGAGATGCAGCAGGCTCTTGAGTCGCTTGAAGGCCAGTTCGATGCGCCATCGCCGCCGGTAGAGGCTGGCCAGCTGGTCGGGGCGGGCCTGCTGGCGGTCCAGGGATGTGACGAGCATCAGGTGCTCGGCGGCCCTCAGGCTCAGAGGGTCGTTCCTGTGGCCGCCGCGCTGGCTCTCACGAAGGGCGAGCTTGCGGGCTTTTTCTGACGGCTCTGGGGGCTTCTTCAGCACCACCAGGCGGGCGGGCAGAGGCTCGCGGTGGGGATCGCTTCCATCGAGGACGAGCACATCCAGGTCGCAGGAGCCCTCCCGATCGCTTCGGTCCAGCACATGGGCCAGATCGAACGGACGGCCATCGGTGAAGGTCAGGGTCAATGATCGCCGGCCCATCCGGATCAGGTACTGCCCGCCGGCTTCGATCACATGATGCAGTCCGCCCGGACGGGCGTAGACCCGGTCGCCCATGACCAGCTCGCCGGGGCCGATCGCGGCCCGCTCCAGCGCCTCGGCCGTGCGCGGGCCGGTCAGCTCCAGCCCGCTGAAGCGGTCTTCGGCCACCTCGAAGGCCCCGTGCAGCCGCCAGCGCCTCCCCTTGCCGGGTGCGCTGATCAGCGAGCCATCGACCACCCGAAGCCGAAGCCCGAGCCCTTCCAGCGAGGCGCCCGCTTCTCTCTGAGCCAGCAGTCTCCCGGCGATCAGCGACAGCCAGTCCGACGCCTGCTGCAGCCGATACATCAGACCCACATCGCTGATCGAGGCGATCTGCTGCAGTTGCGCCCACGCCGCCGTCTGGCGCAGCGACTGCCCGCCCGGCCCATAGGCCAGCGCCAGCCTCAGAAGATCCGACGCCTTGCGTATCTCCCGCTTGCGAACCAACACGCCCGCGTCTCGCGCCGACGCCTCCAGATCGATCGCCTGCTCAATCCGCGAGACGACCTCTGGCCAATCCTGCTCTTGGATGCTCAGAAGCATCCAAAGCTTGAATCACAGACCGAACCTCACGGGAATCCCTTAACTTAGCGCCTATGCGCCTTCGCGGGGACGAGCGGGGGAGGCTATGCCGCGATATAGGCCTTGAGTTCCTGGGCTTCGGCTTCGGTCTCGGCGATCTTGCGCTTCACCAGGTCGCCGATCGAGACGATGCCGACCAGGCGTCCGTCATCCAGCACCGGCAGGTGGCGCACGCGCCGGTCGGTCATGCGGGCCATCAGCGAGTCCACCGTCTCGTTCGGGTCGGCGAAGATCACCTCGCGGGTCATGCAGCTGGAGACCGGCTCGTCCAGGCCCGCAGCGCCCTTCTGAGCCACCACCCGAACCACGTCGCGCTCGGACAGGATTCCCGCCACGGCGCCGCCGTCCTGGATCACAACCATCGCCCCGACCCTGCGTTCGTCCAGCAGAGCCGCGGCCTTCGCTACGGTTTCAT
>DASXKT010000367.1:0-8821 GCA_036496685.1 Phenylobacterium sp.
CTCAACCGCCGCCGGAAGAACGCCCTGCCGCCGGCGAGGCGCATGCGGCCGCCGCCGCGCCCGGCCTCGACATCGGCGCCATGACCGCCGAGCAACGTGAGCAGATCGAGAAGCTCTCCGCCAATCTCGCGCGCGCCGCGCTGAGCGCCCAGGGCGCGATCGCGGAGATGGCGATGCGTCAGGCCGACCGGCCGGCGGCGCTGTCGCCCGACCCTTTCCACGTTGGCCCGGCGCTGACGGAAGTGATGAGCCGCCTCGCCTCGCAGCCGGACCGGCTGATGCGCGCCCAGGCCGACCTCTTCTCGCGCTATCTCGAGCTCTGGCAGACGACGGCCCGGCGGGCTGCGGGCGGCGGGACGCCGGATCCGGTCGCGACGCCGGCGCGCGGCGACAAGCGCTTCGCCGACCCAGACTGGGTGGAGAACCCGGTCTTCGACGTGATCAAGCAATCCTACCTGCTGACCGCCGACTGGATGAACGGCCTGGTCTCCGAGGTGGACGGCGTCGAGCCGATGGCCAAGCGCCGGGTCGAGTTCTTCATGAAGATGCTCACCGACGCCTTCTCGCCCTCCAACTTCCTGGCCTCCAACCCCACGGCGCTGCGCGAGGTGATGGCCACCGGCGGCGAGAGCCTGGTGCGCGGCATGGAGAACTTCACGGCCGACCTGCACCGCGGCGGCGGGCAGCTTTCCATCGCCCAGACCGACTACGAGATGTTCAAGATCGGGGACAACGTCGCGACCGCGCCTGGGAAAGTCGTGTTCCGCAACGAAATCATAGAGCTGCTGCAGTTTTCTCCGACGACGGAGACGGTTTGCGAGATCCCGCTGGTGATCTTCCCGCCGTGGATCAACAAGTTCTACATCCTCGACCTGCGCCCAGAGAACTCAATGATCCGCTGGTTGTCCGCCCAAGGGATCACGGTGTTCGTGGCGTCGTGGGTGAACCCGACGCCCGAACTCGCCGGCCGCACCTTCGAAGACTACATGCGCGAGGGCATCTACGCCGGGACGCAGGCCGCCATGGAGCAGTGCGGCACGGACCAGGTGAACACCGTCGGCTACTGCATCGGAGGCACCCTGCTCTCCTCGACGCTCGCCCACATGGCGGCCAAGGGCGACAAGCGGATCGCGTCAGCCACGTTCTTCGCCGCCCAACAGGATTTCTCGGAAGCCGGCGACCTACTGCTGTTCACCAACGAAGACTGGCTGGCCGACCTCGAGAAGAAAATGGACGAAGGCGGCGGCGTGCTGCCGGGCCAGACCATGGCCGACACCTTCAACGCACTTCGCGCCAACGACCTGATCTGGTCGTTCTTCGTGAACAACTACCTGCTCGGCAAGGAGCCCAAGCCCTTCGACCTCCTGTTCTGGAACTCCGACCAGACGCGGATGCCGAAGACGCTGCACCTCTACTATCTGCGCAAGTTCTACGGCGAGAACGCGCTCTCCAAGGGCGAGCTGGTGCTGGACAACGTCCAGCTGGACCTGGGGAAGGTGAAGACCCCGGTCTACGTGCAGTCCTCCAAGGAAGACCACATCGCGCCGGCCCGCTCAGTCTACAAGGGCGCGAAGTTGTTCGGCGGCCCGGTGACCTTCACCCTGGCCGGCTCCGGCCACATCGCAGGCGTGATCAACGCGCCGGTCGCCGGCAAGTACCAGCACTGGACCAACGATGAGCTCCCCGCCTCGCTGGAGGAATGGCAGGCCGGCGCCAGCGAGACGCCCGGCTCCTGGTGGCCGCACTGGCTGCAATGGTTGAAAGCCCGCTCCGGCGGCCAGGTCCCGGCCCGCGATCCCGCGAAGGGCAAGCTCAAGCCGCTGGGCGATGCGCCGGGGGAATATGTGAAGGTTCGCTCATAGCCTCGCCTTCCCCATTCACGGGGAAGGGAGACCGTCGGCCGAAAAGCCGATGGTGGAAGGGGCGAGACTAGGCGCGGCGCTTGAATTCGCCCCCTCCACCACCCCCTCTTCGGGGCGCGGTCCCCCTCCCCCGCTTTGCGTGGGAGGCAGGGTTACTCCGGCGAGCGGGGTTGCCAGGGGCGGTACCAGGCCAGTTGTTCGCTGGTGGCCAGGAGCTTGCCGTCGCGCGACCAGTAGCTGGAGCGCTCGTCGGAGGCGCCGCCGCCGCCCACCCGGCCCTCATATTCGACCAGCACGAAGTCGTCGCCGATCGCGGCGATCTCCTCAGCGGTGGCGTGCAGGTAGACGGTGAGCGTCAGCGTGGTCGACATGACCGTCATCCCGAGCGCGTAGAAGGCCCGCGGCGGGGAGTTGTCGGTGATCATGCCCAGCAGGGCCTTGTCGAGCGGGCTACGGCGCGAGCGGACCCAGGCCAGCGAGCGGGAGTCCGTGCCCGGCTTCGGCGGGAAGCCCTCCAGGGTGCGCCGCTCGAGGGCGACCGCGCCGTAGTGGGTTCCGCCACCAGGGAAGGTCCAGACCGGCAGGCTCTCGGGCGTGGCCGCTTCGGGCATCTTCGCGAAGGCGAAGGGGGGCGTGGCGGGGCGGCGCGCCATGGTGACGATGGCATGAACGCCCACCTCCTCCGAGCCGGGCGCGCGCATTTCAACCTCCCAGACTCCGATCGAGCCGCCCTGGCGCAGCCGGCGGGTGCGGATGTCGATCTCACCGTACGGCAGGGCCGTGGCAAAGGTCAGGGTCAGCGACAGGGCTTCGCCCACCGCCTCCGGCTCGGCCTCGAGCACGCGGATGCAGAGCCCGATCGCGTAGCCGCCCCAGAGCCCGCCGCCTGGATTGCTCCACTCCGGACCGGCGACGGTTGTCCATCGGCCGGGCGCGACGGCGGTGAGCGGTATCGAAAGGGTCTCAGTCGTGGTCATGACAGCCATCTACTCGGTCGCCGCAACGTCACGAAAGCCGTTCTTGAAGGCCCCGCGCCTAGTACGGCGACCCGTCCTTGTGCGTGAACCGGCCGTCGGCGTTGGTGCTCATCATGTCGACGTCGGAGCAGGTGGTGACGTCGGCCGGCTGGCGCGACCCGACTTCGAGATAGACCGCTGTCGCGCCCGACCGGTTGATCATGTGGTGACCGTTGCCAGAGTTCTTCGCGAAGGTCGCGCAATCGCCGGCGCGCAGCAGGGTCTCGCCCCCGTCCTCGATCAGCGTCAGCTCGCCCTCGAGCACGTAGACAAATTCGTCCTCGTGCGAATGCCAGTGGCGCTGGCTCGACCAGTTTCCTGGCGGCAGGCGCATGAAATTGACGCCGAAGTCCGTGAGCCCGCCGGCGTCGCCGAGCCGCTGGCGGATGCGTTCGGCGCTGAGGGCGTTGAACGGCGGTGGATAGCCCACGCCTTTGCGCTCCGGCACGGCGGCGATGTCGATCTTGGGCATGGCGGTGTTCCGGGATCAGCGGGGCAGCTCTTTGGTAGCAAACCGCGCTCCTCCTCCGAACCAGAGAGTTCGGGGGAGGTGGATCGGCGCGGGAGGCGACGAGACGGAGGGGGCTCAAGGAGGTGTGCGCCCCCTCCACCACGCCCTCTTCGGGGCGCGGTCCCCCTCCCCGTCGTCTGCGCGACGGGGAGGAGCGCGATGTTACTAAGGTTTAATGCCAGCTACCTTGCACCGCCCAATACCTTGCGATAGGTCTTGGCTTCGCAAGGAGGCGCCGACGTGCCGGAAGCCATCGAAATCCAGCTGAAGAAAGGGGCGCTCGAGCTTTGTGTGCTCGCGCTCCTGTCACAGCACGACAGCTACGCCTACGAGATCGCCAGCCAGCTCTCCGAATCGATCGGCATGGGCGAGGGCACGATCTATCCGCTGATGCGGAGGCTGCAGAGCGACCGGCTGGTGGAGACCTACCTGGTCGAATCGCAGACCGGGCCGTCGCGCAAATACTACCGGCTGACCGACGCCGGAAAGGCGAGCTTCACCTCGCAAAAAGCCGCCTGGAACTCGTTCTCCGGCGCGGTTCAGGGCATTCTTGGAGGGGCGAAATGACCCGTCAGGCGTTCATGGCCCGGCTGCGGGAGGGGCTTCGCGGCCTGCCTCCGTCCGCCGTCGCCGATATCGTCGCGGACTACGAGAACCACTTCACCGAGGGCGCAGCCGCCGGCCGCACCGAGGACGACGTGGCCGCCGCGCTGGGCGACCCCAGCCGGCTTGCGCGCGAGCTGCGCGCGGAACGCGGCCTGCAGCGCTGGGAGGAAGAGCGCACCCCTTCGGCCGGCGCCGGCGCGGTGTTTGCGGTCCTGGGGCTGGGCGCCATCGACATCCTGTTCCTGCTGCCGATCCTGATGGGCGTCGGCGGGGCGATGTTCGGCATCGGCGTCGCGGTGATCGCGGTGTTCTTCGCCGGCGGCGTGGTGTTCGCCGCAGGACCCTTCACCGGCCTGCCGGGCGGGCCGGCGGCGGCGATCCTCGCCGGGATCGGCCTGATGGCCGGAGCGACCGCCATCGGCGCCTTGCTCGCCATCTGCACCATCGGGCTGGTCAACGCCCTCGTCTGGTACGGCCGCCTGCACTACCGGCTGCTGAAGCCGGCTCTCGAACCGCAAGTCGCTGGAGGCGTGCAATGATCCGCGTGCTCGTCATCATCGCCGTGACCGGTTTCCTGGTCTCGGTCGTGACCCTCTCGACGGCGGTCGCCATCGGCGGCCCGGACCTGCTGGCGGCCGGCGTCTGGAACTGGGGCCGTGACGGCGCCTGGGACATGGACCGCTACAATCGCTGGAACGACCGCCATCCCCATGGCCGCGACGGGTGGGCCGACGAAGGTCCCCAGACGACCCGCGATATGGCCTGGACCGGCGGCGACACCCTTGAAATCGACGTGCCGGCCGAGGTGACCTATTCGCAGGCGCCGGGTGCCGGGCAGCTGACGATCACCGGTCCGAAGGAGGCCGTCGACGCCTTGGTGCTGGATGGCGGGCAGCTTCGGTTCTCCGGCGACCGCCGCCACTCGTCCGACCTGACCATCGCCATGACCGCTCCGGGCGTCACGCACTTCGACCTGCACGGCTCGAGCAAGCTGGCGATCGAGGGCTACAAGCAGGACAAGCTGAACCTCGACGTCTCCGGCGACGCCGCGGTGAGCGCCAAGGGCGAAGCCAAGGCGCTGGCCCTGACCATCTCCGGCTCCTCCGACACCGACCTGTCCGGGCTGAAGCTGCAGGACGCCGACGTCGACATTACCGGCTCGGGGGAGGCGACCCTGGCGCCGACGGCGTCTGCAAACCTCAACATCTCCGGCGCCGGGGAGGTCACGCTGCTGACCCGCCCGACCAAGCTGGAGAGCAATGTCACGGGGTCCGGCAGCGTGCACCAGCAGGACGGTGCGTCAGGCTCGGAGGCGCCCGCCCCCTCACCGTCTCCGGCGCACAAGCACGGCAAGCGGCTTTAGGGCTAGTTCACTCCGCTAGGCGGGGATGAACTTCAGCGCGACGCCGTTGTTGCAATAGCGCAGGCCGGTGGGCTTGGGGCCGTCGTTGAAGACGTGGCCGTGGTGGCCCAGGCACTGGGCACAGTGGTACTCGGTGCGTGGAATGCCGATCGCAAGATCGGTCTTCTTGGCGAGCGCGCCGGGGATGGCGGTGTAGAAGCTGGGCCAGCCGGTGCCGCTCTCGAACTTCCAGTCCGACTTGAAGATCGGCAAGCCGCAGCCGAGGCAGGCGAAAGTTCCCTTGCGATGCTCGTTGAGCAGCGGGCTGGTGCCCGGCCGTTCGGTGTCCTCGCGGCGCAGCACCTGATACGAGGCCGGCAGGAGGCGCAGCTTCCATTCGGCGTCCGTCAGCTTGCGGAACGCGGAGCCCGCATAGGGGTCCTCGGCGGCGAGCGCGAGGCTGGGAACGGTCGCGGCGAGGGCCGTGGTTATCAGGAAGCCGCGGCGGGAAAGGGTGTCGATGCTCATGCCGGGGATTACGTGGCGCCGGACCTGAAAGTTACAAGTCCTGATCGATTTCAGCTCTGTTACGTCGAGGCGGGCGCCACTCGTAGAGTGCGTCCGGGGTCTTCTCCTCGTTGCCCGAACCGTCCGTGAGCTTCACGAGGCCGAAGCCGCGGTCTTCGTAGAACTTCCGCGCCCGCGTGTTCTGCTGGAAGGTCCAGAGCTGCATCGGACGTTCGTACGCCAGCGCCTTGTCCAGGAGCGCCGGTCCGATCCCCCGCCCCTGGAATTCCGGCAGGACGTAGAGGTGGTTGATCCAGGCTTCGTGGAAGCCGACGTAGCCCACCACCTCGTCATCGACTTCAGCGACCCAGACCTCGTTGGCCGGCAGGAACCTCTCGGAGAAGAACCGCAGGTCGTCGGCCGCGGAATGCAGCTCGGGCAGGAAGGCGAGCGAGACGCGCATGGCCGTGCGGTGAACGACGGCAATCGACTGCGCGTCGTCCGCCGTGGCCCGGCGCAGGATCACAAGCCCGCGCCCTCCTCCAGGCCGAGCATGAGGTTGAGGTTCTGGACCGCGGCGCCGGAGGCCCCCTTGCCGAGGTTGTCGAGCAGGGCGACGAGGCGCGCCTGGGTGCGTTCGGCGTTGGCGAAGACGAAGAGCTTCATGCGGTTGGTGCCGTTCAGCGCCTCGGGGTCGAGCGCGGCGACGTAGCCGGCTGCACCGGCGCGGGTCTTGGCGAGCTCGGCGCACTCCGCCCCACTGGCCACTTCCACGAACTGTTCGCCCATGTAGGCGGCCTCCAGCGCGACGTGCAGGTCGCTGGGATCCGGCTTGCCGGGGAGCGCCCAGAGCTGCAGCGGCACCTCGACGATCATGCCCTGGGCGTAGCGGCCGACGGAGGGCGCGAACACCGGCGGGTGGGTGAGCCCTCCATGTTGCTGCATCTCGGGCAGGTGCTTGTGCGCGAGGCTCAGGCCGTAGACGCGGAAGGCGTCGTTCGTGCCCTCCGGGGCGGGCCGGCCTTCGAACTCCTCGATCAAGCCCTTGCCGCCGCCCGAGTAGCCGGAGACCGCGTTCACGGTCAGCGGGAAGTCCCGTGGGATCAGCCCCGCGGCCACCAGCGGGCGCACGAGCCCGATGAAGCCGGTCGGATAGCAGCCCGGGTTGGACACCCGCCGGGAGCCGGCGATCACCGCGCGCTGGCCGGCGTCCATCTCGGCGAAGCCATAGGCCCAGTCGGGCGCCGTGCGGTGCGCGGTCGAGGCGTCGACGATGCGCACGCTGTTCGACTGGACCAGCGAGACCGCCTCGCGCGCCGCATCGTCCGGCAGGCAGAGCACGACGGCGTCGACGCCGTTCAAGAGCTCGGCGCGGGCGTCGGCGTCCTTGCGCCGCGCCGGGTCGATGGAGATCACCTCCAGATCGCTGCGTTTGGCCAGGCGCTCGCGGATCTGCAGCCCCGTGGTGCCGGCTTCGCCATCGATGAAGACTGTGTGGGTCATAGCGTCGTGATCCAGACAAAGAGAAAGGGCGCTCCGGTTTCCCGAAGCGCCCTTCCGAAACGCGAGTTTTCGCGCGCGGCTGCTTAGCGCTTCGAGAACTGGAAGCTGCGTCGGGCCTTTGCGCGGCCGTACTTCTTGCGCTCGACGACCCGGCTGTCGCGGGTCAGGAGGCCGTGCGGCTTCAGGACGGCGCGAAGTTCGGGCTCGAAGTAGGTGAGCGCCTTGGAGATACCGTGGCGGATCGCGCCGGCCTGGCCGGAGAGGCCCGAGCCCTGCACGGAGACGACCACGTCGAACTGGCCCGCACGATCGGCGAGTTCCATCGGCTGGGCGATCATCATGCGCAGCACAGGACGGGCGAAGTAGACCTCCTGGTCGCGGCCGTTGATGGTGATCTTGCCCTTGCCGGGCTTGATCCAGACGCGGGCGATGGCGTTCTTGCGCTTGCCTGTGGCGTAGGAGCGGCCTTGCGCGTCGACCTTGCGCTCGTGGACGACGACGTCCTCGGCCTGAGTGCCCAGGCCCTTCAGGGCGTCGAAGCCGGTCGCTTCGGTGGTGTTGGCTTCCGACATGCTTACGCGCTCCGCACGTTCTTGGCGTTCAGATCGGCGAACGCGATGGTCTCGGGGTTCTGAGCGGCGTGCGGGTGCTCGGCGCTATTGTAGATGCGCAGGTGCGTCAGCTGCTTGCGGGCCAGCGGGCTTTCCTTGGGCAGCATGCGCTCGACGGCCTTCTCCAGCACGCGCTCGGGGAAGCGGCCGCCGAGGATCTTGCCGGCGGTGCGTTCCTTGACGCCGCCGGGGTGACCGGTGTGCCAGTAGTAGATCTTGTCCTGCAGCTTCTTGCCCGTGAACTTCACCTTGTCGGCGTTCACGACGACGACGAAGTCGCCGCAGTCCACGTGCGGGGTGTAATCAGCGCGATGCTTGCCGCGAAGACGATTGGCGATGAAGGTCGCGAGGCGGCCGACCACGGCGTTCTCGGCGTCGATCACGATCCACTTCTTCTCGACCTCGGCGGGCTTCAGCGAAGCCGTGGTCTTCATCATGGGAAACTCATCCGGATCTTGGGCAGGGGCTAAGAGGGCCCCGGCGTGAGCGGGCGCATATGCCGACAACGCCGAGGCCTGTCAACTCGCGTGCGCCGAAATATCGTCACATCGTTGAAAATACGAGATTTTCTCGATACGGTAATATATTACCGCTTCTCGTCCTTGGGCTTACCTTCTTCGGCGAGATAGGCCGCGCTGAGCGTCTTCTTCTCCTGCGACTTGGCCATCAGCGTCGGGTAGAACTGCACGAAGGTCGTGTCCACCGCGGCATGCTGTTCGTGGCAAGTGTTGCAGGCCGACGTCTGGGGAAACGCCTGCGACGGCCCCTCGCCCCCGTTGAACGGGAAGAAGGCCCAGCCGCTCTTGAATCGGGCGGTGTCCTTCACGTGGGCCTCCCGCCCCATGACCTCGCCCTGGAACAGG
>DASXKT010000368.1:0-14016 GCA_036496685.1 Phenylobacterium sp.
CGGTGGAAGTAAACGGCCTGCGCGTCCACCTGACGGGCAAGGAATACCAGATGCTGGAGCTGCTCTCGCTGCGCAAGGGCACCACGCTCACCAAGGAAATGTTCCTCAATCACCTCTACGGCGGCATGGACGAGCCGGAGCTGAAGATCATCGACGTCTTCATCTGCAAGCTGCGCAAGAAGCTGGCTGCGGCCGCCGAGGGCAAGCACCACATCGAAACGGTCTGGGGTCGCGGCTATGTGCTGCGGGACCCTCAGGAGATGGCGGCTTCGGTCGCCGCCTGACGACGTTCAGTTCCGAGGAGCGTTGAAGCGCCCGCCGTCACCGGCGGGCGTTTTCGTTTTGGCCGCTACCGTCTAGGTTCCCCCCAAAGCACGTCTGGGAGGACGGCCAATGGGACGACTGCTAGCGCTGCTCGCCACGCTGATCGGCGCGGCGCTGATCGCCTGGGCCGGCGAGCGCACGCCGCGCGCCGCGCATTCCAACGCGCCCGCCACCGCCTTCTCGGCCGACCGCGCAATGGCCGATGTCATCGCCATCGGTTCGACCCCGCACCCGATCGGGTCGGAAGCCAACCACGCTGTGCGCGATCACCTCCTCGCGCGCATGACCGCGCTTGGGCTCAACCCGCAGGTCCGTCCGGGCGTTGGCTTTGAGCAGCCGCGCGGCCTCAAGGACGTGGTGATCGGCGGCCACGTGGAGAACCTCGTCGGCGTTCTCCCTGGGCGAGACCGCAGCCAGCCGGCGATCGCCTTGATGGCTCACTACGACAGCGTCCCGGCCTCCCCGGGCGCGGCCGACGATGCGGCCGGCGCCGCCTCCGCGCTCGAGGTCGTGCGGGCCATCGCCGCCCGCGGGGTTCCGGCGCGTGACGTGATCGTGCTGCTCACCGACGGCGAGGAAGCCGGCCTACTGGGCGCCAACGCCTTCTTCGCCCGGGACCCGATGGCCGCCCGCATTGGCTTCATCTTCAACATGGAGGCGCGCGGCGCCGCCGGCCGGGTGCAGATGTTCCAGACGGGCGATGATAACGGCGCGACGATCGACCTCCTGCGCCGCACCACGCCCGACGCGAGGGCATCCTCGCTCACCGGGTACATCTACGCCCGAATGCCCAACGACACGGATTTCACGGTTTCGAAGAAGGCCGGCGTCGCGGGCCTCAACTATGCCTTCCTCGACCATCAGTTCGAGTACCACTCGCCGACCTCGACGCCGGCGACCCTGGACATCGGCACCCTGCAGGACATGGGCCAGCAGGTCCTGGCCACCGCCCAGGCCATCGCCTTCTCGCCGACCTTGCCGGCCAAGTCCCCCGACCTGCTCTACAGCCAGATCCCCGGCGGCATGACGCTCGCCTATCCACCCGCCGCCGGCTGGCTTTTCCTGCTGGCGGCCGCCGGCTTGATCGCCCTGGGCGTCGTCCGCTCGCGGCGCATCGAGCCCTTCCCCTGGACCGACGTCCTGCGAGGCGTGGGCGCGGGCCTGTTCGCCGTTGTCGGCGGCTGCGCGGTGCTGCACTTCGCCCGCCTGGCGACCGGCGCCCGGTTCGGCTTCCTCGAGCAACGCTTCCTGCTGACCCAGGCCGACCGTTGGGAGGTCGCGGTCGTGCTGCTGGGTCTGGGCTTCCTGGTGTTCGCGGCCGCCGAGCTGGCCCGCGGGCGCCGGGCTATCGCGCTCGTCCCGTTGCTGGCAGGCGTCGGCAGTTGCGCATTCGTCGGGCTCGACAAGGTCGGCCTGGGCTTGGGCGTCGTTGGCGCCATCCTCGCCGTCATCTCCTATGGCCGTCCGGTCAGCCGCGCGGGCGCGTGGACCGGCGTCCTCATGCTCGGTTTGGTCGTCGCCGTAGCCGTCCAGGTCGTAGCCCCGGTCACCGCCTTCGTCTTCGCCTGGCCGCTGGCGCTCGCCAGCCTCGCAGCGGCGGCCAGTACGCTGAGCGTCCGCAAGGGCGTCGCGGCCCTGATCGTCACCGCCCTGCTCGCCGCCATCGGCCTCGGATGGGTAGGCGGTCTGGCGCACAATTCCTATCTGGCGCTCGACCTTGTCGAGCTCATGGGCATGCCACTGCTGTTGGCGGCGTTTCTTATCTGGCCGCTGGCCCAGCCGGACGAGGGCGCACCGCCCGCCCGGCTGATCGGTCCTGCGCTGTTGGTGGCGGGCCTCGCCGTGCTGATCGCCGTCCGCGTCAACCACCCTTACGACGCGCGCCATCCACAGGCGAGCTACGTCGGCTACGCCGTCGACCAGGATACGCGCCAGGCCTGGCGGTTCAGCAATACGCCTGAGCGCACGGCCTGGGCCGACCAGGTGCTGAAGCAAGACGGCGGCAAGATCGCCAAGCTCTCGCACTGGTCCTTCCGGCGGCCGGTCGACGCCGCTCCGGCGCCGTTCGTCAATGAGGCGGTCCCTGACGTCACCCTGACCCGGCAGGCCGACGGCTCGGTCCTGCTTCGCGCCGTCCCGCCCGCCGGCGCGCGGACGCTCGGCCTGATACTGAAGCCGGACACCGCGGCCACCATCGAGCAGCTTGCCGGCGCGCCCGCCCACATCGCGCTCACGCCCGGCAAGGACACATTCCTGCAGTGGGCTGCCGCCCCCGACGGGCTCGACCTGCTGATCCGCCCCGGTGGTCCCGGCAAGCTGCAGGTCGGCTACATCGCCACCCTGGAGCGCTGGCCATCCGGCGTCGCGCCCCTACCCAAGCGTCCGTCCTCGGTCATGCCCTTCGACACCTCCGACTCCACCTCGCTCGTGGGAAGGCGGAGCTTTTCCTGGTGAGCCCGGCGGAGTAAGCCCGCGCCATGACCGACGTGACCATCTACCACAACCCAGCCTGCGGGACCTCGCGCAACACCCTCGCCCTGCTGCGCGAGAAGGGGATCGAGCCTAAGGTCGTGGAGTATTTGAAGACCGGTTGGACGAAGGCGCAGCTTCAAGACCTGCTCAAGCGCCTGGACCGTCCTGCCCGCGACATCCTGCGGGTGCGCGGAACCGACGCCCACGAGCTGGGCCTCACCGACCCTGCCGCCTCCGAGGACGCCCTTATCGCCGCGATGATCCTCCAGCCGATCCTGGTCGAGCGCCCGATCGTCGTGACACCCAAGGGCGCAGCCCTCTGCCGGCCTGCCGAACTGGCCCTGACGCTCCTCTAGCCCGCCGCGGCAATACGCCTAAGCGGCGCCGTCAGTCGGGTGAGCCATGTTTTGCGCCTCGGGCCCAGACCGATCACGAACCCTCGACTTGGTTTCGCGGTGTCGCGGCCTTAACCAGACTCGGTCTACCGTGGGGGGGTAATGCAGAGTTTCGACCTGAAGGCCGCAGGCAAGCGGTTCGGACCCGGCGTCGCGGCCGGCGCCGTAGCCGCGCTGGCGGTGACCCTCGGCTGGACCGTCGCCGCTCACCTCACCCCGCCCAAGGCCCCGGCCCTGGACGCTGCCGCGGCCTCCGCCCTGCAGCATGCCGCCTTCACCCACGCCGAGGCCCGCCCCGGCTTCGCCCCGCCGCTGTCTGTCCCGGTCAAGCTGCAGCGCGGTGAGACGCTCGAAGCCGCCGTGCAGCGCGCCGGCGTCGCCCCGGCCGAAGCCCACCTGGCGGTCGAGATGCTCGCCAAGGCCATGGACACGGTCCACATCAAGGCCGGCATGCTGATCGACGCGGCGATCGCCATGCCGCGTTCCGAACGCGGCGAGGCCCGCCTGATCGGCCTTTCGCTGCGCACCGGCCCGGCCACCGCCCTCACCCTCTCGAGGAGCTTCGACGGGGCGCTCAGCCTGCGCGAGCTTGACGAGAAGATCCGCGACGAGACCACGGTCGCCGACGGCTCGATCGAAGGCTCGCTCTACGAAAGCGCCGCGCGGATCGGCGCCACGCCGACGATCACCGCCGAAGTCGCCAAGCTGTTCTCCCACAAGATCGACTTCCAGCGCGACATCCAGCCGGGGGACAGCTTCAAGCTGGTCTTCGACCGCAAGGTCACCGAAGCCGGCCGCACCGTGGAGGCCGGCGACCTGCAGTACGCCGAGCTGCACAACGTGAAGTTCTACCGCTTCGCGCGCGGGAACGATGTCGAGTACTTCGATGAGTTCGGCAAGAATATCAAAGGCTTCCTGCTGCGCACGCCGGTCGACGGGGCGCGCATCACTTCGCTGTTCGGCATGCGCAAGCATCCGGTCCTCGGCTACACCCGCGCCCACCAGGGGATCGATTTCGGGGCCGGGACGGGCACGCCGATCCTCGCCGCCGGCGATGGTGTCGTGGCCCAGGCCGGACCCTGGGGCGGCTACGGCAATTGGCTCCGCATTCGTCACAGCGCCGGCTGGGACACCGGCTACGGCCACATCTCGCGCTATGCCAAGGGCATCCGGCCAGGCGTCCACGTCCACCAGGGGCAAGTCGTCGCCTACGTCGGCTCGACCGGCCTCGCGACCGGCCCCCATCTGCACTACGAGATCTGGAAGAACGGCCAACGGGTGAACCCGATCGGCGCCAAGGTGCCGCAAGGCAGCGAACTGGCCGGCGGCGAGCTCGCCCGCTTCCGGGAGCAGAAGGCGCACATCGACGCCCTGCTCGGCGGCCACGCGCCGCGCGTCCTGGCTGTCGCCAACACCGGATCGCCCGCGCTCAGCCGCTGAGCTTTGCCGGCGCCTTGCGCCTCGCCAACAAGAGCGCCGCAGGAAGAACGCATGGCATCAGGCCTGACGAACCACGTCGTCAAGCCGGTCCAGAAGCGCGCCCGCGCCTTCTCCGACCCGCCGACCAGCGATGGGGGCCACCGCGCAGCCGACGCCCCGGCTGGTGATGAGCCCCAAACTGTAGACTGGCCTGCTTGCGCCCGCGGCCGCCCGGTCGTTTGATGTCGCTACGGCCCTTGAGTGGCCGCCGGAGGACACAAGGATGGCGGACGACCTGAAGCTCGCGCCCATGGCGCATACTGATGTGATGGCGACCTCGAACGGCCCGGTTCGCGGCTATCTCGAGGACGATCTCGAGGTCTTCAAGGGCCTGCTTTATGGCGCGCCGCCCGTGGGTCTGGCGCGTTTTAAGCCGCCGGCCCGCCCCGCCGCCTGGACCGAGCCCGTGGAGGCCGTCGCCTATGGCGCACCCGCCATCCAGTCCGGCCTCGCGCCCGGGGAGCGCCGCACCTCGCCCGGCGATCCGCCGGCGCCCGATGAGCCCGGCTCGTCGGAAGACTGCCTCTTCCTCAACGTCTGGACACCGGGCCGCGGCGACGCCAAGCGGCCGGTGATGGTCTGGCTGCACGGCGGCGGCTTCGCCAACGGCTCCAGCGGCGCGGCGATGTACGACGGCGGCGCGTTAGCCCGCAAAGGCGACGTGGTGACCGTCACCGTCAACCACCGGCTGAACGTCTTCGGCTACCTGCACCTCGGAGAGGTATTCGGCCCCGCCTACGCGCAGTCCGGGATCGCCGGCATGCTCGACATCGTGCAGGCGCTCGAGTGGGTGCGAGACAACATCGCAGCCTTCGGAGGCGATCCCGGCAACGTCACGATCTTCGGTGAGAGCGGCGGCGGCTGGAAGGTCTCCCTGCTGATGGCCATGCCCGGCGCGCGCGGCCTCTTCCACAAGGCGGTGATACAGTCGGGGCCCGGCCTCACCGGCAAGCCGATAGCCGACGCCGACAAGGTCGCCCGCCGGCTGCTCGCCGACCTCGGCGTCGACAGCCCGGAGAAGCTGGCGGCGCTCTCGACGGAGGTTATCTCCCGCGCCAGCGTGAAGGTCGCGGGCGACGTCATGCGCCTCTACACACCCGTCGTCGATGGCTTGGCCTTGCCGCGCAATCCGTACGAACCCGACGCCTCGCCACTCAACGCCGACGTGCCGGTGCTGATCGGCACCAATAAGGACGAGGCGACGCTGTTCATGCTGGGGCATCCCAAGTTCGGGAACTTCGATGACGACGACCTGGCCAAGCAAGCCAAAACCGCCGCCGGCGACAAGGCGGAAGCGCTGCTGGCCGCGCTTCGCGCCGCCTATCCCGACTACAACCAGACCAACCTTGCCGCGGCGGCCACCACCGCGACCGGCATGTGGGGCAACTCGCTGACGCTCGCCGAGCGCAAGGCCGCGCAGAAGGCCGCGCCGGCCTGGATGTACATGCTGACCTGGGAGACTCCGGTCAGCCACGGACGCCTGCGTTCGCCCCACGCGCTGGAGATCCCGCTGGTGTTCGACAATGTCGAGAAGGCCCGGAACTTCGTCGGTCGCGGGGACGAACCGCAAGCCGTGGCTGACCAGATGTCAGCCGCCTGGCTCGCCTTCGCGCGCACCGGCGACCCGGGCTGGCCGGCCTATGACGCGACCACTCGGACGACCAAATTGTTCAATGTCGAAAGCTGGGTCGTCAACGATCCGCTGAGCGAGGTGCGCAAAATCCTGCAGACCTGAGCGCCCGCCGCAGCCAACAAAAAAGCGCCCGGCGGAGGCCGGGCGCTTCGTTTGCTAGAGATGTCGCGACGCGTCAGGCGTCGAACACGATCACCGAACGGGCCAGCTCGCCCTTCTTCATGTCCTCGAAGCCTTCGTTGACCTGCTCCAGCTTGATGCGCTGGGAGATCATCTGGTCGAGCTTGAGCTTTCCGGACATGTAGAAGTCCACGAAACGCGGCATGTCGACCGGGAAGCGATTGGAGCCCATCAGCGAGCCCTGCAGCTTCTTCTCGCCGAGGAACGCGGCGCCCATCACGCTGACCATCTGGCCGACCGGGATCATGCCGATGATGTTGGCCGTGCCGCCACGGCGCAGCATGTTGAAGGCCTGCTCGGCGGTCTTGGAAAGGCCGATGGCTTCGAAGGCGTGGTGGACCCCGCCCTTGGTCATCTCGATCACTTCCTTGACGGCGTCGGTCTGCGAGGCGTCGATGAAGTCGGTGGCCCCGAATTCCATGGCCAGGTTGCCCTTCGACGCGGTGGTGTCGATGGCGATGATCCGGCTGGCGCCGGCGATCGCCGCGCCGTTGATCGCCGAAAGGCCGACGCCGCCGCAACCGATCACCGCTACGGTCTCACCCGGCCGGACATTCGAGGTGTGGATCGCGGCCCCGACGCCGGTCGTCACCGAGCAGCCGATCAAGGCGGCGCGGTCGAGCGGCATGTCCGGTCGTATCGCCACGCAGGCGTGCTCGTGGATCAGCATCTGTTCGGCGAAGGACGACAGGTTCAGATACTGGAGCATCGGGCCATTCGCGGTCGTCAGGCGAGGCTCCTCGTCCTTGTCGCGCTTGGTGTCCGGCGAGACGCACAGGCTCATGTGGCCGGTCAGGCAGAACTCGCAGTGACCGCAGAACGCCGACAGGCAGGTGATCACGTGGTCGCCCGGCTTCACCGTGCGGACTTCCGAGCCCACCTGCTCGACGATCCCGGCGCTCTCGTGCCCGAGCACGGCCGGCAGCGGGTGGGGATAGGAACCTTGCATGAAGTGCAGGTCCGAGTGGCAGAGGCCGGCGGCGGCGGTGCGGATCAGCACCTCGTGCGGCCCGGGCTTGTTGATCTGGACTTGCTCGATCTGAAGCGGCTTGCCCACTTCGCGCAGCACGGCGGCCTTCATCGCGTTTTCCCTGGCTGAGCCCGCTGGCCGGGCTTTCCTGCAAAGCCTTATCGCCGATCAGATGGAGCGGCCAAGGGGTTTTGCCACCAGCACCGCAAAGCCCGCCCAAAAGGGCGCTTCGCCCCCGCAAAGGGGTCGACAGCCCAGCGCCTTGGCCGCAAGACAGGACGGATGGACGAGACCCCGCCGCCGCACCGGGCCTGGGAGGTATTCCAGGCCTTCCTGGTCCAGGGCCTGACCGCATTCGGCGGACCGGTGGCCCACCTCTCCTATTTCCGTCGCGAGTTCGTCGAGCGCCGGGGCTGGCTGAGCGAAGCCGCCTTCGCCGACCTCCTGGCGTTGTCCCAGTTCCTCCCGGGCCCGGCGTCCAGCCAGCTCGGCATGGCCATTGGCCTGCGCCGCGCGGGCTATGGCGGGCTCATCGCCGCCTGGCTGGGCTTCACCCTTCCCGCCGCGACGGCGATGATCGCACTGGCCTACGCGGCGCCCTCGCTGATCGCCCTGCTGGGCAAGGGATTCGTGCACGGCCTGCAGATCGCGGTCGCTGCGGTCGTGCTGCAGGCGCTGGTCGCCATGGCCCGTACGCTGGCCGTCGGCCCGATCCGGGCGGGCATCGCCATCGGGGCGGCGGCCGGCCTGATCGTCGCCCACGGCCCGGTCGCCCAGATCATGGCGCTGGCGGCGGGCATGCTCTTCGGCCTGGCCTTCCTGCGGGAAGCCTCGCCGCTCGCGCCCGACGACCCAGCCACACGGCAGGTCCCCGTCCCGGTCTCCGTCGCGGCCCTGGCGATCTTCGCCCTGTTGCTCGGCCTGCTGCCGCTGCTGGCGCGCGTACTCGACGAGCCAACCCTCGACCTTGCAGCCATCTTTTACCGCGCCGGCGCCCTGGTGTTCGGCGGCGGCCACGTCGTCCTGCCGCTGTTGCAGAGCGAGATCGTCGAGCGGGGTTGGCTGGACCAGGACACTTTCCTGGGCGGCTACGGCGTGGTCCAGGCCCTGCCGGGCCCGCTGTTCAGCTTCGCGGGCTTCGTGGGCGCAGCCCAGCAGATCACCACAGGCGGCTGGCAGGGCGGCCTCGTGGCGCTGGTGGCGATCTTCCTGCCTGGACTTCTGCTGGTGCTGGGCGTGCTGCCGTTCTGGGATCGGCTGAAGGCGCTGCCCGCGGCCCGGGGCGCGCTGGCCGGCGTGAGCGCGGCAGTCGTCGGCGTCCTCGCCGCGGCGCTCTGGGACCCGGTGTTGACCACCGCCATCCACCGCCCGAGCGACTGGGCGCTTGCGGCGGGAGCCTTCGTCTTTCTGGCGGTCGCCAGATTGCCCCCGTGGCTGGTGGTGCTGGGTTTCGCAACGGCGATCGGCTTCTTCAGCCGGTAGGCTAGGCCGCGCTCAGGCGCCGGCTGTCTGGCGCGGGAACCCGAGCCCAAGGCGTTGCGCGAGGCCGAGTTCGGAAAGCCTGGGAAGGCGGAACGTCCAACGCTTGCGAACCGGGATGCAGGCTTCGAGGGTCGCTAGCAGCTGATCGGCCGGCCCGTCGTTCAGGAAGTGGTTGGCGCCCGGCGTGCGGGTGAACCGGATCGGCCGACGGGTCACCGTCTCCTCGGCCAGCCGCTCGGCGGCCTCTATCGGGGCGAAGTCGTCCTTGTCGCCATGCACCATGTGGATCGGAATCCAAAGCCGCGCCAGCGCGCGCTTGGCGTAGTCCAGCTGCGGCTTCTGGCTGGAGGCCTCGATCACTGCATGGCGCAGGTCGCGCGGGATGACCTTCAAGGCCTTGGAGCCGACGTCGATCAGCCAGCGCGAGGTGGGGCCGGTCTCGCCGAAGAAGCCGGAGAGCAGCACCAGGCTCTGCACCTTGCCGGGATTGGCCTCGGCCATCAGCGAGGCGATCGCCGCCCCGTAGCTCTGGCCCACCAGCATGACCTTCTGGCCGCGCGCCGCGCGCAGCACGGGCGCGAGCGCTTCGGCCTGCACCCGTATATCGGTGACCGGGGTGGCAGGTTCGGAGGCCGCATAGCCCGGCCGGTCGACGACGATCATCTCGCGGTCCTGCGGCAGCTCGGCCAGGGTCTCGGCCCAATATTCCGCCCAGGAGGGGGCGCCGGTGATCACCACGATTTTCCAGGGCGCCGGCCGCGCGCGCGGCGTCTCCAGCGCCGAAATCCGCCAGCCATGCCCGCCGCCGGCCGTGAAGCTGGTGCGGCGCACGACGTTGTCGGGATAGTCAGCCGATGTCGGCGCGTGCTCGGCGCGGCCTGTCGCGGCGCACTCAATGCAGGCCCAACCCATGGCCAACACGCCCTTGGGACGCTTACGAGCCACTGCCTTCGATCTCCTCGAGGTCACTATTACTAACCTGAGGTGGCTAACGCCCGGTTCAAGCCTTGGTTCGCTTAAGGTTTTTTCACGTCGCTCGGAGTTTTTCAGGCGTGCTCAATTGGTCACGCAGTTCGCGTTTCAGCACCTTGCCTGTCGGCCCAATGGGCAGGGCCTCGACGATCCTGACCTCGTCCGGCGTCCACCATTTGGCGACGCGGGCGGCGACGTGGGCTTTCAGGTCCTCCGGGTCCGCGGTCTGGCCGGGCCGAAGCGTCACCAGCAGCAGCGGCCGCTCGTCCCACTTCGGATGCGACACGCCAACCGCCGCGGCCATGGCGACCGCCGGGTGCGAGCAGACGGCCTCCTCCAGGTCCAGCGTGGAGATCCACTCGCCGCCCGACTTGATCACATCCTTCGCCCGATCGGTGAGCCGCAGGTACCCCTGGGGGTCCAGGGTCGCGATGTCGCCGGTGTCGAACCAACCGTCGTCGGTGAACACCTCCGCGCCATCGTGCTTGAAATAGGCCGACGACACCCAGGGCCCGCGCACCTGCAACCGGCCTGGGCTCTTGCCGTCCCGGGCGAGCTCGGCGCCGTCTTCGCCGACGATCCGCATATCGACTCCCCAGAGGCCGCGGCCCTGCTTCAGCTTGCGCTGCAGGGTCGCCCCGGCGTCTTCGCTGGCGTGCTCGGGAAGCGGAGTGTTGATCACCCCGAGCGGGCTCGTCTCGGTCATCCCCCAGATCTGCCGAACCTGACCGCCCAGCCGATCCTCGATCCGGCTGACCAGGGCCGCGGTGGGCGCCGACCCGCCGATGGCGATGGTCTTGACCGAGGCCAGCCGCCCGCCGGTCAGGTCCAGATGGTCAGCCACGCCCACCCAGATGGTCGGCACGCCCAGCAGGAAGGTCACACCTTCCGTCTCGATCAATTCCGCGATGCTGGAGCCATCCAGCGCGCGCCCCGGCAGCACCAGCTTCGCACCCACCAGCGGCGCGGCATAGGGCGTGCACCAGGCGTTGGCGTGGTACATCTGGGCGCAGGGCATCACCACGTCGCGCGCCGAGAAGTTGAACGCGTCGGGCAATCCCAGGGCCATGGCGTGCAGCACCGTCGAGCGGTGCGAATAGAGGACGCCCTTCGGATTGCCGGTCGTGCCTGAGGTGTAGCAGAGGCCAGACGCCTGCTTCTCGTCGATGTCCGGCCACACGAATTCCGCGGAATTGGCCTCAATCAGCTCCTCATAGACCAGGGCGTCCTTCGGGGCCTCGCTGGGCAGGTGCGCGCGATCGGTCATGGCCACGCGCGTCCGGATCAGCGGCATGCGGTCGGCCAGCTCCGCCACCTGCTCGGCGAAGGTGTTGTCGAAGAAAAGGAAACTGTCCTCGGCATGGTTGGCGACCCAGACGATCTGGTCGGCATGCAGGCGCGGATTGATAGTGTGCAGGACCGCGCCGATCCCGGTCACGGCGAAATAGAGCTCAAAGTGCCGATGCGTCGACCAGGCGAGCGTCGCCACCCGGTCGCCAGGCTTTACGCCCATGGCGATCAGGGCGTTCGCCATCCGCTTGGTCCGCGCCAGGGCCTCGGCGTAGCCGTAGCGATGGATCGGCCCCTCGACCATGCGGTCCACCACCTGGCGGTCCGGGTGGTACTGCGCGGCGTACTCCAGGATCGACGGCAGCGTCAGCGGCCGGTCCATCATCAAGGCCTGGAGCATCTCGTACGCCTCTCACGTGAGCACGAAGTCCGCGAGGCTAGAGCGCAAGACGATGCGCCGCCAGCACCCTCTCCCCGGGTAAAGCCGAGAGGGAGAGCGGAGGGAGAGGCGGTGTGGGCGCTCGGGCAGCCCTTATTTTCCGCTCGAGGACTGTCCGGTTGATCACAGCGAGGCGGAAAGGCCCAGCTGCCCGCTCGCGACCCTCTCCCTCTCGCTTCGCGAGGGAGAGGGGGGCAAGGTGATATAACCCGTTCGGTGTTCTGCTCGCCGGCGCGACAAGTCACGTTCATCACGGAGGGACCAGTCATGAACCGCTTCACCAAGCTCGCGATCGCGGCCGCAACGCTCGCAGTCCTGGGCGGCACGACCCTCTACGCGCAGGAGAAGTACGGGCTGGTCTCGCCGGGCGGAATCGCGTTTGCCGACTTCAAGGGATACGAGGACTGGTCCGTTGTCTCGTCCGCCCGGCAAGACGACGTTCTTAAGGTGATCGTCGCCAATCCCATCATGATCGCAGCGTACAAGTCCGGCATCCCGGGCAACGGCAAGCCCTTCCCTGACGGCTCCAAGATCGCGAAGCTCCAGTGGAGCCCAAAGAAGAGCACCGAGGCCCCCTTCGTCGTGGACGTGCCGGACGTCTACAAGCAGGCCTTCCTGATCGAGAAGGACAGCAAGCGCTTCCCGAAGAGCGGCGGGTGGGGCTACGCGGTGTTCAACTACGATGCGAAGACCGCCAAGTTCTCCCCCGACGCCGCCAGCCTCTCGGATTGCGGACACGCCTGCCACACGGCCGTGAAGGCCAAGGACTACATCTTCCACCCATACCAGACGCGCTGATCAGGCGGCCTCGCCGCGCATCGCTTCCAGGTCTTCGATCATGCTGGGGCAGGTCGGGCGCCAGTTCAGCTGTTCGCGGGTCTGGAGGCTCGAGGCGGGGACGTCTCGGTCCGCGAACATGCCGAGCCATCCGAAGTGGGCGGGCGCGTCCTCCGGGGCGATTGAGACGGCGGGCAGTCCCCACCGGCGTGCGATCGCCTCGGCGATGTCGCGCATCGCGACCCCCTCCTCCGCTACGGCGTGATACCGCGCGCCGGGCTCAGCCTTCTCCAAGGCCAGGCGGTAGAGGCGGGCCGTATCCAGCCGGTGCGCCGCCGGCCAGCGGTTGCGGCCCTCGCCCACATAGGCCGAGACGCCCTTCTCACGCGCGATCTCGATCGCCGGGCTGACCAGGCCCTGCTTCTCCGTGTCATGGACCTGGGGCAGACGCATGATCGAGACGTTGACGCCCAGGGCCTCGACCGCGGCCGCCGCCTCCTCCGACGCCGCGCGCGGTATGTCGACGGCGCGAGCGGGAGGGTCCGTCTCCTTGGCGAGCTGGCCGGGCCCGCTGGCGCCCATGCCGGTCCCGGAGGTCACGATGAACGGCCGCCTTGAACCGACCAGGCTCGAACCCAGCGCCTCGATGACCGCCCGGTCGTCCTCGCAGTTGGCGACGTAGGTCGAGAAGTCGTGGTTGAAGGCGGTGTGGATCACCCCATCCGATTGGGCGGCGCCGCGCCTCAAGCTCTCCAGGTCCTCGAGCGACCCGCGATGGACCTCGGCGCCCGCGGCGGCCAGGGCCTTGGCGCCTGCGCCCGACCGCGTGAGGCCGAGCACCTGATGGCCCGCCTCGATCAGGTCCGCAACGATGGCCGAGCCGATGAAGCCGGTCGCCCCGGTGACAAACACACGCATCGCAAAACCTCCACGGACCAAGACTGAGGACAAATGTCAGCGCGACGGATATCCTGGTAAAGTCGTGAGCTTATCAGGGTATAAGGACTAACGGGATGAGCGTGCGCATGGGCGGCGACCGGCGGCTCGGAACCTATCTGAAGGACCGCCGCGGCAAGCTTGATCCGGGGACGTTCGGATTTCCTCCGGAGCGTCGCCGCACCCCTGGACTGCGCCGCGAGGAGGTCGCGCAGCGGGCGAACATCAGCCCCACCTGGTACACCTGGCTGGAGCAGGGACGCGGCGGCGCGCCCTCCGCCGATGTGCTCGACCGCATCGCGCGCGCCCTCATGCTGACCGACGCGGAGCGCGAGCATCTCTTCCTGCTGGGCCTCGGCCGCCCGCCCGAAGCCCGCTACCGCGGGGACGAGGGCGTCACGCCGCGGCTGCAGCGGGTGCTCGACGCGCTCGAGCCCACGCCGGCGCTGATCCGCACCGCCACCTGGGACGTCGTCGCCTGGAACCGCGCGGCGACAGTGATGCTGTTCGATTACGCCTCGGCGCCGCCTCGGGAGCGCAACGTCCTGCGCTTCATCTTCCTCGATCCGCGCGTGCGCGCCGCCTACGACAACTGGGAAGGCGTGGCGCGCTTCGTGGTGAGCGCCTTCCGGGTCGACGCAGCGCGGGCCGGCGCGGCGGCGGAGGT
>DASXKT010000369.1:0-19569 GCA_036496685.1 Phenylobacterium sp.
TGATGGTTCCGGTCATCTGGAGCTCCTCTGGCCGTCGCCAGGGGAGGGGATCCACAAAGGCGACCTGCACTAGGTTGGAAGCCGCCTCACCTCCGTGAAGGAGGCACATCGGTGAGACCGGGTCACCGGCATGATACCGGCTGCTCGTCGATGGCGCTGATCCAGGTCGGCCGCAGAGCGCTCTAGTAGGGCGACTTCGCGACGAGTTCGGCTTCCTTGGCGCAGGCCGCGGGGTCCGGCGCGGGGCCGGCCCGGCGCGCGGCCGCCACTTCCTTGCGCACGGCCTCGAGGTCCTTGCGGAATTCCGGCGAGCCATGCAGCCCGGCGACGACGATCGAGCCGTTCAGTCGCCCGGCTTCTACCGCGCTCAGATTGTGCACGCCGCAGACCAGCCGACTTTCGCCAAAGGCGCGGGCGCGGGCGAGGATCTCGGTCGCCCGGTCAGGCGCGAGTTCGGCCATGATCAGGCCGACGGTCCAGCCCCAGGTGTTGTGGCCCGAGGGATAGTCGGGACTGGCTGACAGGGCCGCCGACTTCTCGACGCATGTCGGACCTTCGTCGATCAGATAGGGGCGCTGGCGCTTGTAGATGTCCTTGGGGTGGTCGGTGGCCTGCGCGACGTCGCGACCGATGCGAGCCATCAGGGCCGTGGTCTTCGGCGCGTTCGTAGGCGTCAGGTCGACGCCGACGGCGCACGACAGATCCTTCAGGATCGCGAACTGGTTCACGTCGTTCTGAGCCAACGACCAGCGCGGCGTGTCCTTCAGCGAGCGGGTGCCGAGGAAGACCGTGCGGTCGGCTTCATAGCGCGTGGTGCCCGCGACGGGCGCAGGGGGCAGGATCTTGTAGGTATCGGGCGCGGCCGCGCCGAGGTAGCCGGGGACCGGCGTGGCGGCCAGGGGCGAAGGCGTCGGGGCCGGAGCCATAGGGGTAGTCGCCGGGGTCGGCGCCTGGCCCGCGCCGATCGTCGCCACGGCCGCGGCGGCCATCACCAGTTTCCAAGCCATCTCTTACTCCCCAATCCTCATTCGGGTGTCGCAGACGCCTGCCGGGGATTCAACCTCCCGCCGCGTCGAATCTCGCGTACCAACGAGAGGCGAATTAAGAAACTTGACATCCAACTTAAAAAACTTAATATTGTGGTCATGAGAGACGCGAAAACCCAAGATTGGCATGCCCTTAGCGAGCTCACCCGCGGACGGATGATCGTGGTCGAGCGGGTGCGGTTGATCGACCATGACGTGGCCATCGAAGGCGCCTTCGAGCTGCCGAGGTTGGCCCAGCTCTCCGCCGAGGATCAGGTGTTCGTAGCCGCCTTCGTGCGCAGCCACGGCTCGATCAAGGAGATGGAGCAGGTGTTCGGTGTCTCATACCCGACGGTGAAGGCACGGCTGAACCGCATCGCCGCCAGCCTGGAGTTCGTCGAAATCGATCCCACCCCCGGCCGCGAAGAGGTGCTGGAGCGCCTGGCCCGCGGCGAGATCACCGCCGAAGAGGCTATTTCGGAGTTGGAGGGCCGTTGATGTTGTATGCCCCGAGAGCGCTGCGCCACTTCGGCTTCGCCGCCATGGAGGCGCGCGCCGATCGCACAGGCCGCGCCATCCGGCCGGCGCCGCGCAACGTGACACCGCGCAGGCCCATTGAGGTCCATCCGGCGCCGCAGCGGACGGTCGTGCGACTGTGGCTGCCGCTGACCCCGCTTTTCCTGCTGCTCGCGCCGTTCGCGATGCTGCTAGCCCCGCTGCTCTACTTCGTCCCGCCTCCCTACAACGCCAGGCCGCTGGCGATGGTCGCGGGCGTCGGCCAGATGCTGCTCAGCCTGAGCGGCACAGTGGTCGACATCGACACCCGAGACGCCCTCGTGCGCATACGGATTTTCTAGGAGCCTCCCGATGAACAACGACCGCCGCTCGGTCCTGCAGATGCTGGCCGATGGAAAGATCAACGCCGACGAGGCCGAACGCCTTATTGGGGCGATGGAAGGCGCAGGCCCGACGCCGCGCGCGTTCGATAGCGCCGCCACAGGCCACAACAAGCCGCCGAAATACCTGCGCGTGACGGTGGACGCGAATGACGACGATGAGGGGCCGACGAAGGTCAATATCCGCGTGCCGATGGCCCTGCTGCGGGCTGGCGTGCGGCTGACCAGCCTGATCCCGCCGGCGGCGCGCGACCAGGTCAACGCCGAGCTCGCCAAGAACGGTGTGCCCTTCGACATCAGCCAGCTGAGGCCGGAGAATCTCGAGGACCTGATCGCCCATCTCGAAGACTTCAGCGTCGACGTAGACGCCCAGGACGCCAAGGTCCGCGTCTACTGCGAATAAGCGTCGAAATCCTCCCCAACGCCGAACTGGCCGTCACTCGCTCTCGCGGTGACGGCCATTTTTCGTTGCGCTACGCCTTAGCGAAGAGTTTCGCCCAGCGGCGCTTCGTGCGGGTCTTCCACGAGCCGCGGTGCCAGGCATCCGAGGCGATCAGCGGCACGACCGTGGTGGCTTCGGCGAACACCATCTGCTCCCAGGTCACGTCGACCTTGCCCCAGGAGCAGGCCTCCTTGAGCGTCGAGGACGAGCACGCGCCGTCGCGCACGTCGGCGACAGTGATCTGCACGGCGTACTTATGCATATCGACTTCGTGGCCGAGGATCTCGGCGCAGACCACGGTGTCCTGCGCGAAGTTCTTCGGCACCCCGCCGCCGACCATGAAGAGGCCCGTGGCGCCGGCGGCGATCTTGATGTCCGTCAGTTCGCGGAAGTCGGCGACAGCGTCGATCGTCAGGTAGGGCTTGCCTGCCTTCATCCGCTCGACCTGGTGCTTCACCAGGCCAAAGCCGGCCGAGGAGTCGGTGAACGCCGGGCAGAAGATCGGCACGCCTTCCTCGTAAGCGGTCTGGATCAGCGAGCCCGGCTTCTTGGCGTTGCCCGCCGCCAACCACTTGCCCATCTCGTGGATGAATTCGCGGCTCGAGTAGGGGCGCGGCTCCAGCATCTCGCAGATCTCGTAGATCGTGCCGTCGCAGTTCTGGAGCTCTTCCTCGTCGATGTAGGTGTCGTAGATCCGGTCGATGTAGAGGTCGCGCAGGTCGCGGTCGTCGACGTTGGATTGCGCCTGGTAGTGCTTGAAGCCCAGCGCCTCGAAGAAATCCATGTCGACGATGGAAGCGCCGGTCGACACCACCACATCGATCATCCCGTACTTCAGCATGTCCCGGTAGATGTGCATGCAGCCGCCGGCGCTCGTGGAGCCGGCGAGCGTCAGCCAGGTCGAGCAGTCGGCGTCTTCAAGGCTCATCGACCAGATGTCGGCGGCGCGCGCGGTGTCCCGGCTGGTGAAGCTCATCTTGCGCATGGCGTCGATGACGGGGCGGGCGTCGTACTGGTCGATCGCCACGTGTTCGACGGTGTTGGCCAGCAGCTCGGCCTTACGGTTCGATTTCTGAACGTCAGCGTTCATCTTCGGAAGTTCCCTTCTGAGAGGTGATCGCCCGTCCATAGGAGAGGCGCGACCGGGACGGAGCGACCGGCCGCGCCTTTAGCACGTAGTGGGGTGTCCTTGTTACCGCCGCCGGCGCTTCTTGCCGGCCGCCCCCTTGGGGCGCGACAGGCGCACGACCTTGTTGCGCTCTTCCTCCTGCGCCTCGCGGGGCAGCCGGATCGAGCGGCCGGCGAGGCCGAACATCGACGCCATGGGCGGGTCGGCGACCGCCACGGTCTCGGCGTCGCCGAAGCCGTTGAAGCGGGTGTTCATCGCCACGCCGTAGGCGCCCAGCATCCCGATCTCGACGTAGTCACCCTCGCGGATGTCGTCCGGCAGCCAGAACGGGCCCGGCATGTGGTCGAGGCTGTCGCAGGTCGGCCCGTAGAAACGAAAGGGCTTAAGGGGGCCCTCCACCTCGAACGCCGTTCCGCCTTCGCTGCGGAACAGCTTCACCGGAAAGGGCCATTTGGTGTGCGCCGCATCGAACAGGCTGCCGTAGCTCCCGTCGTTCAGATAGAGCGCGTCGCCCTTCTTGAGCTCGACCTTGGTGAGGATCGATGAGGCTTCGGCCACGAGGGCGCGGCCGGGCTCGCACCACAGCTCGGTGTCCTCGGGGACCATCATCTCGGCGAAGCCGCGCTGGATGGAGTCGAGGTAGTCGGCCATGTCCGGCGGGACCATGCCGGGGTAGATCGAAGGAAATCCTCCGCCCACGTCGACGACGTCGATCATGACGCCCGCACGCACGATGGCGCGGCTCGCCTGGGCCATGGCGGCCTGGAAAGCGGTCGGGCGCATGCACTGGCTGCCCACGTGGAACGAGATGCCCATGCGGTCCTGGGTCGCCTGGCGCGCGGCCAGCAGAAGCGCCGAGGCTTCGTGGGTGTCGACGCCGAACTTGCCGCTGAGCGAGTAGGCCGCACCCTCCGCCGAGACCGCCAAGCGGACGATCAGGGTCAGGTCGTCTGCCCCGTCCGTCTCCTCGAGGATCTTCGCGAGCTCCTCGTGGGTGTCCAGCGCAAAGGTCTTCACGCCGTGCTTGTGATAGGCGTCGGCGATGGCGCGGCGGCTCTTGACCGGGTGCATGAAAGCCATGCGGGCGCCCGGCGCGAACTGCGCGACCAGCTCGATCTCGGGGATCGAGGCCACATCGAAGGACATGACGCCATTCTTCGCGAGGGTTTCGATCACCCATGGCGAAGGGTTCGCCTTAACGGCGTAGAAGACGTCGCCTTTAAAATTATCCTGGAACCAGCGCGCCGCAGTGGCCACCGCATCTGGTCGCGCTAGGGCGACGGGACGCTCCGGTGACCGCTCACGGACCAGGTCCAGGGGCGTATGGTACGTCTGCACCTCACGCAACCCCCAACGGATTGTTGAACCCAATCCGGCGTTAGCAGCGCTTTTCAGGACATCGGGTCCGCCGGAACCCGCGCAAATAGGGGCAATGAACCCCGATGTAAAGAGTTCTGTCCACAGGGGCCGCTCGGACAGTTCGACGCGCTAGACCGGATGCGGGCGGGCGTGCCATGTAGCCGGGGCAAGGGACGGGCGGTAATCGCCCCGCTTGCGCGTGCTTGCTCGGGGAAGCCTCAACCGTCCATGTCAGACGCCGCCGTCCTGTCCATTCGGAAGGCCTCGAAGAGCTTCGGCGAGCGCCGCGCCCTGAACGCCGTGTCGCTGGAAGTCCGCAAGGGGGAGATGATCGCCCTCATCGGACCGTCCGGCTCGGGCAAGTCGACCCTGCTGCGTTCAATCTCCGGCCTGCAGACCATCGACGCCGGCGAGGGACGCATCGAGGCGTTCGGCGGGCCGGTGCAAGAGAACGGCCGGATCAGCAGCAAGGTGCGCGAGACCCGCACCCGCATCGGCTTCATCTTCCAGCAGTTCAATCTGGTCGGCCGGCTCAGCCTCTTCACCAATGTGGCCCTGGGTTCGCTGGGTCGGATCGATGGCCTGCGCGGCCTCCTCGGCCTGTGGCCCGAAGAGACCAAGACGGCGGCCATGGCGGCGCTGGCGCGGGTCGGCGTGGCCGAATACGCAGGTCAGCGGGCGAATACGCTCTCGGGCGGGCAGCAGCAGCGTGGCGCGATCGCCCGCGCCCTCGTCCAGAAGGCCAAGATCATCCTCGCCGACGAACCCGTCGCCTCCCTCGACCCAGTCGCGGCCCGCAAGGTTATGGAAAACCTCCGTGACCTGAACATCCAGGACGGCCTCACCGTCGTCGTCACCCTGCACCAGGTGGATTACGCCCTGCGCTATTGCGACCGCGTGGTCGCGCTGAAGGCGGGCCTCGTCGTCTACGACGGCCCCGCCGACGGCCTGGAGCGTTCGAAGCTGATCGACATCTACGGCCCGGAATTCGAGGACGTATTCTGGGAAGGAGCCCCGAAATGATCGCCCGCCGCCTGCTCGTCGGACTGGGACTCGCCGCCGCGGTCGGCTTGAGCTCCTGCAGCCAGAAGCCCGCTGTCACAGAGGCGCCGAAGGAGATCACCTTCTCGATCCTCTCGGCGGAGAACCAGGCCTCCATGGGCCCCCTCTGGCAGCCGCTGCTGGACGACATGTCCGCCCAGATCGGCGTGAAGGTGAAGCCGTTCTTCGCCAGCAACTACACGGCCCTGATCGAGGCGATGCGCTTCAAGCAGGTGCAGGTCGGCTGGTTCTCCGCCCTGCCCGCGCTCGAAGCGGTTAACCGCGCCAACGGCGAGGTGTTGGGCCGGGTCATCGACGCGGGCGGGGACGAGACTTACGCCTCCGTGCTGATCGTCAAGAAAGGCAGCGGCATCACGCTCGACGATGTGCTGAAGTGCGGCAAGCGGCACTCCTTCGGTCTGGGCGATGCCAAATCGACCTCCGGGACGCTGGCGCCCATGGCCTACGTCTTCGCGCCCAAGGGCATCGAGCCCACCGAGTGCTTCAAGACCGTCCGCTCGGCCAGCCACCAGGCTAATGTCTTCTCGGTGGCGAACGGCGTCCTGGACGTGGCCACCAACAACACCGTAGGCTTGGTATTCGCCCGGCGCGAGAACCCGGCGATCGCCGACAAGATCCAGGTGATCTGGACGTCGCCGCCGCTGCCGGAATCCTCGATCGTCGCCCGCAAGGACCTCGATCCAGTAATCCGCGAGAAGCTGCGGCAGTTCTTCCTGACCTACGGCACCGGCACGGGCCCGGCGGCCGACAAGCAGCGGCAGGTGCTCAAGGGTCTGGCCTACGGTGGCTTCAGGCCCGCCGACAACTCCTACCTCGACCCGGTCCGCGAGATGGAGGCCGCCCAGACGCTGTTCGAAGCCAAGCACTCGGGCGACGCCAAGAAGATCGCCGACGCCCAGGCCGCCTTCGACAAGATCCACAACGCCGCGGCGCAGAAGCGCGCGGTGGAGCCCAATCTCTAATGAGCGTCCTGACGCCTGAATCCTCGGCGGTCCCCAGGGCGCCAACGCGCTCGCTCGTGCAGCGGGCGCCGGACATGCTGCTTTGGGGCGGCGTGATTGTGCTGCTGCTGATCGGCTTCAAGCCGGTCGAGATGAGCCATTTCGCCAAGCTGTTCACCAACTCCGAGAACATGCGGGAATACGGCCGCGAGCTCTTGAAGCCGGATTTCTCGAACCTGCGTCTCTACGTGGCGCAGATGTGGCTCACGGTGCAGATTGCGCTCTGGGGCACGTTCCTGGCGGTGGTGATCGCGATCCCGTTCGGCCTGGCCTGCGCGCGCAACGTCTCGCCGCCGTGGATCCAGCAGCCGATGCGTCTACTGATGAACCTGCTGCGTTCGGTGCCGGACCTAGTCGTGGGCACGCTCTTCCTGGTGGCCGTTGGCCCGGGGCCCTTCGCCGGCGTCATGGCGCTGACCATCAACACCGGCGCCGTTCTGGCGAAGCTCTTCTCCGAGGCTGTCGAGTCGATCGACAAGGGCCCGGTCGAAGGTGTCCGTGCAACCGGCGCGTCGCCATTGCATGAAGTCGTATGGGGCGTGATCCCGCAGGTGGCGCCGCTCTGGACGTCCTATGCGCTCTACCGGTTTGAATCGAACTCCCGCTCAGCCACTGTGCTCGGCCTGATCGGCGCAGGCGGCATCGGCCAGCTGTTGTTCGATGCGATCAACGGCTTCGCCTACCACAGCCTCTCAGCCATCGTGATCGTGATCATCGTCGCGGTGACTCTGATCGACTTCCTGTCCCAGGTCATCCGTAGCCGGCTCCTCTAGACCTGCCTCTCCCGTTCAGGGGAAGGCGAGGCGAAAACCCAGGCAAAGAAACGCCGCCGTGGGGGGCCACGGCGGCGTCCAAGGCTCGGGGATGGAAGCTTAGAAGGTCAGCTGGCTGCGCATCGCGATCGCATTGTACGTCTGGCCGACCTGCAGGCCCGCGGCGTTGAAGCGGTCCACGTCCACGTGCAGATAGTCGAACATGAGGCGGATGGCCGGGTTCAGGTACCAGTTGAGCCCGACTGACGTGATCTTCTGCTGGCCGCCGCGCACGGCGTCGAAGCAGGGGGCCGGAGCGGCCGGGATCGCATGGCCCGCGCCGCAGTCGTGGTAGTTGAGGTCGAGATCGGAGTAGCGCGCCGCAAGCTCGAACGCGCCCCAGGTTCCCGCCGCCGGGTTGAAGTTGTAGTTCAGCTTTGGCGCGTCGAAGCGGGCTTCCGCCGGGTTGTAGGGACGGTTTTCGCCGGTCAGCACCCAGGCGCCTTGCACGTACCAGCCGCTGAAGTCCGGGTTGCTCGGCGCGACGGCCGTCGTGATCCGGCGGTCGATCTTGTACTCGAAGTACTCGCTCTCCAGCATGAACTGGTGGGCGCTGACGCCGAACTCGGCCCCGTAGACCGAGGCGGCCCGGGTGTCGATCGCGCCGGTGTCGACCAGGCGCGTGCCGTCCAGGCGAAGCTCCGGACGATCGCGAAGCTGGATCGGATAGCGCGGCGAGGTGGCCACCCCGGCGTCGTTCGTCTGGAAGACGTACTGGCCGTTGATGCCGAAGTGGGCCTGCCAGTCGGTCGAGCTGAAGGGCGCCAACGAGAAGCGGCCGATGATCGCGGTCTGCTCGCCGAACGGCTGGGTCGCGAAGCCGCCGGTGGAGTTCAGCGTGCTCACCGTGTTGCCGGTCAGGGCGGCGGAGGCGAACCACCGGGTGGCGATGCCGGAGTCGCCCTCACCCCAGACGCCGTTGCCGGTCAGCTGGAGGGCGCTGCGGCTGTCGCCCGCGGCCACGTTGCGGGCCACTTCCGCCGGAGCCGGACGTTCCATCATGATCATCTGGCTGGTGGAGACCGCGGCCTGCAGGCCGATATTCGGCTCGAAGGCGCCCAGGCGGATGCGCCAGGGCTTCCAGCCGGTGTATTGCGCCCAGGCCTCTTGGATGTGGCCGGTGTCTTCCGCGCCGGATCCGCCGAACTCGTAGATCAGGGCGTAGTCGAAGTCCTTGAACAGCTTGCCGTCGATGCCGAAGCGGGCGCGGCGGAAGTTGGTGCCGGAGTTCAGGTCGCGGTTGGTGACCTGCGCCGGCAGGTTGTCCTTCTGGAAGTATTGGCCCGCGTCGAACATGACGATGGCGCGGATGTTGGCGGTGAAGCGGCCATCGGCGGTCGCAAAGGCCGGCTTACCGTTCGGCAGGCTCGGCGTGACCGTCGCGCCGGAGGGCGGGGCCTGCAGAGTGATGATGTTGGCCGCATCGCCGGCCTGGGCGGTCTTAACCTCGGCCAGCTGCGAATTCACAGTCTCCAGCTGCTGTTGGAGCGCCGCCACCTTGGCATCACTCTCCGCGGTCTTGGCCTGCACGAGCTGGGCCATCTGAGCGCGCATCTCGTCGATCTGCTGCTGCATGGCGGCCATCTTGGCGTCGCGCGGATCGACGGCAGGGGCTTTAGCGGCGTGCTTGTGGGTCTTGGGCGCGGCCATGGCGGCCGTGGCCGCGCTCGACAGCAGAAGCGCAATGAACGCACCGCCCGCCAGGCGCTGCGCCGGACCCTTCATCAGAAGGCTCATGATCTTGTCCCCGTCTCTCTCGTTGATTCACTTGTTGAGATCGGGGAGGCGGGTAAGTGACCTCTCGACGTCCCCCCGGCCGCTGTGAGGGGTGTATCTGTCGCCCATGACGGCTGGCCGACAGTCTCGTGACGACTCGATGACAGTCCGTCTGTGGGCGGCGCCCATCGTGACTCGTTCGTTACGCTCCGGTGTCACCAAACTGTCGTCGCTGGAAGGTAAGCAGCGGCCAGAGAGCGGCATGGATGGGGCGCTCTTTTCAGGAGAAAACCATGTTGAAGACTTTAGGGGCAGCGTTCGGCGCAGCCCTGATCGCTGGCGCAGCCACATTGGCCCCCGTGACGGGCGCTCATGCAGCCGGCACGATCTCGGGCGCAGGGGCGACGTTCCCCGCGCCCGTCTACGCCAAGTGGGCGGAGGCGTATAAGGCGCAGACCGGAACCAGCCTCAACTATCAGGCGATCGGCTCCGGTGGGGGGATTAAGCAGATCAACGCCTCGACCGTCGACTTCGGGGCCAGCGACAAGCCGCTGAAGCCGGACGATCTGGCGGCCGGCGGGCTGACCATGTTCCCGACCGTGATCGGCGGCGTGGTGCCGGTGATGAACCTGCCGGGGATCAAGCCCGGCCAGATCAAGCTGACGGGCGCGAACCTTGCCGACATCTACCGCGGCGCGATCAAGAAGTGGAACGACCCGATCCTGGTCAAGGCGAACCCGGGCGTGAATCTGCCGAACCTTCCGATCACGGTCGTCCATCGTTCCGACGGCTCGGGCACCACCTTCCTCTTCACCACCTACCTCAGCATGAAGGCGCAACACTGGGCCTCGGAGGTCGGTGGCAACGACTCCGTGCAGTGGCCGGTGGGTCTGGGCGGCAAGGGCAACGATGGCGTCGCGGCCTTCGTGAAGCAGACGCCGGGCGCGATCGGGTATGTCGAGTACGCCTACGCCAAGCAGAACGCGATGACCTACGCCCAGATGCAGAATAAGGCCGGCAAGTTCGTGTCTCCGGACGCGAGCAACTTCGCCGCCGCCGCCGCCGGCGCGAAGTGGAGCGCGGCGCCGGGCTTCTACCTGCTGCTGCTCGACCAGCCGGCGACTGACGCCTGGCCGATCACCGGGGCGACGTTCATCCTGGTGCACGCCAAGCAGGCCGATGCGGCCAAGGGTCGTGAAGTGCTGAACTTCTTCGACTGGGCCTACAAGAACGGTGACGCTGCGGCGAACCAATTGGACTACGTGCCGTTGCCCGCCCAGGTGAAGGACCTGATCCGCAAGTCCTGGACCAAGGTCGTTGGCCCGGACGGCAAGCCGGTCTACCGCTAAAGAGTTGAATGCTCGGGCTCCGTCGCCGCTTGCGTGACGGGGCCCTTGCAGTCTTTACCCTCAACGCAACAGCCATGTCCGATATCGCCCTTCCGAATGCCGGTGGAACGATGCGACGCTCCGCTCCGCGCGGCGCGTTGATCGGCAAGATCTTCGAGGGCCTGTGCTTCTCCGCAGCAACCGCGGTGCTGGTGGCCCTGGGCGGCCTCCTGTTCTCGCTGGTGATCGGCGGCTGGCCGGCGATCCGCAAGTTCGGCTTCAGCTTCCTCACCGTCTCGACCTGGAATCCAGTGACCGACGTGTACGGCGCCGCCGGACCGATCGTCGGCACGCTGGTGACGGCCACCTTCGCGCTGATCATCGCGCTGCCGATCGCCGGCGGTGTGGCGTTCTTCCTCACTGAGCTTTGTCCGGCGCCCTTGCGGCGGCCGATCGGCACCGCTGTGGAGCTGCTCGCCGGCATCCCTTCGATCGTCTACGGCATGTGGGGCCTGTTCGTATTCGCCCCCCTGTTCTCCAGGTTCGTGCAGATGCCGATGATGACAGCGGCGAAGCCCGGGTCGCTGCTGGAGACACTGACCACAGGGGTGCCCAATGGTTCGGGGATCCTCTCGGCCTCGATCATCCTGGCGATCATGATCCTGCCGTTCATGGCCGCCACCCTGCGTGAACTTCTGCTCAGCGTGCCTGCTGCGGTGCGCGAAAGCGCATACGGCCTCGGCGCGACCACGGCGGAGGTCGTGATGTCCGTCACCCTGCCCTACGTGCGCACCGGCGCCATCGGGGCGGTGATGCTGGGGCTCGGCCGCGCGCTCGGCGAGACCATGGCGGTCACCTTCATCATCGGCAATTCGCACGGCTTCCCGAAATCACTGTTCGATAGCGGCTCGACCATCGCATCGACTATCGCCAACGAGTTCACCGAGGCCTCGACGCCCATGCACACCGCAGCCTTGATTGCGTTGGGCCTGGTGCTGTTCGTGATCACCTTCGTGGTGCTGGGCCTGGCCCGGCTGATGCTGCGGGTCCCGGCGGTGCGCACATGACCGCTTCTGTCGCCAAGATCGCCCGGCGGCGGATCACCGACGTCGCCTTCAAGGTGTTCTGCGTGCTGGTCACGGTCGTCGCCCTGACCGCGCTGGCCGCCATCCTCTGGTCGCTGCTGAGGCAGGGCCTGGGTGGTCTGAACCTCGATGTCTTCATCCGCTCGACGCCGGCTCCCGGCTCGAGGGGCGGCCTGGCCAACGCGATCGTCGGCTCGATCATGATGTGCCTGCTGGCCATGGTCATGGCGCTGATTGTCGGCGTCCTCGCCGGCACCTGGCTGGCAGAATACGGCGGCCGTTCCAGATATGGCTCTGTCATCCGGTTCCTCAACGACGTGCTGCTTTCGGCGCCGTCGATCCTGGTCGGCCTGTTCGTCTACGAGCGGCTGGTCGCACCCTTCCACACCTTCTCCGGGTTCGCGGGCTCCGTCGCTCTGGCCCTGCTCGCCGTTCCGGTGATCGTGCGCACAACCGAGGACGTGCTTCTGCTGCAGGCGGCGACCCTGCGCGAAGCCGGCGTGGCGCTTGGTGCGCCGCTGTCCTACGTCATCCGCCAGATCCTCTGGCGCTCGGCGCGCAGCGGTCTTCTGACGGGCGCGCTCCTTGCCTTCGCGCGCATCAGCGGCGAGACCGCGCCGCTGCTGTTCACCGCCCTGAACAACCAGTTCTTCTCACTCAATCTTGCGCGCCCCACCGCCAACCTGCCGGTGGTCATCTTCAACTTCGCGCTGAGCGCCTATGACGACTGGCGCAGGCTCGCATGGGCCGGCGCCCTCTTGATCGCCGGGACCGTGCTTGCCGTGACAATCGTCGCGCGTATCTTGGCCCAGGAGCAGCGACGCTCATGAACACTCTCAGTCCCAACGTGGCCGAGTTCGAAACCAGCATCGCCGATGTTGATCGCGCCGACGTGCGGGTCGACGTGCGCAACCTGGACTTCTTCTACGGCAAGACCCACGCGCTCAAGAAGGTGTCGATCCCCTTCGCCCGCAACAAGGCGACCGCCTTGATCGGACCGTCCGGGTGCGGAAAGTCCACACTGTTGCGGACCTTGAACCGCATGTACGCGCTCTATCCCGGCCAGCGCGCCGAGGGCGAGGTGATCCTGGACGGGCAGAATATCCTGTCGGCCGGGGTCGATCTGGCGAACCTTCGCGCCCGCGTCGGCATGGTGTTCCAAAAGCCCACGCCCTTCCCCATGAGCGTCTACGATAACGTCGCGTTCGGGGTGCGGCTCTACGAGAACCTCTCGAAGGCCGACATGGACGTTCGCGTCGAGGAGGCGCTGACCCGCGCAGCGCTGTGGGACGAGGTGAAGAACAACCTGCACGGTCCCGGCCTGGGCCTTTCCGGGGGCCAGCAGCAGCGGCTCTGCGTCGCCCGTGGCGTGGCGGTGCGGCCGGAGGTGCTCCTGCTCGATGAGCCGACCTCGGCCCTCGATCCGATCTCCAGCGCCAAGCTGGAGGAGACCGTCACTCAGTTGAAGGCCGACCACACCATCGTCATCGTCACCCACAACCTGGGCCAGGCGGCTCGCGTGTCGGACTACACGGGCTTCATGTACCTGGGCGAGTTGGTCGAGTTCGGACCGACGGACGAGGTATTCACCCGCCCGGCCACCCAGCGCACCTCCGACTACATCACCGGCCGCTTCGGCTAGACGACCTACCAGCGGGCGCGGACGCCCACCTGGAACGAGCGCGGCGGCGCCGGCGTGTCCGTGTGCGGATCGGCGTCGTCGGGCAGCGGCGAGGGATGCACATTCGCCAGCGCGTCGGTCTCGAAGTAGGTCCCGAAGGTCGCGTAGTTGCGGTCGAACAGGTTATCGACTCGCCCAAAAAGCTCGATGCCGTGACCGACATCCCAACTCGCGTGCGCGCCGACCACCCAGTAGGCGGGGAGCTTTGAATCCTGTCCGGCCTCGTCGCCCACGCGCCGCTGGGCGCTGACCCCCAGCACGTCGGCGCCGATGGTGATCGCGGGCGTCAGGTAGACGTCGCCGCCCACCTTGATACGTCCCGGTGGAATGCCACCGATGCGGTCACCGGGCGTCACCTGGATATTCCCGTTGTCATCGGCAAACGGGCTGTTGGGCGAGGGCAGGGCGCCGGTGAACTGGTACGTCGCCTCGATCTCACTCGCCGAGGCGTAGACCATCCACCGCTCTGATCGGAAGTTGGCTTCGGCTTCGACGCCTTGGCGGCGGGTGCGGGGCACATTGGCATAGGAGCCGCGGCCCTGCAGGGCGCTGGCCAGGGCCACGATGTCGTCGTCGTTATCGGTGCGATAGACGTTCAGGCGCCAGTCGAACCGGCCGGCCGCCACCGCGCCGGCGCCACGCAGGCCCGCCTGCCAGGTGTGCGCCACCACCTGGTTGAGCGGGGGGTCGGAGACCAGGGCGTTTTCCAGCAGGCAGGGCTTGAGCGGATTGCTGCAGGAGAGCTCTAGCGGCGTCGGCGCCCGGTTGGTCTCGGCGTAGCCGCCAAAGACCGTGACGGCGTCCGTCGCCTTCCAGGCGAGGCCCGCGGCCGGGTTGAACCGGTCGAAGCTGTGCTTGCTGTTGAGGTCGGGCGTGGTTCCCGTACGGTCTGAGGTCGTTATCCGCACGCGGTTGAAACGTCCGCTGAGCGTCAGGAACAGGCGATCGGTCAGGTCGAGGGTGTCGGTGGCGTAGGCCCCATAGGCGTCGTTGGTGGCGCGGATGTCGACCGGGTTGTAGGCGATCCCACCCGCGGTGCGGATGATCTGCCCGACGCCCGGCGTGGTCCCCGCGGCCTGGACGCTGAGATCCGGGAAGATCAGACCCAAGGTGCTGTTGGCGTCGAACCGAATGCGGCTCTCGTCCAGGCTGAGGCCGGCGGCGAAGAGGTTGGTCCGCCCGAAGAGCGGCGCGCTGCGCACCGCCTGAACCGACGCCCCGCCGGTCGTCGTGCGGGTGCGGGTGCGGTCTATCGAGCCATAGGGGATGCCGTTGCAGAGCTTGGTTTGGCCCGGAACCAGCGGAGGACAGCCGATCGGCGCCCCGTCCTCGCCCAGCACCTGGAACGCCGCGGCGGGGGGACGGATGGCTGAAGGGAAATCGTCGTCCTCCACGCACAGGGTTCCGAACAGCGGGCTGCTGGCGCTACGGCTGCAGCCTTCGAAGTTGCCGTCGTTGCCGTCCAGGTGGTCCTGGCGGAATTCCCGGCCATAGAGGCTGCCCTGCAGAGACCAGGCGTCGGAGGCCTTGAACGCGCCGTTCAGCGCCACGAGGCCGCTCCGGTTGCGGGTGGACTGCGGGAAGGTGAAGACCGCCCGCCGGTCCTGGGCCAGCAGGTCCACCGGCGTCGGGCCGACCACGCCCAGGTCGGTCCCGCCGCCGGCCACGACGAGATTCAGTTCACTGCGGCCCTGCTGCCAGCCGAAGTCGGCGTAGGCGCGCGCCAGGCTCGACGGCGATTGCTGCCGCCAACCGTCCTCGTGTCCCCCGTCGGCCGCGACATAGACGCTCCACGGTCCCTTGGTCGCGCCGTATTCGAGCGAAGCCGACACCCGGCCAAAGGACCCACCCCCGAGGCTCATCGCGCCACCCGGCGCGTCGCGGCCGGTCTTCATGGTCAGGCTGAGCGCACCGCCGAGGGCGTTCAGGCCGAAAGCCGGATCCCCGGTGAGGAGGTCGATGCGTGACACCGCGACCTCCGGAATCAAGTCCCAGTTGATGGTGTCGCCGAAGCCCTCGTTCAGGCGCACGCCGCCCATGTAGACCGCGAGTCCCTGGGGCGTGCCCTGCAGGGGAGAGGCTGCAAAGCCGCGGTAGTTCAGTGCACGGGCGAAGCCGTTGCCCTGGCTGTCGGAGAGGCTCACGCCCGGAGTGCGTTGTTCCAGGGCATTGATGATGATCGGGGAGCCGGCGCGCTGCAGGTCTGAAACCGTGAGGGTCTCGGTCGGACCCGGCAGCTTGTCGGCTTCGACGCCGGGGCCTGCCAACGGGGTCGGGGCCACGACCGTGATCGGGCTTACGGTCGGCGCGGATGCGTCGTCGGCGGCCGCTACGGCGGCAAGCGGGCTCGCGACAAGGATCGCCGCGAGGCCGGCGGATCGGATTAAATACATGGGATCAGGCGGCCTCGGGCCGCCGCCGCCGTACGCGCGCCAGGCGCCGAAGCCGGCGCCAGAACCGCGTCTTCTCCGGCTCCGGATAGGGCTGCAGGTTGCGTACGAAATCCTCGGCGCAGGCGCGCCACGAGAACTTCTCCGCGAAGGCCCTCACCTGCTTTCGATCCAGCGTCAACGCCTCGAGGCAGGCCTCGCGCAGGCCTTCGGTGGCGCTAGCGGCGAGCTTGCCGGCGCCGGAGTTGGGGATGATGTCGATGGGGCCCGGCGCCGGATAGGCCGCCACCGGCGTTCCAGACGCCATCGCCTCGAGGATCACCAGGCCGAAGGTGTCGGTCAGCGAGGGGAAGACGAAGACGTCTGCGCCGGCGAAATAGGCCGCCAGTTCCTTTCCCGACTTGGCCCCGGTGAACACCGCCTTGGGATACTTGGCGGCGAGTTCGTCCTTCTGAGGCCCGGGCCCGACCACGACCTTGGTCCCCGGCAGATCGAGGCCCAGGAAGGCCTCGATGTTCTTTTCCACTGCCACTCGCCCCACGCTGAGGAAGATCGGCCGCGCCAAGCCCTGGTAGACGTCGGGATCGCCGGCGTGGTCGGGGTGGAAGGCCTCGGTGTCCACTCCCCGCGACCACGACGAGATGTTGCGGAAGCCGTGCTGGGAAAGCTCGTCCCGCATGGTGGGGGTCGCCACCATCAGCCGCCCCGACGGCTTGTGGAACCACTTCATGTAGGCGTAGCCGGCGGCGAGCGGCAAAGGCAGGCGCGCCGATACGTATTCAGGGAAACGCGTGTGGTAGCTGGTCGTGAACGGCAGCTTCCACTCCACGCAGATCCTGCGGGCGGCGAGCCCGATGGGACCCTCGGTGGCGATGTGGATGGCCTCGGGTTCGAAGGCCTTGAAGCGCTCCTGCACCGGCTCGTAGACGCCGATGGCGACCTTGATCTCGGCGTAGGTCGGGAGCGGGAAGGTCTTGAACTGGTCGGGGCTGATCACCTCGACGGCATGGCCCATGGCCTTCAGCTCGGCGACCACGCGGGTGAGGGTGCGGACGACGCCGTTGACCTGCGGCTCCCAGGCATCGGTGGCGAGCAGGATGCGCATGGGCCGGCCGGCGTCATGCGGCGCGGTGATCGCCTCGCGGATGCGCGGCAGCGAGCGGGCCGGCTTGCGCGCTTCGGGTTGAGCGGCGACGGCCTGGGTCTGCATCCAGGCCCAGAAAGCGCCCAGCAGGGCTTCCTTGGTGGGGAAATAGCGATAGACCGTGCGTTCGCCGACGCGGGCGTCCCGGGCGATCTCGGAGAAGCTGAGGTCCTCGAGCGGGCCGGCTTCGAGCTGGCGACCGACGGCTCGCAGGATCTGCTCGCGGGTCTCCTCGCGTTGCCGGTCACGCAGGTTCTGGGGAGGCGCCGGCGGTTTCATGACAGGGGTACTGTCATGAGTTCCCATAGCACTGTCAATGGAATGAACTCAGGCGGCGAGCGGTTGGTCGAGAACCGGTTCCCGCACCGGCTTACGCCCGGCGAGCAGCTTCGGCCACTCCAGGATCTCCAGCCGGCCATCGGCATGTTCGACCAGGGCCGTGCAGCTCTCGACCCAATCGCCGTCGTTGATGTAGGCCACGTCGCCGATCATTCGGCTCTCGGCCTTGTGGATATGGCCGCAGATCACCCCGTCGACGCCGCGCCGCCGGGCCTCCTCCGCAACCGCGTGTTCGAAGTTCTCGATGAACTGCAGCGCTTTCTTCACGCGGGTCTTGGCGAAGGCCGAGAAGCTCCAGTACCCGAAGCCCAGGGTGCGCCGGACACGATTGATCAGGGTGTTCGAGGTCAGCAGCGCGCGGTAGGCCCAGTCGCCGAGCAGCGCCAGCCACTTGGCGTTCTGCACCACCGCGTCGAACTCATCGCCATGCATCACGAGGAAGCGGCGGCCGTCCGCGGTCTCATGGATCGCATCGCGCGCCACGACCACGCCGCCGAAGTGGACGCCACAGAAGTCACGGATCACCTCGTCGTGGTTACCCGGGACATAGATCACCGTGACGCCCTTGCGGGCGAGCCGGAGGATCTTCTGAACCACGTCATTGTGCGACTGTGGCCAATACCAGCCGCTCTTCATCTTCCAGCCGTCAACGATGTCCCCCACCAGATAGAGCGTGTCGCATTCCATGTGGCGGATGAAGTCGAGGAGGAGGTCGGCCTGGCAGCCGCGTGTGCCCAGATGAACGTCGGAGATGAAGACGCTTCTGTAGCGGCGGATCCCGGCTTCGGTCACATGAGTCCCCGTTTCGCCCACTTCCCGGGCAGCCCTGAACCGATTCCGTGTCGGTTTTACGAAGCCGGGGTCTTCCGCTGGCAGAGGTCCGGGCACACCTGCTAGGGGGACGGTCGAATCGCTCCTCCCCAGGTCGCGCCAAGTTGAGTTCGATGGACGCCATCCCCAATCCGGCGAAAGCGACGCCGAAGTCGCTGCGGACGCGTGCGCGCATCCTGGAGGCGGCCACGCGGCTGTTCGCCGAGATAGGCTATCACGCGGCCAGCAATTCGGTGATCGCCGAGGCCGCCAAGCTGACGCGCGGCGCTATGCTCTACCACTTCGCCACCCGCGAGGAGCTCGTGGAAGCGGCCATCCAGCATATCGAGCTTGCCCGCGCCCGGCTGTTCGAGGATGCGGCGCGGGTCTCGGCCGCGCCGGGACAGGACGCATCGGAAGCGGCCATCGACGCCTATTGGGCCTTGCTGCACGAGGCGCCCTTTGTGGCTTTCGCGGAGCTGGAAGCGGCGGCCCGCACAGACCCGATGCTCCGCGCCCGGCTGGCTGAATCGCAGGCGGCTTTCGACCGAGCCCAGGTCGGCGGCTTTGGAGCCCTGGCCCAGGCCGGCGCCGATCCCCGCTTCCAGACCAGCCGCGATCTCGGCCGTTTCCTACTGGAGGGCCTGGCGCGGGGCGCCATGACCTACGACGAGGCTGCTCGCCGCCGTCGTCTGCTGGCGGTCGTCAAGCGCGCCGTCCGGATGCTGAACCGCAAGGGCGACATCCAGGACCTCTGGCCGGAATAGGGAGCAAAGAAAAAGGCCCGGCGCCGCCAGAGCGCCGGGCCTCAATCAGGTCTTGTTGGCCAGATTACTTGCCTGCCGTCGGCGAGGCTGCTGCGGCCGGGGCGGGAGCCGCCGGCTTCGCGTCGGTTGCCGCGGCTTCGCGACGACGGCGCTGTTGCTGGCCCATCATCTTCTGCATGGCGGCGAGTTCGGTCTTGTCGAGCGCGCCGTCGTGGTTGGTGTCGAGCTGATCGAAGTATTTGCCGATCATGTCGCCCATCTGGCCTTTCAGTTCGGCCTTCTCGATCTTGCCGTCGATGTTCTGGTCCAGCATGCCCAGCATGCGGTCGCTATCCAGGTCCTTGTCGAAGTTGTTCATCTTCGAGGACGTCTCGCCGATCCAGCGGTAGCGGAGCGCCGTGTAGAACATCTCATCCCAGGATTGGTCGCCCCAGACCACTTGCTTGCTCGGGTCGGGGTTGTTCGGGTTGCGCTTGGAGTTGTCGTACACGAAGTGCGCGATCAGCTTGGAGCCCGCGGGCACGGTCACCGGTTCGGCGAAGGTGTAGGCGCGCTGCCAGCTGAAGTCGTAGCGGGGCAGGGC
>DASXKT010000370.1:0-5232 GCA_036496685.1 Phenylobacterium sp.
AGTCATGCGGGAGCAGGCCGCTCCAGCTATTCGGGAAGCCGCTCAGCGTCGGCCGGAAACCGCTCCAGCCATGGTGGGGGTCGTTCCTCCTCTGCCGGCCGGTCCAGTTACGGCGGTCACGGCGGAGGCGGCGCACGCGGCGGCGGTGGCGGCCACCGGGGCGGCGGCGGTCGGGGCGGCGGCGGCCGACGCTGATATCGCGAGTCGACGACCCCTACTGACAGGCAACAGATCGCGTCCGGCGCCGGCACGAACGCCGACCTGCTCTGCGCGCCTTGGCCTTGGCCCAAAGGCTGCGCATGATGGCTGCCGAACGGGGACGGAGACATTCCATGAGCGACATTCTTGACCTGGGCGGCCGCGTCGCCCTCGTGACCGGTGCGGGCCAGGGCGTTGGACGGCAGATCGCGCTGCACCTGGGCGGTGCAGCCGGGAGCGGCGGCGTGGTGGTCAACGACTACGTGCTCGCACGCGCCGAGGCCGTGGCCGAGGAAGTGCGCGCCGCCGGCGGCAAGGCGGTGGCGGCTCAGTGCGACGTCTCCGACCACGCGGCGGTCAAGGCCATGGTGGCCAAGGCCAGCGCAGACCTTGGTCCGATCGGGGTGCTGGTCAACAACGCCGGCAACGCCGGCGCCAACCCCTCGCCTGAACTGCGCAAGCCGTTCTGGGAGACGGGTCCCGAAGTCTGGAACAGCTACGTCGGCGTGAACCTGTTCGGGGTCATGAACTGCACGGCTGCGGTCATCCCGGGCATGCTGGAACGCCAGGCCCCCGGCCGCATCGTCACCATCATTTCCGATGCAAGCCGCTGGGGCGACGCGGGCCTGGAGATCTACGCCGGCGCCAAAGCCGGCGCCGCCGGCTTCATGCGCTCGGTCGCCCGCTCGCTCGGTCGCTACCAGATCACCGCCAACTCCGTGGCCATCGCGCTCACGGAGACGCCCGCGGTGCAGCAGACCCTGACCGGCGATCCGGAACGGCTGAAGCGGACCCTGGAGAAATACATCATCCGCCGCCCCGGCCGTCCGGATGACGTAGCCAACATGGTGTTGTTCCTGGCCTCCGACGCCTCGAGCTGGATCACCGGACAGGTCTACCCCGTCAACGGCGGCTTCTCGTTCGCACTCTGAGAAAACCGTCGGCGATCAACCCAGCGACGCCAGCGCGTCGTGGTCCAGGATGTGCTGCGAGGCGCTCCCCAGCATCTGCACGAACATGTCGTCGCCACGTGCGGTCTGCTTGACCACCATGGCCGCAAAGAAGGCGGTCATGAACAGAAGGAACCCGCCCCGGCCGTACTCGCGGACCAGGTCCGCGCGACTGTAGCCCGTCACCCCATGCGCCGTCAGGCCGGCCAGGTAGCGGTCCAACAGCTCCGGCTCGTGGGCGCGGCGCACCTCAGGAGGAAGCGCGCCCGCCAGGAAGTAGGCGACGTCAGTGGCGCCGTTCCCGTAGGCGAAGGATTGCCAGTCCAGCGTCGTCACCGCATGGCCGCCCGCGGCCGTCGCGAACATCATGTTGTCGGGCCGGAAGTCGTTGTGGGTGAGGCAGCGCGGGCCGGAGTTGCCAGCAACCAGGGCGCCGAAGCGGCCAGCCACCTGTTCGCCGATGCCGATCCAGTCAGGCTCGAGTCGTTCGGCGTAGCGCGCGCGGAAGCCGGCCCAGAGGGTCCGCACAAGATCCGGCGTCACCTGGCTGGGCGCCGCGGCCTTCGAGCCTGACACCCAGGAGAGCTCGTCCAGCCCTGAGTCCGCCCAGTGCGATGCATGCAGCTTGGCCGCCTCGTCCATGACCAGCCGAGCCTGGTCCAGGCTCACCCCCTTCAGCTGGTCGCCGGGCTCGGCGGGCGCCAGGTCCTCCATAATCAGCACGAACTCGCCGCTCGCCGGCTCGATGTCGGCGAACAGGTGCCTCGGGGTGTGGATCAGGGCGCTGGCCGCGAGCTCTCTGTAGAACATCACCTCGCGGTGGTAATTGCCCAGCATGACCCCCGTCTGGAAACTGTCGGGGTCCGCCGAGGGGAACTTGCCCACCAGCGACGTGGGCGCGGTCTCCCCGCCGCGGGCGTAGTCCAGGCGGAAGCGCACGCTGTCGCCGATCTGGCCGGTGCCCACCGCCTTCGCGGTGAAGCTGTTCACGACCGCGTCGACGCCAGCGCCCTGCAGCACGGCCGTCAGCCACTCGGCGTCGATGGCGTCCGGCCGCCGGATGTCGGGCGCCCTCATGCGGGAAGCTGGTGGATGTAGACCTCGTTGAGCACGATCTCTCGCCCCCTCAGCAACACCAGGTCGAAACCGCGCAGCCGTCCGGCCACACCCGTGATCTCGCAGTACCAGCGCCCGCAGAACCCGTCAGGGAGCGGCCAGGTCTCGTCGGGCGTGTAGGTCATGGCTGGTGTCGCGGCGAACAGGCCCTTCAGATAGCCCTCGAGCGCCACCCGGCCTTGCAGGCCTGTGACGGTCTGGTTGTCCTTGTAGACGCAATCCTCAGCGTAGAAGGCGCTGAGCCGCGGCACGTCCTTCGCCGTCCAGGCGCTGAGCCAGTCGGCGTTGTAGGCGGCGATCTCGTCGGCGGTCATGGTTTGCGCTCCGCTGGGCCCAGCACCCGGTCGCGGTGCGTCGGGGTGAAGAACTCGGCCGGCACCGCCTCTGGCCCGGCCATGACCGCAACGCCGTGGATGCCCAGCGTCGGGTCGGAGGCGCCCGCTTCGAAGTGGCGCTGGCGCCGCGCCTTCGCCGCCTCGCCGAATTCCATGTCCAAGCCCGACTGAATGCTGGCGGCAAAGCGCAGGCGGCGCATTCGCTCGGCCCGCTCCTCGGCGTAAGGGTGGAACAGCCCCGCGGCGCCCCAGTCGTCTGAACTCTTCAGGAGGTCGCTCACGATCCGCACGTCGCGATAGGTGATTGAGAGCCCCAGCCCGATGATCGGGTCGTTCCAGCCGGCCGCATCGCCCACCAACACCACGCCTGGCGCAAAGGGTTCCTCCGTCCAGGCATCAGCATTGATGTAGCTATGCAGCGGCCCAGCCGGGCGTCCGGCCACCAGCGCTTGGTTACCTGGGGCGCTGCGCATCGCAAATGCGTCCAGGAACCGCCGCGCCGGGTCCGGGCCGCGGAAGCGCTTGGCCTCGTCCAGCGCATAGCCGCCGTAGATCCGCACCCGCCCGTTGCCCTGCGGAAAGGCCAGGAAGCCGAAGTCGTCCTCGGTGCCGATCGCCTGCAGGTCCGGATCCCAGCCTTCGGCGCCTTCGATCAAGAGGCCGGCGAACCAGTGATGCGGCGCGTCCTGGTGCAGCATGATCCCAGCCGCTTCACGCACCTGCGACGTGCGCCCATCGGCGCCCACGATCAGTCGCGCCTCGATCTCCACGGCCTGGCCGTCCTGCTCGAACGTCAGGCCGGGATTCGCGCCCAGCCGCAGGGCCGTCACACTCACGCCTCGGCGCGCGTCGGCGCCGGCCGCCTTGGCTGCATCGAACAAGGTCTGGCAATGCCGCGGATGGCCCAGGCACAGCGGTCCCGGCACCCCTTCGGCAAAGATACTTAGCGGCAGGGTGCGCGCCTCGGAGACCTCGGCCTCGCGGCTCTCGTCGTAGGTGACATGCCGGCCCACATGGTGTCCGCCGGCGCCCACCAGGAGGTCGTAGAGACCGACAAGCTTGGTCTCCCTCACGCCCCATGGTGCGATCCACTCGCCACGCACCCGGTCCTCGAAGACCTCGGAGGTTTCCAGCAGCAGCACCGAGTGACCGGTGCGCGCCATTACGGTCGCGAGCGCCGAACCACCGATCCCGCCACCCACGATGCACAGGTCATATCGCGCCATTCGTCCGCTCCGGGCCCAGCCCTTAGGCGCTACGCTACTGCGCTTACTTCGGGGAACTCAAAGCTGCTTCGTTCACGAAGGGGAGGTGGCTTAAGCGCCTTGGCCAGCCCTTGCCGGACGGTGGGAGCGGGTCAGGGCGGGCGGCTGCGAGGCCGCGCATCGCGAAGCGGCGGCGGAGCCGGCCTTGACGCGCTCGCAAAGCCGTCCGGCACGCATGAGCCATGCGCTCAGCCGCCATGGGGGATCGAAGCGCTACCTTTCCTTGCCAGCGCCGCACGAACCCGCGAGTCTCGGCGGGTGAAGGCGAGTCTCGATCATCTGCCGGAGGGCAAGCGGCGCGAATTGGAACGCGTCGTCGAGATCCTGTTCGCCGAGTTCGAGGACGCCCTGAAGGGCCGGAATGCGCCGCACCGCAAGGCCGGTCGCATTCTGAAGATTATCCTCTTCGGATCGTACGCGAGGGGCGACTGGGTCGATGATCCGGTCGGCGGCTACAAGTCCGACTACGACCTCCTGGTCGTGGTGAACCACGACGAGCTCACTGACACCCTGGAGTACTGGGCCAAGGCCGACGACCATCTGCTGCGGGAATACCAGATCGCCAAGAAGCTCACGGCGCCGGCGAACTTCATCGTCCATTCGCTGACCGACGTGAACAAGCAGCTGAAGAAGGGCCGGCCGTTCTTCGTCGATATCGTGCGCGACGGCATCGCGCTCTACGAGGCGCCGGACCATCCGTTCGAACATGGGCGGCGGCTATTGGCCGAAGAGGCGCGGAAGGAGGCGCAGGGGCATTTCGACAAATGGCTTCCAAGCGCCGAGGCCTTTGCCAGCATGGCGCGGCATGCTCAAAGCGAAGGCAACTCAAACGAAGCCGCGTTCGCACTCCATCAGGCCACCGAGCGCCTCTACCACGGCCTCCTCCTGGTGCTGACGCTCTACAGCCCCAAATCGCACAAGCTGAACTTCCTGCGCTCGCAGGCTGAGCGACTTGCGCCCGAACTGATTGCCGCCTGGCCTCGGGAGAGCCGGTTCGAGCAGCGGTGCTGGGAGCTGCTCCGGCGGGCCTACGTCGATGCACGCTACTCGCCCCACTACAAGATCACGGCCGAGGAGCTCGCCTGGCTCGGCGAGCGCGTCGCGGTTCTGAAGAGTGCGGTTGAGAAGACGTGCCGCGACCGCATTGCAGGCTAGCCCTGGCACAGCCTGCCCGGTGTCGGCCCTCCTCCAGTTTGCGTCGCCCCGGGGTGGACCTTCAAAAGGCGGCGCTGCGGTCTATATGGGCCCGATGTTCAGCACGCACGACGATGACGCCCCCTATCACGCCCACATCTACTACCTGACCGAACAGCGCCCCGGCGCTGAGGCGCTCCAGGCCCGCCTTCGCAAATTGACCGTGGTGGCCAG
>DASXKT010000371.1:0-2728 GCA_036496685.1 Phenylobacterium sp.
TTCTGGCGGACGAGAGGATCCTGCAGCTGGCCGGTATGTCGCGCCGCCAGGACCAGGCGGCCGAACAGGTCGGGGCCATTGCCCCCGCCGCCGGTCGCGGCGCTGCCGCGCTCAAAGCCCAGCGCGGTCATCGCGCCCGCCCAGCCGGCGCCGACCGCTCCCACCCGATCGGTGTCGGAGATCCGCACGTCGTTGAAGAAGACCTCGTTGAAGTTGGAGCCGCCGGTCATCTGGCGCAGCGGACGGATATCGATCCCCGGCACATCCTTGAGGGGCACGAGGAAGGCCGTAAGCGCGCTTTGCCGCGGCGCGTCGCGGTTGGTGAGGGCGACCAGGAAACCGATGTCCGCGTATTGCGCGCCCGAGGTCCACACCTTTTGGCCGTTCAGGATCCAGCCGTCGCCGTCCGGGGTCGCGCGCAGGGCGATCGCGCCCAGGTCGGAACCGGCTCCCGGCTCGGAAAACATCTGGCAGCACATGGCGTCGCCGCGCCGCAGCGCCGCGATCCAGCGCGACTTCTGGGCCTCCGCGCCCAGCGCCAGGATCGTCGGCGCCGTGATCTCCAGGCTGATCGAGACCGACTCCGTGATCAGTGGCGCCACGAACCCCTGCTCGAGCTGGCGGAACGCGGCCTCGTACGCCCGGGGCAGGCCAGCGCCACCGTACTCCACCGGCCAGGCGATCGAGCCGTAGCCGGCGTCGGCCTTCTTCCGCTGCCAGGCGAGCAACGCCTCAACCTGCGCGCGCTCCTCTTCTGGCGAGCTGTCGCGAAACAGGGAGACTCGGTCGGAGCCTTCTCCCCAGGTCAGCGCACCGCTTGGCGGACGCGGCGTCGTGTTCGCGTTGAGCCAGGCGTTGGCGCCGTCGAGGAAGTCGCTGAGCGAAATGTGCGGGGGCGTTGACATTCAAGCCTCGAGTGCGCGGAGACGGCCGGGGACGTTTTGCGGCGCCGCCAGCGCATCCTGCGACGCCGGCGACTGCGTCTGTGCGGGTTCGCTGGAGCCCATGGCGATGGTTCGGGCCCAGGCCATGTCCACCTTGCCGTTGGGCCCGCGCTCCACACGCGGCACACGGACGATGGCCTTCGGAAGCTTGTATCGGGCGATCGTCTCCGCGGCGCCCCTGCAGATTGCTTCGTCCGAGGGCGTCGCGCCGTCCTGGAGGGCGATGATCGCCGTCACCTCCTGACCCCATCGCGCGCTGGGTCGCCCGACGACGACCACATCCGCCACGCCGGGCTGTCGGATCAACGCCTGCTCGACCTCTTCGGCGAACACCTTCTCGCCGCCCGTATTGATGACGAAGGAGTCGCGGCCAAGAAGTTCGACGGCGCCATCCTTCAGCAGCCGCGCCCGGTCGCCCGGAATAGACCAGCGCCGCCCCTCGGCATGGACGAACGTCGCCTTGGTCTTCTGCTCGTCCCCCAGATAGCCGAGCGGGATGTGACCGCTGCCGGCGAGCCATCCGTCCTGTTCCTCGCCAGGTGCAAGACGTCGGGTCTTTTCCGGGTCGAGAACGGTGCTGTGGTCAAACAGCGAGAATGAGGCGGGCCTAGCAGTCTTGGTCGTCACCTTCCGAAGCAACCGTCCGCTCTCGGACGAACCTGCGGAGTCGTAGATCAGCACGTCCGGGAAAGACGCGATGAACCGCTCCTTTGTTTCCTGCGAGGTGAAGGCGCCGCCGACGACAACCGCCCTCAGCGAGGAGGCGTCGTATTTGCCGGCGTCGTACTCATCGAGCAGCGGCCGGGCAAAGGCTTCGCCGACCAGGATCGACTTGTTGACCCCGGCCTGCTCCACCGTCGTCCAGAAGTCGACCGGATCCAGGCGGTCCGACCGCGCGAGGAAAGCGATGCTGTCGCCCTTGAACAGCCCCTGAAGGGCCTGCCATTGCCCGGCGCCGTGAATAAGCGGCGGCCCGATCAGGCCACGTTCAGGGGTTCGGCCCGCGGCATAGGCGGCGGCGGCCGAGGGGTCGGCGTCCTTCCGTAGGCCCGGGTCGCGCAGCACGCCCTGCCAGATGTCTTCCTGCCGCCACAGCACGCCCTTCGGCATGCCGGTGGTGCCACCGCTGTAGAGCAGGAAACAGTCATCGGAGGATGTGCGCAGGTCGCCCGCCGGGTCCGCCGCCGCCAGCGCCGCCTCATAGTCCAGCGCACCGGGCAGCAACGCCTCGCCCGAGCCGTCCGCGACCTGGATCAGGAGCGGCTGGCGTTTGAGCTCCGGGAGCACCTCCGCCAGGGTTGGGGCGAAGCGCTGGTGATAGACCACGACCGCGGCGTCGGCGTTGTTCAGCAGGTAAGCCAACTCGCTCGCCACGTAGCGCCAGTTGACGTTGAAGGGCGCGGTGCGCGCGCCATAGCCGCCTAGGTTCGCTTCGATGAATTCCGGGCCGTTCAGCAGATAGAGGGCGACCGTGTCCTGACCGCATTCCCAATCCCGCAGCTCGGAGCGCTCGCATTGCACACCGAAGCCGTGAGAAGCCAGGACGCCGGCGAAGCGGCTGGCGCGCTCGTGCAGATCTCCAAACGAAATCCGCCTGTCGTGCATCCAGATGGCGTTGCGGCCGGGAACCGCGGCGCTGACCGCCGAAAAGAACTGCCAAAGGCTGGGGGACATCGTGCTGAACTCGCTCGCCTCTGCAGGGGTCAACCGCCCAGCCCGATCCGCTGCGCCAGCAACTCCCGGTGATAGGAAGCATCGCCGAACATCAGCTGGCTCGACTTGGC
>DASXKT010000372.1:0-14781 GCA_036496685.1 Phenylobacterium sp.
CATTTCGGCGACCGCGCGGATGGCGGGCTCGGAGACCCAGCCCTCCTGCTTCTGAATCAGCCACAGGATCGGGATGACCGCGGACTGCTCGCGGCCCTTGGGATATTTGGACACCCACCATTGGGCGGTCTTCAGCGCCTCGGGCGCGAAGTCCCACGATGCGGGCTGCTCTTTCGCGAGGCGGCGAACGCTCACCGGTCGATCTCCCCGAAAACGATGTCCAGCGACCCGAGGATGGCGGAGACGTCGGCCAGCATGTGGCCGCGATTCATCCAGTCCATGGCCTGCAGGTGCGGGTAGCCCGGGGCGCGGATCTTGGCGCGGTAGGGCCTGTTGGTCCCGTCGCTGACCAGATAGACGCCGAACTCGCCCTTCGGCGCCTCGACGGCCGCATAGACCTCGCCGGGCGGCGGCCGATAACCCTCGGTGTAGAGCTTGAAGTGGTGGATCAGGGCTTCCATCGACCGCTTCATCTCACCGCGCCGGGGCGGAGCGACCTTATTGTCTTCCGAGATCGCGGGCCCCGGCGTCTTCATCAGGCGCTCGCAGCACTGGGCCATGATCTTCACCGACTGGCGCATCTCTTCCATACGGCAGAGGTAGCGGTCGTAGCAGTCGCCGTTTACGCCCAGCGGAATGTCGAACTCCAGGTCCGAATAGCACTCGTAGGGCTGGCTGCGGCGCAGATCCCAGGCGATGCCCGAGCCGCGCACCATGACGCCGGAGAAGCCCCAGGCCTGGGCCTCTTCCTTGGTCACCTTGCCGATGTCGACGTTGCGCTGCTTGAAGATCCGGTTACCGGTGATCAGACCCTCGATGTCGTCGAACACCTTGGGCACGCGCTTGCACCACTCGGCGATGTCCTCGACCAGCTCCGGCGGGAGGTCCTGGCGGACGCCTCCGACGCGGAAGTAGTTGGCGTGCATGCGCGCGCCCGAAGCCCGCTCATAGAACACCATCAGCTTCTCGCGCTCTTCGAAACCCCACAGCGGCGGGGTCAGAGCGCCGACGTCCATGGCCTGGGTCGTGACGTTCAGGATGTGGTTCAGGATGCGGCCGATCTCGGAATAGAGCACCCGGATCAGGGACCCGCGGATCGGCACCTCGACGCCCATCAGGCGCTCGAGCGCCAGCACGTAGGCGTGCTCCTGGTTCATCGGCGCCACGTAGTCGAGGCGGTCGAAATAGGGGATCGTCTGCGCGTAGGGCCGCGCTTCCATCAGCTTCTCGGTGCCGCGATGCAGCAGGCCGATGTGCGGGTCGACGCGCTCGACGACCTCGCCGTCCAGCTCCAGCACCATGCGCAACACGCCGTGCGCGGCTGGGTGCTGCGGGCCGAAGTTGATGTTGAACTTGCGAACCTTGGTCTCGCCCACGACCTCGGGGGCGAAGAAGTCGGAGTCTTTGGCAGGGGCGTTGGCGCCGGTCATTTGGACGGCTCCTTGCTTACCGGTGCTTGGGCGGCCGGCAGGGCTTTTTCATCGCCCGGAATCAGCGGGGCGTAGCCCGGCTCGGCGCCTTCCCAGGGGGACAGGAAATCCCAGTTGCGCCACTCGACAGACTTCACCGGCTCGTAGACCACCCGCTTCAGCTCGTCGTCGTAACGGACCTCGACGTATCCGGTCATCGGGAAGTCTTTGCGCAGCGGGTGACCGTGGAAGCCGTAGTCGGTCAGGATGCGGCGCAGGTCCGGGTGCCCGTCGAAGAACACGCCGTACATGTCGAAGGTCTCGCGCTCGTACCAATCGGCGCTCGGGAACACGCTGACGACCGAGGGAACAGCGGTGTCCTCGTCGGTCTGCACCTTCAGGCGCACGCGCAGGTTCTTGATCATCGAGAGCAAGTGGTAGACCACGTCGAAGCGCCGCTCGCGCTCCGGATAATCCGCGCCGCAGACGTCGATCAGGATCGAGAACCGGAAGTCCGGATTGTCGCGCAGGCCGGTGAGCGCCTCGACGATCCGGTCGGCCGACGCGGTCAGGTTCACCTCGCCGTACATCACGTCATAGGCGGTGATCGCGCCGGCGCTCTGCTTGACGATCGCCTGGCCAAGCGCCTCGAGAATGGGAAGCGGTTGGGGCCAGCTCATCGCATGATGGTCCCGGTGCGGCGGATTTTCTTCTGCAGCTGCAGCACGCCGTAAACGAGCGCCTCGGCGGTCGGCGGGCAGCCAGGGACGTAGACGTCGACCGGCACGATCCGATCGCAACCACGCACGGTCGAGTAGCTGAAGTAATAATAGCCGCCGCCGTTGGCGCAGGAGCCCATCGAGATCACATAGCGGGGCTCGGGCATCTGGTCGTAGACCTTGCGCAGCGCCGGAGCCATCTTGTTCACCAGCGTGCCGGCGACGATCATCACGTCGGACTGGCGCGGCGAGCCGCGCGGCGCAAAGCCGTAGCGCTCCAGGTCGTAGCGCGGCATCGAGGCCTGCATCATTTCGACCGCGCAGCATGCCAGGCCGAAGGTCATCCACATCAGCGAGCCGGTGCGCGCCCAGGTGATCAGGTCGTCGACGCCCGCGGTGATGAAGCCCTTGTCGGCAAGCTGCTGGGAGACGCCATCGAAGAACGGGTCATGGGCGTCGGGGTTGTAGCCCTCGACGCTCGTGCGCGCGCCGGCGCCGGCAGGAACGATCACTCCCATTCCAGGGCTCCCTTCTTCCACTCGTAGATGAAGCCCACGGTGAGCACGCCCAGGAAGCTCATCATCGACCAGAAGGCGAATTGGCCCATGGCGGCGGGGAGCTTCATCAGAGCCACCGCCCACGGGAACAGGAAGGCCACTTCCAGGTCGAAGATGATGAACAGGATCGAGACCAGGTAGAATCGCACGTCGAACTTCATCCGCGCATCGTCGAACGCGTTGAAGCCACACTCGTAAGAGGAGAGCTTCTCAGGGTCCGGCGCCTTGGGCGCGATGCCGGCTGCGAACAGGATGAAGATGATGCCCAGCGCCGCCGCGATCCCTAGGAAGATCACGATGGGCAGGTACTGGAGCAGGAACGCGTTCATAGAGTCCTCGGGGGAGTCGCGCGCCCTTCTAGACCACAGATTGAACGGTTTCAAACGGGGCCTTGTTGCGGCGCGGAAAGCTCACGAAACCCTGGCCGGAAACGCACAGACTCGCCGTAGCATCACCCCTGCGGCGCGCATCAATTCGCCGCGGCGACCAGCGGCCGCCCAACAGCTAAGGTTGCTGATGCGGGCGGGGGCTCGTGTTCTCCAAGGCTTGAGTGATGGCTTTCGATGCTGAACCCGGCGGCGATCCGCGGGGACCGAATTGCCCAAAGTGCGGCCAACTGATCCTGCCGCATCAACCGACGACGATGATGCATTTCGCCGACCGCTCGTCGCTGTGGCACGGCGAATGCGCCCGCCCCTACTGGGATACCCTGACGCCGTTGCTCGATCGCCTGAAGTCCGGCGGCTGGTCCTGACGGCGCTACGTCAGGGGGCTGCGACGCCAAGTCCACCGGATCTCGCACTCTTCCGTTGACACGATTCCGGGTCGGACCTATCAGACGCGCCTCGCGTTTCGCGGGTCCAAGTGCGGATGTAGCTCAGTTGGTTAGAGCGCCGGCCTGTCACGCCGGAGGTCGCGGGTTCAAGTCCCGTCATTCGCGCCACTCCTTCCCTGCTTTTTAATCACCCCGTTCGGCTTCACCGTAGGCCGTTGGGGTGGCCCAACGTCTTGTGATAGCTGCGGCGCAGGGCTGGAGTTTCTGAGACCGAAGCCGCGCGCCTGCAGCGCGAATTCCAGATTGCCACCCTGCTGCGCGCCGACCTTCCCGGCTAACCAAGCCCAGGCCCCAAAGCCCCCAGGGCCTCGCTCAGCGGCGCGAGGTCCGCGGCGTGGCGGCGCCAGCGCTGCACCGAGCTTTGATAGACGGGACGCCGCACCTGGGTGGCGCTCGCCGTCCGCACCGCCCCCGCCTCGTCGAAGAACCGCAGGCAGGCCGGATCCCATGCGAGGCCCGCCGCCGCCGTGACCAGCGCCGGGATTCCTCGCTCCGGGTCGCCAGCTAGGGCCTCATAGCTGACGTCGGCGACTCGCCCAGGCAGCACAGCGCGCCAGTGATCCATCAGCCCCCGATAGCGCAGATACTCCGCACCGATGTCGCCGAGGTCGTAGAGCGTCTCGTTGCCTGCCGTGAAGAGCTGGCGAAAGCAGGCGAAGCACACGTCCATCGCATCGCGATCGCTGTGCAGGATCAGCGCCTGTGGGAACATCAGGTGGATCGCTCCAACGTGGAGATAGTTCTCCAGCGTCTTGTCGACGAACCGCGAGACGCCGTCCCAGCCGCGAAGTCGCATGGCCGCGAGGTAACGGTCGCCCAGGTCGCGCAAGCCGGCGACGGTGTCGGGATAGCCAGCCGACAGCAGATCGGGCAGCACCCCGGTTTCGCCAAGTCCCTGAACCTCGGGATGGCTGGCGAGGATCTGCTCAATCAGCGTCGAGCCCGAGCGCGGCATGCCGACGATAAAGATCGGCGCAGTCGAACGACTGCCCCGCCAGGACCGCTTCGCGAGGAGCTTCGGGCAAAACAGGTCTTGGACATAGCGCGCGGCTGCGTCATTGGCGGCCGCAACGGACGCGGGTTCGGACGCGCCGACTAGGGTCCCGCGCTTCAGGCGATTGCCGTCGGCGTAAGCGACGAACGCATGGTCATGACGTCCCCGAGCCTCAAGCACGTCCCCCAAGGCGAAAAGCAAACCGGTGCGGGTTTCGATGTCCGACGCCTCGTCAGTCGCTGTGCGTAGCATGTCGGTCAATTCGCCGTCGTCGACGGCGCTTGCGTTTAGCAGAGCAATTCGCGTCAGGGCGGCCCAGCGCTGCGCGGGGTCTCGGGCCAGGATGCGATACTGGGTGATAGCCGCTTCGGGGCGCCCGAGAATCGCCAAGGCGACGGCCAAGGCTTCGCTGGTTCCCGTCGCGCGGGGGTTCAGCGCGGCGGCGCGGCTGTAGGCGTCCGCGGCTTCCGCCCAAGCCCCCAGTTGCTGACAAACAGCGCCGAGGTTGTGCTGGGCGGCGGCCAGCGTCGGATCCCGAGCGACGACGCTTTCCAGCCGACGGCGGGCTCGAGCCAGGCGGCCCTGCCCGATGTCGATGACCGCCAGCGAATAGGCCGCCCGCACGTCTTCAGGCGCCTCACGTTCAAGGCTGCGGTAGACCTGGGCCGCTGCGTCGAGGCGGCCTGCCTTGAAGTGCGCAGCGGCCTCGTCCAGGCGACGCGAACGTTCAACCGGGTCGGCCGGTCGACGGGTCGAGGGCACAGGTCGATTGCTGCCGGCGCTCATAGCGCAAATCGTAGGCGCCCTTCCGACGCTTCGCCAGTCCCCGCGCGGCGCGCCCGCTGCGGGGCGCGCTGGCGGGTCGTCTCAGTGGAACCGGTACTGGAACTCGATACCGTAGGTCCTAGGCGCGATCAGGCTCGGGTTGAAGGTGATCGGTCCTGTCGTCATGGGCGCTGTCGGTTGGAGCAGCAGGCTGCCGCCGGCGCCGTCATAGCCGGTCTTGTCGAAGGCGTTGTTGATGAAGGCGATAACCGAATAGTTGTGGTTGGCGCCGGTCCAGGTAACCCGGAAGTCGGCCTCGTCGTAAGACGGCGCGAGCGCATACGGTCGATTGAACAGCGAGCCGTAGGTGGCGTCCTTCCAGACATAGGTCGCCGAGAGGGTCAGCTTCCCGGGATCGAACGTCCAGGTATAGAGCCCGTTCGCCGAGAATTTGTTCGGCGGGGCCTCCGGCAACTGCTGACCCTTTAGGTTCTGCACGATCGCTGTAGCCGAGGTCTGCACGCAACCCGCGGTGTTCGCCCCCGGCAAGGCGGCCCGCGGGTCGATGGTGTCCTCGATACAGGCGCCCGCATCGTCCACCTCGGCATTGAGGTGCGAGTATTGGAAGGTGAAGTTCAACGGCTCGATCGGATGCCAGGTCCCTTCGATCTCGAAGCCTGTCACGTGAACCGATTTCAGGTTGAAGAGCTGGTTGGCGACCAGGCCTTGGGAGTTCTGCACGGCCAACGGGATCTGGTCGTTCTTGTAGTCGTAAAAGAACGCTGCGGCGTTGAGCTGGAAGACCCTCTCAAACGTCTTCTTCAGGCCGATTTCGTAGGCGTCGACGGTCTCCTTGTCGGTCGTCGGGTTGGCGGCGATCGTGAACGTCGAGAAGCCACCGGCCTTATAGCCCCGGCTGTACTTGGCGTAGACCAGGGTATCCGGGTCCGGGGTCCAGTCGAGATCGACATCGCCCGTCCAGGCACTCCAGCTCTGATCGAGCTGCCGCACGAAGTTGCCGGTCGTGGGATCGAGGACCGCCAGGCCTGCGCCTTTGAACCTCGTCGTCGCATTGGCGCCGACGGCTGTCGCGGTGACGTCGAGGCCAGGCGTGTTGGCGCCGAAGCTCGTCGACTGGAAGCCCGGGATCACGTCGAACTCTTCGAACCGCCAGAGCTGGCGGCCCTTCTTGTGATCCTCGGTGTACCGAAGGCCGGCAGTGATCTTCCACTGGTCGTTGAACTTGTAGCTACCCTGCCCGAAGCCGGCGTAGGAGTCGTAGGTGAGGAAGGTGTCCGACGTCGAGATCGCGCTCGCCGGGTTTGCTGGCGTCGGGATCAAGGCCCCTCCGGCCCCGATCGCGAAGGGGTGCTGCAACTGGGTCTGGTTCGGCATCACACCGGCCCAGACCGGCTGCTCGTAGCTCTCATGATAGTAGTAGAGGCCGGCGATCCACTGGAACGGACCGCCACTCGTCGAGGTCACGTCGATCTCGTGGCTCTGGAACTCGTCGTCCTCGACGAAGTGCGTCCAGTTCGGCGAGGGGTTGATCGCCAGCGGCTGTGTGCAGCCGGACGTGCTGAGGCCCTGCACGCCGGCATTGAGCGCGCAGAGGCCCCCCGCGGCGGGCGCGCCCGCGACGGAATAGGTCGACAGGCCCGCGTCGATCGATCCGGTGAAATTGAGCTGGTAGTTGAACTTCTGGTAGCCGCCCAGATAGGTCAGGTCGACGCTCGGCGCATGGTAGACCCACTGCGTCGCCAGCGAGATGTCGGCCCGCTGCTTGTTCGTCGAGGGCGCCGACTGGATGAAGACCCGTGGATCGGCCGTGCTTGGGTTGTTTCCCGGGAACTGGTTGGCGGTGAAGGCGCCCGCTGGCGTGACGCTAACGACCCGAGGGCCGGTGGCGCAGCCGGGATTGGCCGCAGGCACACCGGCGATCCCGCAAAGACCGAAGAAGCTGCTCGGCGAGAACGCCCCGTTAAGCTGGAAATTGGTCGGGATGGCCCCCTGCTGGGCGACCGTGTGATAGTTCGTCGAATAGAGCCCGCTGGAGATCATGCCCCAGGCGTCGAGGTGTTCGCCGATATTGGCGTCGATCTGGGCCTCGACGTACTGGGTCTCGCCGCTGTTCCCTTGCGGGCCGGTACCCCCGACGCGCTCTCCGCTCGAGAGATTCTTGAAGAACCCGCCGTTCTCCTGGGTGTAGTTGCCGCCCACCCGGAAGCGCACGCTGTCATTGATCGGCCCTGAGACGACCGCCTCGGCGAAGGCCTTGTCGTAGTTCGCAAAGCCCACACGGCCTTCAGCGAAGAAGTTCTTGGTCGGCTTCTTGGAGATGTAGTTGATCGTGCCGCCGTCGGAGTTGGCGCCGTGCAAGGTGTTCTGCGGACCCCGATCGATCTCGATCGTGTCGATGAACATGTCCGAATGCTGAAGGATCGTGGTGGCGTTAGCGCCGTCGTAGACGCCGTTGTAGTAGATCGCCACGGCCGAGGCGACGGCGAGGTTGTCGGTGTTGCGGCCCACGCCGCGCAGGTAGGGCCGGTTGGCGATCGAGTTGTAGTGCAGGCCCGGCGTGAAGTTGGTCAGGTCCTGGATCGACTCGATCCCGATCAGTGAACGCTGCTCGGCGCTGAAGGCGGTGACGGCCACCGGCACGTCCTGCAGCCTCTGTTCACGACGCTCGGCGGTGACGATCAACTCCGAAACGCTGGCTGCGGCGGGTGCATCCGCCGGCGCTGCATGTGCTTGAAATCCATAAAGACCGACCGCCGCGGCCATAGCCGTGCCGGCATAGAGATAGCTCCGCTTGCTCATTCCCCAGTCCTCCCGTTGCGTTCCGGCTCAGCTCTGAGGCCAAGTCCTGATGGAACTAGTAGGCAGTGGCGCCTAGAGGCGAGCGTAGGCGCCTGTGCTGACGCTTTGCAAGCTGAGTGTCTCGCTCCAGAAATATTTGCCAGAATCAGGTGCTGGCCGGTCACAGCCGCCGGCGGCGTCGCCTAGGTTCGTGGTCCCGCGGCGGGCAGAGCCCCCTCGGCGGTGCAGGCGAAACCAGGATCACTGGCGATGGACTCGCCGGGCTTCAGAGCCGAAAGCCGGGCCCCCTCCCCCTTCACCCACCACTGCAATCCGTAGCCGGTATAGCGGGCGCCGCTCGCCGCAACCACCAGCTTCAAGGTGTAGGCATGATCTCTGTAGGTGACGACCGCCGTCGTCGGGTCCGGATAGCCCGCGACGATCACCTGCCCGTTCGCGCACCGATAGGTTCTCACCCTCGGATTGGGATTGACCGCGCCCCCGGGAGCCCGCGGATTTGGCTCTGCCGCGCATGCCCCGGCGGCCACGAGCGCCACGATGACCAGCGAGCACGCCCTCTTCACGGGCCTAGGCTGCAACGCCGACCTTGCCGAATGCTTCGTCGAAGAGATCCAGCATGGCGGCCCAGGAGCGGCGGTCCGTCTCAGCGTGATAGGCGAAGCCAGGCATCCCCAGATCACCGACGCTCGGATTGGTGAAGCTGTGGCCGGCGCCGCCGTAGACGTTCATCCGCCAATCGACGCCACCGTCCGTCATCTCCTTCTCGAACCCCAGGCGCTGTTCGGTCGGGATGATGGGGTCGAGGGCCCCAATGCAGGTCAGCACCTTGGCGCGGATGGCCTTGGCGTCCTGCGGGCGGGTGGTGCCGAGGCCGGAGTGGAAGCCGACAACCGCCTTGAGGTCTGCGCCGCTTCGGGCGAGTTCCAGGACGGTCGTGCCGCCGAAACAGTAGCCGATCGCCGCCAGCCGACCGGCGTCGCATTCCGGCTGTCGGGCGAGCACCGCCAGGGCTTCGGCGGCCCGAGCGCGGATAGTACTCGGCTCGGCCATGAAGGCCTGGATGCGCGGCATCACCTGGTCTCGATCGGTGAGCGGCTTGCCGTCGCCATAGTAGTCCATGGCGAAGGCCGCGTAGCCCACCTTCGCCAGGCGCCGGGCGATCTCCTTGGTCAAGTCCACGAGGCCGCCGCCCTCTGGCGCCACAAGCACACCCGGACGCCTGCCGGTCCTCGTGTCGTCCACCGCCAGGTAGCCAACCAGCCGCGCGCCGTCCGCGTGGTACTCGATGTCTTCGGTCTTCATCTGAGCCTCCTAGGAGGGCGGCGCCATCGGCGGCATCTTCGGAAAACGAGGAATTCCCTCGTGCATCAGGTGCCAGGGCTGGGCGGAGTCTGTGTAGAGGTGCAGTTGCGGCGACAGGCTGGAAGCGTCGTCCAGCGCTCCCAGCTTCACGGGCATGATCGGTGAACTGGCGTCCAGCACCGACCAAAGCGGCGAGCCACAGTCCGGGCAAAAGGCGCGTCCGATGTCGGCGCCCGTGTCGGACTTGGACGTGTAGACCTTGGCTTCACTTTTGGTGACCTCGAGGGCGCCTTTCGGCGCGATAGCGCTGTAGGAGGGCCCGCCGCCCGATGCCTTCTGGCAATCTCGGCAATGGCAAACCCCCACTCCCATCAGCGGCGCAGTGATCTTGAAACGCACCTTTCCGCAGGCGCAGCCGCCGGTGATGTCGCTCATTCGCGTCGTCCTCTTCAGGCCACGGGTTCGCGCTGCTTGCTCAGGATGAAGTCGTCGGGATTGGGCGCGAGCGTCGCGCGCCAGTAGTCGATCAGGCCGAAGGGCCAGTTCTGGCTCACGCGGCCGAACTCATTCTTGTACCAGCTGGAGACATTCGGCGAGCCCCAGGCCCAGCCCTTGTTGGCGTCATCGACGCGGATGTTGAACGCGTCGTGGATGTCCCGCTTGACCTCCATGACCCGAGCCCCGGTCTCGGCCAGCAGCCGCAGGCAGCCGACGATGTAGCGGACCGCGCACTCCGAGAAGAAGATGATCGAGCCGTTGACGACGATGTTGGTGTTAGGCCCGTAGATGATGAAGAAGTTCGGGAACCCTGGCGTCGTCATTCCGAGATAGGCGCGCGCATCCCCGGCCCAGGTCTCGTGCAGGTCACGACCATCCCGGCCCGTCACCTTCAAGCCGGACAGGAACTTCGAGGCCGTAAAGCCGGTGCCGTAAATCAACACGTCCACCTCGTGCTCCACGCCGTCGGCCGTAATGACGCCCTTCGGCGTGATCCTGGTGATCGTCTGGGTGATGAGCTCGACGTTCGGACGCTTCAGCGCGCCCAGCCACACCCCGTTGTCCAGCACCGCACGCTTGCCGCCGACCGGATAGGTCGGGACGACGTTGGGCAGCAGGTCCGGACGATCGGCGACCTGTGCGGCCAGCGCTTCGGCGGCCATCTCCCGCAGCATCAAGTTCGCTTCCCCGACCGCCGTCGGCGGGCCATTCCAGCCCTCGTCGGCCTTGACCATCGGCAGGAAGCCCTCGGTGGTCATCCAGAACAACCAGAACCGGTACCATTTGTCGTAGTAGGGGATGTTCTCCAGCAGCCACTTCACGCCCTCGGGCACGTCCTCGTGGTAGTGCGGCACGGGCAGGCCCCAGGGCGGGGTCCGCTGGAAGACCTTGAGGTTGGCCACCTTCGGCGCGATCTCCGGCACGAACTGATAGGCCGATGCGCCGGTGCCGATCACCGCCACGCGCTTGCCTGTGAGGTCCACGTCGTGGCGCCACTCTGCGGAGTGGAAGGCCGGGCCCTCGAAGGTTCCGACTCCGTCGATCTGCGGCGTCCGGGGCTTGTTCAACTGGCCCACCGCAGTAATCACCGCATTGGCCTCGACGGTCTCCGCCTTGCCGTCCTTGCCACGCAGTTCCACCCGCCACAGCGAGCGTGCGTCGTCCCAAGCCAGGCTCTCGACGCGGGTCTCGAAACGAATGTGCTTCTTCAGGTCATATTTCGCCGCCACCCCACGGAAGTACTTGAGCAATTCCGGTTGCGGAGAAAAGTGCTGCGGCCACGCATGGTTGGGCTCGAACGAGTAGCTGTACATGTGGTTGGAGTTGTCGACCCGGCAACCAGGGTAGGTGTTCACGAGCCAAGTTCCGCCGACGTCGGGGTTGGATTCGACGATCTCGAACGGCACGCCGGCCTGCGACAACCGTACGCCGGCGAGCACTCCGGACATGCCCGCGCCGATCACCAGCACCTTCAGCTGGCGGGCCGCGGCCTTCAGCTGGGGCTGCTCGAACTGCGGATCCTTGCTGCTCTTGCCGGAGATCGCCAGCTCGTCGATCAGGAAATCGGCGTAGGTCTCCGGGATCGGCGCACCGGCCACGAAGTCGATCATCCGGCGAAGCGTCGGGATATCCGGGCTCGCCGCCTTCACAGAGCCGCCGGCGAGGAAGGTCTCGATGGCGACTTTGGCCTGGCGACGGATCTCCGCCTGGACCTCTTCCGGCAGCCCCGGGTCGCCACGCGAAATCGGCGTGTAGGTCGGCGTCCACTCCGGCTTCAGCCAGCCGGCGTCGCCCGTGAGATGCACCATGGCCGCGATCAACGCCGGCAGGTGCGCCACCTCAAGGGCGCCGTCGAGGTCGAGGTCGGCGTCGGCCATGGTCGTTTCCCAGTCTGTGTTATCGTTGTTCAGCACCATGACTCCGCGCAGCGGCGGCTGTCATCCTGAAAGCCAGCTTGGCTGAACGCCTATCGCTGTTGGCGGCGGATACGTTCCAGCACCGCGGAAGGGAGCGCCATGCCGGACGCGCCGAGGTTTTCGGCCAGGTGGGCCGGTCGCGTCGTGCCGATCACCGCGCAGGACACGTCGTGATTGGCCAGCACGTAGGCGAGCGCCGCCTGCGGGCCGCTCATCTCCGCAAGATCGTTCAGGAAGCCGAAGCGGGCGCCCTCGCGAACCTCGCGGGAGTGGCGAAGGAGACCGCGAAGGGAATACCAGAGATCCTGACGCCCGCGCAGCTTGGCGACCTTGAAGCCGGTGTGGCCCATGGCGAGCGCCATGCCCGCAAGGACCCCCTTCCCCGCCATCGCAGCCCGCGCGATCAGCGGCTCGCGCTCAGGCCTCAGCACGTTGTAGTCGACCATCACGGCGTCGAACTCCGGCAGGCCGATCACATGCTCGATGACGGCCGGATCGAAGCTGTTCACCCCCAGCGCGCGGATCAGCCCCTTCGTCTTCAGCCCAAGCAGGGCGCCCCGCAGCTCTTCGGTCAGCTCAGCGACGGCCGGGCCATGCAACTGCAGCAGGCCGATTTGCCCGAGCCCCAGATTACGCAGGCTCCGCTCGGCGCTGGCGACCACGGCGGCTGGTGAGAAATCGCGGCCGATTTTCCCACCTGCGGCGAAGGTGCCCGCCTTGGTGGCGATCACCAGGCCCGCGGCGTTTCTGCCTTTGAGCGCCCGACCGAGCCTTGGCTCGGCATGGCCGCCGGAATAGCTGGCGCCGGTGTCGAAGAACGTCACGCCGCCATCGAGGGCGGCGTGCACGAGGCCTACGGCTGTTGTCTCCGGGAACTGCGGCTTGCCCCACCAGCTCGCGGCCCCAAAGCCGATCTCCGAGACGTTCAAGCCCGTCCGGCCGAGCGGGCGGTAGAGCATGCGGCGGCTACGGGAATTCGACAGCGTCGGCGGCGACGATGTCGGGCTCCTGCGCTTCTCCCGCCAGCAAGCCGCCGAACAGCAACCGCACGAAGAAGAAGACCACGCCGGCGCCTGCGACCAACGCCGCATGCATCAGCCAGAACTGTGTCGGGGGCATCTTGTCGAGGAAGCCGCCCAGCCAACCCACGGTGAGGTTGCCGGCGAAGAGGTGCAGGTAGTAGACGCCGACGATGGTGCCGGCGAGCGCTGCGGGTGCGGCGCGCACGAACAGCGCCAGGCCGACGGGCAGCACGTTGGCGAAGCCGATGTCGTTCAAGAGGTGGAACGCCAGCAGCCAACCCATCGAGACCTTCTGGCCCGAGCTGGCGGCGACCGCCGAGCCGATCGCCAGGCAGGCGACGCCGGCGCCGCTGAACAGGCAGCCGATGACGATCTTGCCCAGCTCGTCCGGCTCCTTGAAGCGGGTCTTCCACATCCGCCAGAACGCCACCATGCCGGCCAGGGTCGCCACGGAGACGATAGAATCCACGGAGACCAGCCAGGTGGTCAGGATCGGCTGGCCGAACAGCACCCGATCGACGCTCTTGTCCGCCCAGATCAGGTAGGCGTTGAAGATCTGATTATTGCCGACGATCGAGGCGGCCAGGACCGGCAGCAGTCCGATGAGCAGGATCATCGAGCGCCATTCGCGGGCGGTCAGTGGCTCCCGCGCGACCCGGTCCTGCTTCGCCCTGATCGGCGGGTCGGGCGGCAGATGCTTGCGGCCGTTGATGTAGATCACCAGCGAGATCAGCATGCCGACGCCGGCGGCCCCGAACCCGTAGTGCCAAGCCACCTTCTCGCCGAGCGTTCCGGTCACCAGCGGCGCGATGATCACGCCGGCATTGATGCCCAGGTAGAAGATCTGGAAGGCGTCCGCGCGACGCAGGTCGTCGGGATTGTAGAGCGAGCCCACCTGGGTGGCGATGTTGCCCTTGAAGCACCCCGAACCCAGCATCAGGCAAAGCAGCGCGATCAGGAACGAACCGTCGAAGGCCATGAGGAAGTGGCCGAGCGCCATGAGGCATGCGCCCAGGATGATCGTCCGCGTCCGGCCGAGCACCCCATCGGCGATCAGTCCGCCTAGGGCGGGCGTCGCGTAGACCAGCGCGGTGTAGAGCCCGAAGATCGCCGAAGCCGTCGCGACGATCGTCATCGGCTGGCCGCGCGAAAGGATCGCGTGGAGCTGGGGAAAGCCAAGGACATTCTCGACATGTCCTGGCAGCAGCAGCTGCTTGGTCATGTAGAGCACCAGCAGCGTCTGCATGCCGTAGTAGGAGAACCGCTCCCAGGCCTCGGTGAAGGCCAGGACGGCCAACCCCTTGGGGTGGCCCATGAACCAACGATCGTTGGCCTCGAAGGCGGCGGCGGTCATAGAATCCTCTCCCGGCCCAGGAGTTAGGCACGAAACTTCAGCTCTTTGGAAGCCGTGAGAGCTTTAGTGCGTAAGGCTCTTCATCTGCCGGTCAAGTATGCCGGTGATCGCCGCCCACGCCGGCGTCGTCGGAATCACCAGATCGAAGTGACCGGCGTCGGGCAAGACCACGACGTCCGCCGTGTCGCCGGCCTTGCGCGCCTTCTGGGCGTAGTCCCGGCCGATGTAGGGCGGCAGAACGTGGTCGTAGGCGCCGTGGACCATCACCACCCTAACGCGGCTCGGCAGTAGTTCGGCGGGAGAGGTGTCTGTGAAAGGCGCGGTGCGCCGCTTGGCGTCGATGAGCCGCTCGATGGTATTGTCGCCGCACGGGAGCCCGAACGCCTTGCCCTGGCCCTGCAGATCGCCGATCCCCGCCAGGCTGATCACAGCGCCGATCGGCAGGGGGTCGGCGGTGCGGAGCGGGCTTCCGGCCGGCAGCTTGGCGCGGCTCGCAGCCCAAAGCGCCAGATGGCCGCCCGCCGAATGGCCGATCGCGATGACCCGGCGCAGGTCGAGGTCGTGCTTCGTCGCCTCGTCGCGCAACCGAT
>DASXKT010000373.1:0-11634 GCA_036496685.1 Phenylobacterium sp.
TCGGCAAGGCCAAGGTCCGCCGCGAAGGGTCAGGCGTCACGCTCGTGGCCTATTCGCGCATGGTCGGTTTCTGCCTGAAGGCAGCCGAGGAGCTGGCGGCCGAGGGCATCGAAGCCGAAGTCGTCGACCTGCGGACCATCCGTCCGATGGACTGGGAAACCGTCGTCGCGAGCGTCAAGAAGACCAACCGCCTGGTCACTGTTGAGGAAGGCTGGGGCCCGATGGGCGTCGGCGCCGAAGTGATCGCCCGGGTGCTGGAACACGCCTTCGACTACCTCGACGCACCGCCGGCCCGCGTACACCAGGAAGACGTGCCGCTGCCCTACGCAGCCAACCTGGAGGCGCTCTCGATGCCCTCGGTCGAGAAGATCGTGAAGGCGGCCAAGCAGGTGTCGTACAAATGAGCGACAGCCCCTTCACCTGGCATGCTGGCGGCTGCCACTGCGGTGGGGTCCGGTTCGAAGTGGCCCTGCCGGCTGTAGTCGAGGCGCAGTCTTGCAACTGCTCGATGTGCGCCAAAACCGGCTTCGTCCACATCATCGTCCCGGAGAGCCGTTTCCGGATCACCAAGGGCGCAGAGAGGCTGGCCGAATACACCTTCAATACCCGCGTGGCGAAGCACATGTTCTGCGCCGAGTGCGGGATCAAGGGCTTCTACCGGCCGCGCTCCAATCCCGACGGCTGGAGCGTCAATGCGCGCTGCCTGGACACGACCGAGGGGTTGGACCTCAGGATCGCGGCGTTCGACGGCCAGAACTGGGAAGCCAACGCCTCGGGGCTGGCGCACCTCTCCAGGGAACCGGCATGACGGAGCTGGCCGGCCACTGCCACTGCGGCGCGATCCGGGTCGACCTGGAAACGCCGCGGGCGGCCGCCGACCTGCCGCTGCGCGCCTGCCAATGCAGCTTTTGTCGCCGGCACGGCGCCCTGACCACGAGCGACCCTGACGGCCATCTGCATATCGAGGCGGCCCCCGGCTCGGCGAACCGCTACCGTTTCGGCCATGGCGTGAGCGATTTCCTGATCTGCGCCGAGTGCGGGGTCTATGTCGCCGCCACCCAGGAGACCGACACCGGGCTGATTGCTGTCCTCAATGTCCGTGGCGTCGACCTGCCGGGATTCGAGGGCCGAGAGGCTCAACTCATGACCTACGACGGGGAGACGCCGGATGAGCGGCTGGCGCGGCGCAAGGCCCGTTGGACGCCGGCTGTCTTCGTTGAAACCAACCCGAGCGCCTGACGCATGCCGATCGACATCCTGATGCCCGCCCTGTCGCCCACCATGGAGGAGGGCACGCTGGCCAAGTGGCACGTCAAGGTCGGCGACACGGTGAAATCCGGCGATGTGATCGCCGAGATCGAGACCGACAAGGCGACCATGGAGGTCGAGGCGGTCGACGAGGGCGCCGTCCAGGAGATCCTGGTGCCCGAAGGCACGGAAGGCGTGAAGGTCAACGCCCCGATCGCCCGCCTGTCGGGTGAGGGCGAAACGCCGGCTCAAGCTGCTCCCAAGCCTGCAGTAGCGGCTGAGTCGCCCAACGCCGAAGCGCCCAAGGCTGAAGCGCCCAAGGCTGAAGCACAACCGGCCGCGCCCGGACCGCCGGCCGCCGCGCCGGCTCCGGTGACAGCATCTGCGCCCCCAGCCAAGCTCGGGGACGGGCAGCGCATCTTCGCCTCGCCGCTCGCTCGTCGGATCGCGCAGCAGAAGGGCCTCGATCTCGCCGCCTTGAAGGGGTCGGGCCCGCACGGTCGGATCGTCAAGGCTGACGTTGAATCGGCTCGGCCGGCCCAAGCCGGAGCACCCGCAGCAGCGGCGCCCGCCGCCCAACCGGGCGCTGTGCCCGCCGCGGCTCCGCGCCAGGTCCAGTCGCTGGAGCAGCAGGGCATCGAGCCTGGCAGCTACGACCTCATCCCGCTCGACGGCATGCGAAAGACCGTCGCGCGGCGGATGACCGAGAGCGCGCGGGACGTGCCGCACTTTCCGCTCACCATCGACCTCGAGATCGACGCCCTTCTGGCCGCACGCGCCAAGATCAACGCGCTGCTGGAGAGGTCCGGCGGCAAGGTCAGTGTGAACGACATGGTGATCAAGGCCGCGGCGGTGGCCCTGATGCAGGTGCGCGAGGCCAACGCCTCCTACACCCCTGAAGGCATCGCGATGCACCACCACGCTGACATCGCGCTGGCGGTGGCCGTGCCCGGCGGTCTGATCACCCCGATCATCCGCGCGGCAGAGACCAAGGGCCTGGCGCAGATCGCGGCAGAGGCCAAGGATCTCGCCGAACGCGCGCGCACCAAAAAGCTGAAACCGGAAGAATACCAGGGCGGCACCTTTTCGATCTCCAATCTCGGCATGTTCGGGATCAAATCGTTTGGCTCGATCATCAATGAGCCGCAGGGCGCGATCCTGTCGGTGGGCGTGGGCGAAAAGCGGCCCGTGGTGCGCGGCGACCAGATCGCCATCGCCACCGTCATGAGCGTGACCCTGACCTGCGATCACCGGGTCGTCGACGGGGCGACCGGGGCGCGATGGCTCGCCGCCTTCAAGCCGTTGATCGAAGACCCCATCACCATGATCGTCTGAGGTCCGCGCGCATGAGCATCTACGATTTCAGCGCCGAGACCCTGGACGGCAAGCCGGCGCCGCTCGCCGACTACCGGGACAGGGTTGTCCTGATCGTCAACACCGCTTCGAAGTGCGGATTCACCCCGCAGTACGAGGGTCTGGAAGCGCTCTACCGCAAGTACCGGGACCGTGGCCTAGTGGTGCTGGGTTTCCCCTGCAATCAGTTCGGGGCCCAGGAGCCGGGCGACGCCGCCGAGATCGCGAACTTCTGCTCGCTGACCTACGAGGTGGATTTCCCGATGATGCGGAAGATCGAGGTCAACGGGCCGAACACCCATCCGCTCTACGCCTACCTCAAGGGCGCCAAGCCGGGTCTTCTGGGGACGCAGGGGGTGAAGTGGAACTTCACCAAGTTCCTCGTGGACCGCAAAGGCGAGGTGGTTGACCGCTTCGCCCCCAATTTCGAACCCAAGGCGCTGGAAGGCGCGATCGAGGCGCTGCTCTGATGGCCGATAGCTTCGACGTCGTGATCATTGGTTCGGGGCCCGGCGGCTATGTCACAGCCATCCGCGCCGCCCAGCTCGGGATGAAGGTCGCCATCGTCGAGCGAGAGGCTCTGGGCGGAATCTGCCTGAACTGGGGCTGCATCCCCACCAAGGCGCTACTGAAGTCCGGCGAGGTCTCCGAGCAGCTCGACCACCTGGGCGACTACGGGCTTTCGGTCGAAAAGCGCGGCTTCGACTTCGACAAGGTGATCGCGCGCTCGCGCAAGGTCGCCGGCCAGCTGAACGCCGGGGTCGCGTTCCTGATGAAGAAGCACAAGGTCGAGGTCATCGAAGGCACAGCCAGGCTCGAAAAGGGTAGCCCGGCCCCCAAGGTTGTCGTCGCCCTGAAGGCCGGCGGCTCGCGCGAGGTGCAGGCCAAGCACGTGATCCTGGCCACCGGGGCGCGCGCGCGGACCATCCCCGCCGCGGGTCTGGAGTCCGACGGTGAGCGGGTCTGGACCTACCGGGAGGCCCTGGCTCCCAAGTCCGCACCCAAGAGCCTGATCGTCATCGGATCAGGCGCCATCGGCATCGAATTTGCGAGCTTCTTCCGAGCCTTGGGGTCGGATGTTACAGTGATCGAGGCGCTACCTCGGATCCTGCCGGTCGAGGATGAGGAGGTGTCGAAAGCCGCCCACAAGGCGTTCGAGAAGCGCGGGCTCAAGTTCCGCGTGCCGGCCAACGTCAAGAAACTCACCAAGACCAAGTCCGGCATCGCCGTCGAGATCGAGGTAGGCGGTAAGGCCGAGACCCTGGAGGCCGATGTCGCCATCGTGGCGGTCGGCATCGTCGGGAACGTCGAGGATCTGGGCCTCGAAGCCGTCGGCGTGAAAATCGAACGCACCCACATAGTCGTCGACAAGCACGGGGCGACCGGCGTGCCCGGCCTCTACGCCATCGGCGATGTCGCCGGCCCGCCTTGGCTGGCGCACAAGGCGAGCCACGAGGGTGTCCACTGCATCGAGCACATCGCGGGCCTGACGCCGACCAACATTGAAAGCCCGATCCCCGGCTGCACCTATTCGAACCCGCAGATCGCCTCGGTGGGCCTCACTGAAGCCCAGGCAAAAGAGCAGGGCCGCGAGCCCAAGGTTGGCCGCTTTCCGTTCCGGGTGAACGGCAAGGCCATCGCTGCTGGCGAGACCGAGGGCTTCGTGAAGACCGTCTTCGACGGCAAGACCGGGGCCCTGATCGGCGCCCACATGATCGGAGCTGAGGTCACCGAGATGATCCAGGGCTTCACGCTGGCCATGACGCTAGAGGCCACCGAGGCGGAGCTGCAGGCTACGGTCTTCCCCCATCCGACCATGAGCGAAGCCATGCACGAGGCCTCGCTCGACGCCTACGGGATGGTGCTGCACATCTGACCAAGGTTCCGGGGCTCACGCGACCCGGACAGCGCGGAATTGTCGCCCGTTCTGGCGGGTGACCATGGCCACAGCGCGCCCGTCGGGGCCAAGCTCGAACTCCGCGGTCGCGTCGAGGACGCGCCAGAAGAACTTGATCGGCGACGAGGCCACAAGTTCCAGCTTCGGACCGCGCACCGTCGCCACGTCGGGACCCCCGGCCGTTGGATCCGCCACTGAACCAATGAACTGGACGTGCAGCCGGCCATCGTCCTGCGTGATCTGCACGACGCTCTTAAGCTCGGTGAGGTAGTCGCCGACCAGGCCCACCAAGGCCTCCGGCGTCAATTCGACCGCTGGCGCGCGTTGCGGCAGGGGCGGGGCGCCGCCGGGCGGGCGGCGGACAAGCGTCAGCGGTCTGCCAGGCCCGTTCCTCACGAAGAGCCCCTCGATCCACTCGCCGTCGTCCGAGATCGTCCCGGTGATCGCGACTGTCTTCATGGCGATCGTGACCTCGCGGCCGTCGCGGGAGATGGAGGCCGCGGGCCGCCCGAGCACGCCGGTGTCGGGACTGTCGAGCCAGGCGTGCGTGCCGTGCTCGCTGGTACGGAACCGGAGGATCAGCCGGATGGGGCGGCCCTGGGACTCCAGCCGACCATCCCAGAACCCGTCCAGTCCGTCGAAACGCGGGGCTGGAGAATAGGCGCCGCGAACAAAATCCAGATCCGCGGTGATCCCGTGGGAGGTCCAGGCGCCGACCCAGCGGTCGGTCGAGACATCCCAGCGGGCTTGGTAGAAGGACTGCTGGAAGCCGTTGGCCGTGGGCGCAAGCAGGGTGAAGGACAAGCTGTCCCCCTCCAGCGCGACGCCGTCCGCCGGTACGCCGAAGACGCTGTGGTCGCATATATCGACCGAGACCGCGACGCCGGCGCCAGCGGCAGCGATGTGCAGGGCAATCCGAGGGGCGCCCGCCCCAAGGGCGATCCAATCGCCGACGGCGGCGCACACGAGGCCGGAGAGCGCAGGCGGGGCCAGACGTTCGACCCCGGCCTTCAGCTCGCGCCAATTGGCGAAGCCATACTCGCGGGCCAGGTGGTGCTGCACGTCCGCCAGTCGAACACTCGGCGCTGTGGTTCGCAGCGCACGCAGGCGCTGCTTGGCCTCGTTCTTGAGGAACTCGAGATTGGGCCTCGCCGGCAGGCTTCGCGGGCTCTGGCCCCGCACGAGCGAAACGGACATGACGGACCTTCCTTCCCAAGACGCCCGGGTCCGCGCAGACGGGCAGGAAGTCAGGTGATGACGTCCTAAGGCTCGTCGAGTGGGCTCAGCCCTTCACGCGGACGGTTGGCCCCTCGAAGGCCACCGCCAGCCTACCAGGGCGACGGAACTGCGGGCAACGTCGCCGTTGCGGACCCCAGACGGCGCTGCCATAGTGCCGGTGGCTCTCGAGAGGCCAACGGTCCGCGTGAAGGGTATAGCCCGCTCGACTCAATCGGTCCTTGCGCCGAACCGTTTCGCACCGAAGCCGCGGACATCGGACATCTTCAGGACGATCGCTCATGGCTGACCTGTCTATGGGCGCGGGCGCGCGTACGCCCCTGAACCCGAGAAAACTCATCGTTGGCTGGTGGACAAGCCCTGTGCTGAGCGCGGTGCGCATGGCCGTGGCGGTCAGCGGCTGGCGGTCGCCGGCCGTTCTCGTTCTACTGATCCTCGGCGCGGCGCTTCCCGCCCTGGAGATGCTGGCGCTTGGCATTCTGGTCGGGTCGCTGCCCGCGACCATGCGTTCAGGGCTGTCTTCGGCGGCCGGGCGCCACACCGTCCAGGCTCTGGCGGCTTGGGCCGCGCTGATGATCCTTCTGCAGGTGATCCCGCGCGTGCGCACCGCGATGGCGACTGCGATGGGTTGGCGCCTCGACTCGAGCCTGCGGCAACGGGTGATGGCCGCAGTGAACCGGCCCTGGGGCATCGCCCACCTCGAAGACCCTGCGATCGCAAACCTTATTTCCCAGACCGCCGGGATTGGCGTCGCCGGCTACACGCCGGGCACGGCGGTCAATCAACTGGTCAACTCGCAGGTCGCGACCGTACTTACGGCGCTCGCCTCCGGCGCGCTCTTGATCGGCTATCACTGGTGGGCTGGAGGCCTGCTGCTGGCCGTGCTTGTAACCTTCAGGGTTATCAGCCACCGCAGTTTCGCGGGCCAGCTCAGGACGATCGCGGGCCAGACCGCTGCGGTGCGGCGAGCGGAGTATTTCCGCACCCTGGCGCTGGCGCCGGCCTCGGCCAAGGACGTGCGGCTCTTGGGGATCGGCGATTGGCTGGTCGGCCGACTGCGCGGCGAGTGGCAGGCCGGCCTCGACGAGCAGCGGCGGGCGCAGGCGAGGGGCTTCCGTCTCACGCTCGCCGCCTCCACCGGCGTGATGCTGGCCAACGGTCTGGTCTATGGGCTGCTGGCCGCTAACGCGGCCAACCACGTGATCAGCCTCGGCGCGTTGGTGGTCTTCCTGCGTGCGGTCGCAGGGTTGAACGCGCTGAGCTCCCTCAGCGGGGCCGACATGGTCATCGCCCAGGGTTCCGCCGCCATTCCCGCGATCCAAGAGCTGGAGCGGCTGACCGCGGCCGCGGATGGTCCCGCGTTCGCCAAGCTTCCGGGCCCGGCGCCAGAACGGGAGATCCGTTTCGACAAGGTGAGCTTCACCTACGCTGGCGGCCACGCGCCGGTGTTGCGGGATCTCGACCTTATCATTCCGGCGGGGACGTCCATGGCGCTGGTCGGCCTGAACGGCGCCGGCAAGACGACCTTGGTAAAGCTGCTCGCGCGCCTCTACGACCCGACAAGCGGGGCGGTGCGTATCGACGGACGCGACCTGCGGCAGATCGATCCGCAAGACTGGCAACGGCGCATCGCGGCGATCTTCCAGGACTTCCTGCGCTACGGCCTGCCGGCGCGGGACAACATCGGCTTTGGGGGCCTCGCTATTGCGGGAGACCAGGCGGCGCTGGAGCGAGCCGCCGCAAAAGCTGGCGTGCTTGACCGTATCCAGGGCCTGCCAGCGGGCTGGGACACACCGCTCTCGCGCCATTTCACCGGCGGCGCAGACTTATCCGGGGGAGAATGGCAGCGCGTGGCGCTCGCCCGCGCGCTCTTCGCCGTAGAGGCCGGCGCCACGGTGCTGATCCTCGACGAGCCCACCGCCAATCTCGACGTCCGCGCCGAGGCCGAGCTCTACGACCGTTTCCTCGACCTGACCAAGGGCCTGACAACGCTCCTGATCTCGCATCGGTTCTCGACGGTGAGGCGCGCCGACTGCATCTGCGTGCTGGAGGACGGCGCGGTTCAGGAGCTCGGGACTCACGACGAGCTGGTGGCTCGCGGCGGGCGCTACGCCGAGATGTTCGCCCTCCAGTCGTCCCGCTTTGTGGACGCGCCAGCGGGAGCCTCCGCATGAAGCCCTTCGAAGGCGCCCGCAGCCTCATTCGTACTGTCACCGCGCTCCTGGGCCTGGCGTTCGGGGCCGCGCCCGGGCTCGCGGCCGGTGCGATCGTAACCGAGTTCCTGGGGGCGGTGCTGTCGCTGGTCAGCTCCTACCAGATCAAGGACGTCGTGCAGGCGGCATCCACAGGCGGCTCCCAGCGGGCGATGGCGACGGGCCTGGCGCTGGCCGTCACCGGCGGGGCGGCGACGATCAGCTATCTCATCTACGCGCGGCTGCTCCCCAGGGTGATCGAGGCCATCACCGTGCACCTCGACGGCGAGCTCGTGCGCCTGACGGCCCAGATCCCGACTCTGGAGTACGCCGACCGGCCCCTTCATGCCGATAAGATCGCCCTCATCCGAGGGCAGAGCCAGCAACTGGCCAACGGGCTCCAGGCCGTGACACTCAACGTACGCATGGCGATCATGCTGGCCGGAAGCTTTGCGATCCTCATCAGCATCGACCCGTGGCTTGCGCTGCTGCCGCTGTTCGCCATTCCGCGCGCCGTTGCTGGCGAACAGGCGCGAAAGCTAACTGTGCAGGCGCAGGAAGCCACCGCCGAGCCGATGCGGTTGCGCGGGCACATCTTCAACCAAGCGACCTCGCCGGTGGCCGGCAAGGAGCTGCGGATCTTCGGCCTCGGCGACGAACTGGCTGAGCGATATCGCCAGATCACCCAGATGACGCGCCACCTGAACGTGAAAGCCAACTGGGGCGGCGCCTTCTGGTCCTCGCTCGGCGACGTCATCTTCACCCTGGGTTGCGTGGGCGCAGTGGCCTGGCTCGTCGTGCAGGCGGCCAAGGGCGCCGTCAGCCCTGGGGGCGTGGTACTGGCCGCTACGCTGGTGACTGGCCTCATCCTGCAGATGACCTTCGCCCTGCAGTTCGCCCAGTATTTTCGGTCCATCATCACCACGGTGGAACGCTATCTGTGGCTCGTGGACTTCTCCAATGCTGCGGCCCAGGCATCGGCGGCCGAGACGCCTACCCCACCCAGCCTGCGTCGCGGGATCACCCTCGACGCGGTGTCGTTCACCTATCCGGACCGCGACAAGCCGGTCCTTTTGGACGTCTCCCTAGAGATTCCCGCCGGTCGGGTGCTCGCCCTGGTGGGGGAGAACGGCTCGGGCAAGTCGACCCTGGTCAAGCTGCTGTGCGGCTTCTACCCGCCATCGGACGGCCGCATCATGGTCGATGACACCGACCTGGCGAAGATCAAGGCCGCGCATTGGCGGCAGCGGATCAGCGCTGCCTTCCAGGATTTCACGAACTTCGAAGTGGCGCTGCATGAAAGCGTGGGGCTTGGCCAACTGGAGCACTTGGGCGAGCGAGATCGCGCCGCGTCGGCGCTCGAACGGGCAGGGGGCCGCGAGCTTGCGACGCTGAGCGCAGACGGCCTCGAGGCTATGCTCGGCAAGAAGTGGGGCGGCATCGATCTCAGCGGCGGGCAGTGGCAGAAGTTGGCGTTGGGTCGCTCGCTGATGCGTGAGCAGCCGCTGCTGGTTGTCTTCGACGAGCCTGCAGCGGCTCTGGACGCCAGCGCCGAGCACGACATGTTCGAACGCTTCGCAGCCGAGGCGCGGTCGGGCGAGTCCGCCGGGCGGGCGACGCTCCTGGTCTCGCATCGATTCTCGACCGTACGCATGGCCGACGCGATCGCCGTGCTCGAGGGCGGCCGCATTGTGGAGTTTGGATCGCATGAGGCGCTAATGGCGGCCGGCGGCAAATACGCCGAGCTCTTTGAGCTGCAGGCGAGCGCCTACCGATAGCCGCCCGGGTCAGGCCGCCCGGCGGATCTCCGCCTCGACGATGCGTTGCAGGGCGACGTAGTCGGTCTTGCCGGTCCCGAGCACCGGGATCTCAGTGACCTTGATGATCTTGCGCGGCACGGCGATCTCCGGCGCGCCTATCGACTGGGCGTAGGTCACCAGCGCGCCGGTCTCGGCTTCGCGGCGGTCGGTGATCAGGATCAGGCGCTCACCCTTCTTGGGGTCGGGAAGCGACAACACCGCGTGGCGGCTATCCGGCCAGACTGCGCAGGCCAGGTCCTCGGCCGCCGTCAGCGAAACCATTTCGCCGCCGATCTTGGCGAAACGCTTCACCCGGCCCTTGATCTTGATCCAGTCGCCGTCCTCGTCGATCGAGACCACGTCGCCTGTGTCGTGCCAACCGTCCACCGGGGGCTCCAGCCCCCCATCCGGGGACAGGTAGCCGGCCATCACGTTGGGGCCGCTCACGTAGAGCTTGCCGCCGCCGGGAATGCCTTCCACCGGTTCCAGCCTGACTTGCATGCCTGGCAGCAGGCCGCCGACGGTGCCGCGGCGGTTGTCGGTGGGCGTGTTGACGGCGATCACCGGCGAGGCCTCGGTGGCGCCATAGCCCTCAAGCACCGGGATCGGACCGAACCGCTCGGCGATCAGGTTGTGCGTCTCTTCGCGGACCTTTTCAGCGCCGCAGACGATAAACCGCAGGCCGGCCAGTTCGTCGCGTTCGGCGGAGCGGGCGTACTGGTTCACGAAGGTGTCGGTGGCCAGCAGGATCGAGGCCTTGGAATCCTTGATGAGGGGCGGGATCTGCTTGATGTGCAGCGGCGAGGGGTACTGGAACGCCTTCATGCCCGTGAGGATCGGCAGCAGGGCGCCGCCTGTCAGGCCAAAGCAGTGGAAGGTCGGCAGCGGGTTGAACATCACCCAGCTTGGATCGAGGGCGATGTGCTGGGCGATCTGGCGGACGTTGGCGACCAGGTTCTGCTGGCTCAACACCACGCCTTTCGGCGCGCCGAAGCTGCCGGAGGTGAACAGGATCACGCCTGCGTCCGACGGCTTGGTCGGCGTTCGGAATTGCTTGGGGAAGGTCCCGGCGGCCGCGGCGTAGAGCTTGTCGCCCAGTCCGATGCTCGAGCGCACCTCCTCGAGGTAGGTGACGTCTGTCAGGGTCTCCAGCGCATCGACCAGGTCGTGCATCTTGCCCTGCTCGACGAAGCGGTGGGAGGTCAGCACGCGTTTGACGCCAGCCAACTCGCATGCCGCCTTCAGATTGCGGATGCCGGCTGTGAAATTCAGCATGGTCGGCACGCGTCCGAACGCGTGCAGGGCGAAGAAGGTCACCACGGCAGCGGAACTGGCCGGCAACATCACTCCGACCCGTTCGCCGGGGCGCGTGAAGTCCGCGATCTTGCGGCCAAGCGCAAAGGCTGCCCGGATCAGATCGGTGTAGCCCAGGGGATTGCGTTCCTGATCCTCCAGGATCGGCTTCTTGGCGCCGTAAGTGTGGCGCGCCTCGATCAGGGCGTCGAAGAGGGTCACCTGCGCCTGGCTGGCGTCAAAGGAACGCGACAAGAGCCAGCACCTCCCGTTTGTTATCGTTGACGCAAGCCTATCGCTCAGCTTCGCCAATGAAAAGATTGGTTACGGAACGTGAAGTCCGCCCCGCCTGACGGGCGCGACCATGAATGGCTTGATCCGAGGGGCGCGACCGCCGATTTAGGGCCCATGGCCGTCGTCATTGACAATCTGAACGGGGCGCTTCGCCCCCGACATCCGGAAAAGCAGGCGAATCCTGAGACCCCGCTGTTGCGCAAGCCCGAGTGGCTGCGCGTCCGCGCGCCGGGCTCGCCCGGCTATAACGCGACGCGCGAGATCGTGAAGAACCACGGCCTGATCACGGTCTGCGAGGAGGCCGCCTGTCCCAACATCGGTG
>DASXKT010000374.1:0-16713 GCA_036496685.1 Phenylobacterium sp.
GATCTTCAGCCTCAGCCCTTTCGCCTGGCCGCTGGTGGCCGTGGGATTCGTAGGCACGCTCAATCCGTCCGGCGGCGACGTCAGTCCGTTCCTGCCGCTGGAGCAATCGCTGCTGGCGCATGCCGGGCCGCCGTCGCAGCGCACCTATCTCTTCGCGCGCTACAGCCTGACCGGGACGCTGATGACCGCCCTTGGCGCGCTCAGTGTCGGCTTGCTCGGACCTCTGAGAGAGGCGACCGGCCTACCGTTGCTGACGCTCATCGAGGCGACCTTCGTGGCCTATGGCCTGCTCGGCCTGGTCTCCGCCGTCCTCTACCGGGGCCTCCCGGATGAGCCTGCGCAGGCCGAGGCTCCGCGCACGCCGCTCGGCCCCTCGCGGCGCAACGTGTTCGGCCTCGCTGCGCTGTTCAGTCTGGATTCCTTCGGCAGCGGCTTCATGGTGCAGTCGCTGTTCGCGTTGTGGCTGTTCCACCGCTTTGGCCTGTCCCTCGCGGTCGCCGGCGCCTTTTTCTTCTGGACCGGGGCGCTCTCTGCCGTGTCCCAACTGGCGGCCCCGGTGCTGGCCAAGCGGATCGGCCTGATCAACACCATGGTGTTCACCCACATCCCGGCGAACCTATGCGTGATCGCGGTGGCCTTCGCGCCGAACGTGCAGGTCGCCTTCGCGCTGCTGGTCGTCCGCGCCCTGCTCTCCAACATGGATGTGCCCGCGCGCACCTCGTACGTGATGGCCATCGTCACCCCGCCGGAGCGGGCGGCGGCCGCGGGCGTGACCAACGTGCCGCGAAGCCTCGCGCAGGCGTTCAGTCCGGCGCTGTCCGGCCTGATCTTCAGCCTCAGCCCTTTCGCCTGGCCGCTGGTGATCGGTGGGTCGCTGAAGACCCTCTACGACCTGCTGCTGCTCTGGCGCTTCCAGAAGGTCCGGCCGCCGGAGGAGCTGGACTAAGCGGCCTTCGCGACGCGCGCGACGTGCTGGACGCCTTCGGGAAGTGTCTCGAACCAGGTCTGTGGAGAAAGCTGCTTTGCCACCCGGGCGCGGCCGGCCTCGCCCAGCCGCCGGCCGAGTTCGGGGTTCTCGCGCAAACGGGTGAGCGCCTGGGCTGCGGCGGCAATGTCCGGCTGGGCCCAGGTTTGGCCGCTGTAGATGCCTTGTGGGTCAGCGACCGGCGTCGGCTGGAATGGGACCAGCAGGGCGCTCTCATGGTCCATGAAGTCGAGGACGCCGGAATAGGCTGTGGCCAGCACCGGCGTCCCCAGGGCCATCGCTTCGGCCGGCGTCAGGCCAAAGCCTTCGGCGCGGTGCAGCGACACCAGCACGTCGGCGCCGGCGATTAGGCTCTGGATGTCGGCATAGGGCCAGACCTCGTCGACGATGCGGACGTTGGGCGGCGCCGAGGCGCGCAAGGCCGCCAGCGCTCCGGGAAAGACCTCGCCGTTTTGGGTCTTAAGGGTGAGCTCGCACGTGGGATCGTCGCCGAACGCCCGAGCCCAGGCGGCGATCGCGCCATCCGGATTCTTGCGCGCCAAGGACGAGTTGAAATCGAAGACGCTGACGCCCTGGAACGCAGCCCGGCGCGGCGCTCGGGCGGCGTTTGAGTAGTCCTCGATGAACAGTGGGTGAGGCACGACCCTCACCGGCGCTGCGGCGCGCGCGAGGGCGTCGGCGGTGTAGCGGCTGGGCGCCCAGACCTCGTCGACCAGGGCGCCGTCCTTCAACCAGCGCTCCGGCGCCTTTGGCAGCTCCCACGCCCAATAGCCGTAGCGTGGTCCTTTCATGTGTCGTGGACCAAGACAGGCCAAGGCGGCCAAGAGTTCCGGCGGATTGAGGTGGAAGATCCAGGCGCCGGCCGCGACCGGCTCGACGAGGCGGCCGCTCCAATCCAGCTTGGCGTCGGTGACGTCGATCCGCTCTACCGGCACGCCCAAGGCCTCGAAGGCGCGGGCGGCCAGCCGGGCGGAGGCGGCGATCCCGTGGGAGCCTGCGAAATAGCCGACGATCTTGATCGGCCCGTCTGCGCTGTCGGCGCCATGCGGCAAGCGTGCGTTGGCCCGGACATAGCGTTCCAGCGCCTTGTTCAGCGTGGGCGCGGCCATCTGGCGAAGCCGCGGCGGCATTGTCTGGCGCCAGAGGCGGCGAGCCGTTGCAAGCGGGCTCACGCGGCGACCGCCATGGCGGTCTTCACAGGCCGGAAGAGCTCAGCCTTCGGCGCCGGCGCCCAGACTTCGTCGACAAAGCCCAGGCCAATTGTCTCGGTCGTGAGCGCGGCGGCGATGGCAGCGTCCCAAACCCCGACGGCGCGATTCCAACGGACGCCGCGGCTGTGCAGGGCGACAACATCGGCGGGGACCAGGTCAGGATGGGTCATGAAGCGGACGAGCTCGGCGTGGGCGGGCGCTCCAGCCGGGCCGGCGGGGCCAAGGAAGCGGCCTGTGGCGGCCTCATAGACCATCCAGTCACCAGCGAGCTCCGCGGGCAGCTCCGCGCCCTCGACGACCCAGAGCTCGGCGACGAGCCGGTTTGGCGTGGGGCGTGCGGCGGGCTGGAGCCGGCGGACGGTCAGGCGCGCCAGCTGAATCTGCGGGTGCAGGCGAACGGCGCTCGGCAGGGCGTCGAATTCCACGCCGTATTCGGCCAGCCCTCCGCCTACCAGCCAGCGCAGGTACTTGAAGCGCTCCAGCGCCGTGCGCAGCGGGTACACGCGCTGCAGGTCGATGCGGGACGTCCAAATTTCCAGGAACAGCTGGATGAAGGGCGCGAACTGGCGGGGAGCTGGCTCGAGGAACGGGCGGCGCAGGGGTTCGGTGAGCATGGGGGGCCAGCCGGCCCGGGCGGCAACGCCGAAGCCGGCGGAGAGCCGACATTTCAAGTCGCTGGCGCCGGGCTCGGCGAGACGCGCCGCCGACAACAGCGGTGCGGGGTCGCGGGCCAGATCTTCGATCATCGCGGGCGGCAGCAGGTCGGGGGCAAATCGACCGGCGGCGGCCTCGGCGCCCAGGCACCAGGCGATCAGCCCGTCGGCATCGTTGGCGAACTTGGCGCGCAGGTCGCCTCGCGCGGCCAGGAGGGCCTTTGCAGCCCGCGGCGTCGCGTCAGAGGAAGGCTGCCGCAGCCAGGCCGGCGCGCCGGACGCCGGGCCCCGCCAGGGTTCCTCGCTCCACACCGAGGGGTCGGCCTCACGGGTTCCTCTGCGCCAGACGGCCAGCAGGGCCTGGGCCGCGGATCCGGCCAGAGCGTCGGCGCCCAGGGTCGCGGCGTGCTCGGCGAAGAACTGGTGGAAACCCAGGCGGCCGGCCTCATGATCGAGCTGGAAGCCCGAGGGGGTGTCGCCCCATACCTGGTTCATGGTCCGCGTCACGTCCGGCAAACCCGGCAGGGCGGCCTCTGGGTCCGGAGCGTCGAGCCAGGCCTCCACGGCCTCGGTCAGACCCGCGGAGAAATCCTTGCCATCACGCGCGGCGCGCAAGGCGCGGCGGCGCATGGACCCGGTCACCAGTCGACCAGAGGGAAAGCGCAGGTGGGCGTAGGGAATGGTCCGGCTCGCCTCATGGCCGTTGCGCATCATCGCCGCGGCATAGTCCTGCAACAGCTCGGCGAGCGGCGAGCCGGCGACCACCCTCACGCGATCCTGGTGCTTAGACAGCATGTCGGGCCGCGCGGGATCGAAGCCGGAATAGTGGAAGAAGCTCAGCGGCTCGCCGTCCACCAGCCAGCCGTCGCCGGCGCGCGCCAGGGCGCGGCCTTCGAGGTTCCAGTAGGCGAGGTTGAGGCCGGGTTCGCGCAGTACGGCCAAGCTGTCAACGAAGCCCGGGGAAAGGTCCATCCAGCGCTGATCGGTGAAGAGGCCGTTCTTAAGATCGACACGGCAGTCGAACTCGCAGCGGTCGGCCCACCAGCTCATCAGTTCGACCACCTTGGGCTCGGCGCGGGCGGCGCAGAAACCCAAGTTGAATGACCCGGACTTAAGGATCGCAAGGTCGTTGGGCATAGCCGACCCCAAGAGCGGCCTGGTGAGGTGGGGGGTCAGCGCCAGCTGCGCCTCTGCCAGCCCCCGCCGCACGGCGTCCAGTGGTCGGAAGACATAGATGTCGGGGTCAAGATAGGTCGCCGACGTGACGCCTGGCCCGGTGAGGAAGCGGCGGAAGGCGTAGGGCTTCACCGCCGTGTTGAGTTCGAGCGCATCGTAGTAGACGCTCATCGCCGCGTAGGGCGCGTCCAGCGAGGCGGCGTCGATCAGCTCTGCGAAGCGCGACAGGGCGGGGATCGGACCGTCGGTCGTCACGACGACCCGCCGCGCGTTGGGCTCGGCGATCGCCAGGCTTTCCATCAGCGTCGCGGCCTGGGCCGCATAGTTACGGGAAACGATGGTGAAGATAACGTCCAAGACGATTCCTAGAGCGCCCCCTGCAAGATAAGGGCACGGTCTATCAGGGGTTGGCTTTGGGCCGCAACGTGGCCGCGATCCGGCGGCCACCAAGTCGTCGAGCAGCAGGCGGTAGCGATGTCCCTGGCCTCTACGGCGAAGGGGTCCTCCAACTTAGGCCTGCTGGAGGTGAGTAAGAACGCGGGCCCGCCGCACTTTGCCACCGCCACGCCTTCCGTGTTAGCCCGCGTTGCTGATCATTTCCGTTTTGGACACGGCGTTGGCCCAGCGGGGAATGGTCCAATTGTTTGTGTGACGAACATCGCCGGGGGCGGCGATGCGGGGTCGCCGGGAGATCTATGACGTCCATCGACAAGATTGCGCGGCGGGGGACGAGGTCCACCGAGGAGCGGCGCAAGATGCTGCGCGCGTTCGACCCGAGCCTGGAGGGCGCGGGCGTCTGGCTGGTCGTGCCGTGCTACCGCGTAAAAGCCCACATCCTCGACGTGATCGCAAAGACCCCGCCTTGGATCGACGGCATTGTCTGTGTCGACGACGCCTGTCCGGAGCATTCCGGCGACTTCATCGAGGCCAACGTCACTGACGCTCGCGTCACCGTGGTTCGGTTGGCGGAGAACCAGGGCGTCGGCGGGGCCACGATGGCCGGCTATCGCGAGGCCATCGCGCGCGGCGGACAGGTGCTGGTCAAGGTCGACGGCGACGACCAGATGGACCTGGGCTACATCGGCCACCTGGTGGCTCCGATCCTGCTAGGCGAAGCCGACTACGCCAAGGGCAACCGCTTCACCTCGATCAGCCACCTGCAGACCATGCCCTCGGTGCGGGTGCTCGGGAACGCCGCTCTCAGCCTCGCGGCTAAGGTCTCCACCGGCTACTGGAACATCTTCGACCCGACCAATGGCTATACGGCCATCGAAAGCCAGGTCGCCAGTATGGTCATCGAGAAGCGGGTTTCGCGCCGGTTCTTTTTCGAGACCGACCTGCTTTACCACCTGGGCACTCTGCGCGCGGTGGTCCGCGATGTGCCCATGGCGGCGCGTTACGGGGGCGAGGTCTCGAACCTGCGGATCGGCGCGATCGTCGGGCCCTTTGCGCTCAAGCATCTGCGCAACTTCCTGCAGCGGGTGCTCGGCCAGTACTTCGTCCGCGACTTCTCGGCGGCCAGCCTCGAGCTGGTGTTCGGCGTGGCCTTCATCCTGTTTGGGATCGTCTACACCCTGCACTACATGGCCGTGCCGCACGCGCACCCGGCCTCGGCCGGCGTGGTCATGGCCGCCGCCCTGCCGATCATTCTGGGGGCGCAGCTCCTGATGCAGGCGCTGAACTTCGATGTGCTCAACGTGCCGAGCCGGCCGATTCACCCCTATCTGCGCACGATCGCGCGGATGGAAGCCGAGGAACGGGGCGAATGATCCTCAAAGACGCCCTGCTTTGTGCAGGCTTTTCGCTGGCGCTGCCGATCGGCCAGACGCTGTTCAAGTTCGCCGCGGTGAACAACGCTCGGCTATCGGGCCCGCTGATCGTCAGGCTGGTGACCAACGTGCCGTTGATCGGGGCCTTCGCCTGGTACGGCCTGACCGCGCTCTTCTGGTTCTACATCCTGACGCGGGTGCCCCTTTCGACGGCTTATGCCTTCTCTATCGTAGGGTCCGGCCTCGTTCCCCTGGTCGCTTGGCTAGTGTTCAAGGAGCCGCTCGATTGGCGCTTCGCCCTTGGCTACCTGCTTATGCTGAGCGGTTTCGCCGTGATCATGCAGGGCCAGCGCGGCTGACCAAAGCCGGCTTAGAAGGCGTCGAAGTCCAGGAAGCTGAAGAGGATTCGCTGCGGGTCCAACCGATCCCCGGGCGTCTTGTGACTGAACCAGATCATCCTGAGCGGTGAGGGGCGCAGCGCCCCTGGGACGGTCACGGCCAACCGACGCCGCGCCGCGCCCTTCGGCGTAAGCCCCAGCACGACGGCCGTCCCAAGGGGCAGGCCTGCCCCCTGAATACTCAGGCCCTCGCGCGGAATGCTACCGCGTGCCCGGACCAGCGGCATGGTTGAGGCTCCCTCGACGATCAAGGTGTCTGCGGTCCCGCCCGCCACCCGTAGGGGATTGGAGGGATTGCGCAGCCGCCAGGCAAAGGTGGCGTCCTCCCAGCGATGGGCGAACTCGGCGTCAGCGAGCGCTCGGCCCATGTCAATCTTCTGCGGCAGCAGCTCGACGTGGGCGTCGAGACCGGCGACGTTCTGGAAACCCAGTTTCGTCTCGTAGGCCCGGATCGTCTGCTGGTTGGCGATGCCGATTACGCCCTCGTGTCCCCGTGCGGCCGACATGGCCGCCACTCGCCGGACGAGATCCAGGAACAGGCCCCGCCCGCGATAGTCGGGGTGCGTCGCGACGTTCATGATCAGGGTGACAACCACGGGTCGTCCGCGCAGTCGGACGTTCAGCGGGATGCCCATCAGGTGGCCAATCAGGCGTTCGCCATCGTCGATGTTGCAGCCCAGCGGCTCGCCGGCCGGGTTCTCGTAGTACTGCCACTCCAGGAAGGTGCGGGAGAACTTGTGCGCCGCCGGAAAGCCCAGCCCCATCAACTCGACGGTGCGGTCGAGGTCGCCGTGCTCGGCCGGCCGAAAGATCAGGTCGCTCATGACGCGGCTTCAGGCGTGATCCAGGGCGCGTTGCCGTCTGCGGCCAGGCTGTCGACGGCCGCGCGGACCAGCGGATAGGGCGTGCGGAACATCCGCTCGTAAAGCAGGCTCCCCGCATGGGGGCGCTCGCCGATGCGGTTGGGGGCGAGGGTCTGATAGCGGAAGGCGCCCTGGCGCGCGAAGGTCATGGCCATGGCCGGTAACAGTCCGGACCAGGCCTTGAGCTGCGAAGGAAACGCGCCCACCGAGGTCAGCCACGCGCTCCACTCGCCCGCCCTCAGCCGGATTTCGTGCGCCGGCCCGTTCTCGGCGAGCGGCGAGGACGCCCGATAGAATATCCAGGGCTGGCCCTTGCCCTGATAGAGGCACACCTGATCGACAGCGGTCGCGCCGCGTTCGACCGCCAGCTTCACGCCCATGGCGGCGCAGACGTCGTGGTCGGGATGCCCCCCCTCCCAGGCTGGAACCACGACACGCTCCACCGGCCCTTGGACCGCGGCCTTCAGCGCTTCATAAGCCGGGCCGATGTGGCGGTAGAGCTCGCCGTCCCACCAACCGCGGCCCGCCCCCAGGTGAAGGACGGCCGAGGCGGGAAAGCCTTGGCGCGCCAGGAAAGCTTCGGACTCCAGGCGTCTTCGTTGCGCCATCCCCGGGTTCCGGTAGTCGACCACATGGATGAAGCGTTGGCCGCGCCCCTCGGCGGCCGCGCGGCGGATCAAGGGCAGGGCGCAGTACTCATCGTCGAAGTGCGCCAGGACGTAGACGATCGTCATGCTTGGCGCCGGAGCGGCTCTGGGAGCCGATACTGTGATTGAGGAAAGTCGCCCTGCGTCATGGCGCGGCAACTCACCACGATTGCCCCGCCCCGCCAAGCTGCGGCGCTTTTGCCCTTCTCTTCAGCGTCTGTGCACCGTACCAGACGGCCTGGAGCCGGGGGGTTTTGGGCGGGCGGATGGCGAGCCTTGGGATGCAGATCAGCGCGCGATCGGCGTATCGCGCTGTGCTGGCCGTAGGCCTGCTGCTCATGCTCAGCGCCAACTTGCCCGGGCACCTCTCCTACGACTCCGTGGCCCAGCTCTACGAGGGCCACTTCCACCTGCGTGAGACCTGGGGCCCGGCGCTCTACGCTTGGGTGCTTGGCCTGTTCGACGCGGTGATCCCCGGAACGGCGCTCTATGTCACCGTAAGCGGGCTGCTGCTGTTCGCCAGCCTCGCCTCGTTCTCCGACCTTCGACCCCGGACCAGCTGGCTGGCCGTCGGCGTCGCCGCGCTCGCCGTGCTGACCCCGCAGATGCTGATCTACCAGGCGATCGTCTGGAAGGACGTCTGCTTCGCCAACACCGCGCTCGCCGGCCTCGTCTGCCTCGCACATGCAGCCCGGGTCTGGCCGAACGCGCCTCGGCGCTGGGTCTTCCTGGCGTTCGCGCTCGTGCTGCTGGCTGTCGCCAGCCAGGTCCGCCAGAACGGGATCATCGTCGCCTTCTTTGGGGCGATGGCCCTGGGCTGGATCGCGGGCGCTGGTCGCTGGCGCCGCGGCCTTGTCTGGGGCCTCGGCGGTTTTCTGGCGGTCGGCATCACGGGCCAGGCTTTAACGGTGCTCTCGATTCCGCCGGGTTCGCCCCCCGATCCAGGCGTCAGCTCCGGCCTCCGGATCGTCCAGAACTATGACCTGGTCGGCGCCGCAGCCCTGGACAACAACTACCGCCTGTCGATCCTCGCCGCCGCCGATCCAAAGGACACCGCGCTGATCCTGCAGCGCGCCGGCGCGGACTATTCAGGCCGCCGCGTGGACTTCATCGACCGCGATCAGAGGGTCACCGACGCGCTCTGGAACATCCCGTCCAAGGCAGCGACCCGGCAGTGGGCGGACCTGATCCTTAAGCATCCGGTGCTGTACCTCCGGGTGCGCTGGGAGGACTTCCGCTGGGTGTTTGCGCCGCCGGTGATCGACTGGTGCCTGCCCATCTACGTCGGCGTCGATGCGCCTATCGAGAAGATGACGCCTCTGGGCCTTACGCACCGCTACGCCCAGTCAGATGTCGAATTGGCCAACTATGCGAGCTGGTTCTTTGACTCGCCTGTCTACTGGCATGGCTTCTATGCGGCGATCTCGCTGGCGCTGGCGGCATTGTTTCTCTGGCGTCGCCAGCCGGCCGATATCGTCATGGCCGCCCTGCAGCTGTCCGGGGTCGGGTTTGCAGCGAGCTTCTTCATTATCTCGATCGCCTGCGACTACCGCTACCTCTACTTCACCGATCTCGCGGCGCTGGCCGGCCTGCTATACGCCGCGATCGATCCCCCTGCGCCCTGGAGAAATCGTCGAAGCTCCACAACAACTTAAGCTAGTTTCGAAGATGGATGGGCACATCGTCGATCGCGCGCTTTGATGTTTCTGACATCGAAGCGCCACGTCTAATGTCGGCGATCAATGTGTTGTCCAGCAGTGGCGGAGTCCGTCGGTGGATCGACGGCGGCTTGAGCGGTCAAAGCGGTACAGCTTAGCCGGCTACGCTGGTGGGTTGGATGTAGTGCGGACCGATCGCACCAGTAAATCTTCCTGCCACTTAACCGCCACACATCTCGCGTTATCCAGCTGCCAACAATCGCGACTCTCGACATCCTTACCCGGGCGGGGACGCCGCTTTCTCTGCGGCTGCGCGCTGCCTGGCATGACCGCTCACGACGAAGGAGAGGTGGCATTGACATGGGGATGGGCGCCAAGCATCAGTCCGGCGGCCGGGGTCGGGGATTTCCGGTGCGTGGGGGAAGACGATTGCTTCCGCGTTCATGTTTTTAAATCACCTGCCTGTTAAGTTACTTGCAGAACGGGCAGACGGCAGAAACAAGCGCGCATGAAGATATTCAGTTTCCTGACAAATCAACCCGACAACGTGCTGACCCGGGCGCTTTCTGATGGGAAGCATCCTTTCGCCGTGGCCGCCGCGTTCAGCTTCTTCTCAAACGTGCTGTACCTGGCGCTGCCGCTCTACACCTACCAGGTCTACGGACGGGTGATGGTGAGCCAGAACATTCCCACGCTTATTATTCTAACGCTCATCACGCTTTTCGTATTCGCGGTCTCGAGCGCGATCGACGACTACCGCGCACGCATCCTGATCAACTACGGCGTGATGCTCGACCAGCGGGTTTCTGGACGGGTTTTTTCGGCGCTGTTCGACGCCTCAGTGCGGGGCGATCCAAGCGCCCGCGCCCAGGCCCTGCGCGACCTCGACCAGTTCCGCCAGACCCTGACCGGCATCGCCGCGGCAGCGTTCTTCGACGTCCCGTGGATTCCCGTCTTCCTGGTGGCGCTCTACATCATCGATCCAGCGGTCGGCCTGGTCACCACGGTGGGCGCGCTGGTCCTACTGGGCCTGGCGCTGCTCCAGGAGCGGATCATCCGGCCGATCCAGCGCGACGCCGGTGACGCCCAGCTTCGCAGCTACGCCTTCACCGACGCGGCGCTCCGTAACGGCGAGGTCGTGCGCGCCATGGGCATGCTGCCCACCTTGGGCGCTTCGTGGGCGGCCCACCGGGCCGTGACCATCGAGCGAGGCGCCGCCGCGGCGGAGACCTCCAACACCTTCACCGACATCATCAAGGCTGTCCGCATGGGCATCCAGGTGCTGATCATCGCCATCGGCGCCTACCTGATCATCAAGGGAAAGCTGCATCAGGGCATGCTTTTCGCGAACATGATCCTGGCCAGCCGCGCGCTGCAGCCGATCGAGAAGATCGTCGGCTCGTGGGATCCCCTGAACAACATGGTCCGGGCGCATGGACGCCTGATGCAGCTCCTGTCGAAGGCCGAACCTTCACAGCCCGCCACGGCGTTGCCGCGGCCGCGCGGGCGGCTGACCGTGGAGGCGTTGAACTACGCGCCCCCGGGCGGCACCAAACTGCTGCTCGGCAACATCAACTTCTCCATCGAGCCGGGCGAGACACTGGGCGTGATCGGCCCGTCCGGAGCCGGCAAGTCGACACTCGCGCGCCTGTTGGTCGGCATCTGGCGGCCGGTGAACGGCATCGTGCGCCTGGACGGCGCCGACGTCTTCGCCTGGGACCGCGCGGACTTCGGCCGCCATGTGGGCTACCTGCCCCAAGACACCGAGCTGTTCTCTGGCACCATCCGGGACAACATTGCCCGCTTCCGCTCCGGCGTGAGCGACGAAGAGGTCGTGCGGGCCGCCCAATTGGCCGGCGTCCACGAGCTGATCCTGCGTCTGCCGAAGGGCTATGAGACCGACGTCGGCGACGGCGGCCACACTCTCTCCGCCGGCCAGCGGCAACGCGTGGGTCTGGCTAGGACCATGCTGGACAATCCGGCGTTCATCGTGCTCGACGAACCCAACGCCAGCCTCGACGCCGAGGGCGAGGAGGCGCTGCTGCGCGCGCTCGACGCGATGAAGGCCAACGGCGCCACGGTGGTGATCATCTCGCACAAGCCCGCCATCTTCCGCGCCGCGGACCGGATGCTTGTGCTTCGCGAAGGCCGTATCGAGCTGTTCGGGCCGCGTGATCAGGTCATGGCCCGATTGATGAAACCGACCGAAGTCCGGGCTGTCGAGGCTGGCCGATGAAACTTGACCTTACGCCTGTCCGCTCCTCGTACGTCGTTCCGACCTTCGGCGGCGACGACAACCTGCCGATCGACCCCGCGCTGCAAAGGCGCATGCGCCGTCCGATGATCGTCGGCGCGACGCTCATCGGGACCCTGGTGCTGGGTCTGGGCCTGTGGGCCTCACTCACGCCGCTGGCGAGCGGGATCACCGCCCAGGGTGACGTGCGGGTCGAATCGAATCGCAAGACCGTTCGGAACCGCGAAGGTGGCACCGTCCGCCAGATCCTGGTCCAGGAAGGCCAGCGCGTGCGCGCCGGCCAGCCGATGCTGCTGTTCAACGACGTCGAGCCGCGCGCCTCCTACGACATCTTGCAGAACCAGGTCGACAGTCTTGAAGTGCAGTCTGCGCGGTTCACGGCCGAGGCGACCAATCGCCCAACGCTGGAGTTCCCGAACGACGTGATGGCCCGGATGAGCGATCCGCGAGTGGCCGGCATGATTCGCGACCAGCAGTTCCTGTTCACTACCCGCGCCGAGCTCTTCGAGAGTCAGAATTCCGTCCTCGCCCAACGACTGGACCAGGTTCAGACGCAGATCGAAGGTCAGCAGGCGCAGGTCGCCTCCGTTGACGAACAGATCAAGCTCACCGACGAAGAAATGGGCGGATACCAGAAGCTCTACGATCAGGGCTTCGCCCCAAAGCCGTTGATCCTGCGCTATCAGCGTTCGCTGGCTGACCTGAAGGGCCGCAAAGGCTCATTGATCGCCGACATCGCGCGGCTGCGCCAGCAGGGCGGCGAAACGCGGATGCAGGTGGCCGCCAACCGTGACACTCGCACGAGCCAGGCCGCCGAAGGCCTTCGTGACACCCAGACCAAGCTCGCCGACACCATGCCTCGCCTCGCGGCGTCGAAGGAAGCGCTCGACCACACCGTCGTCCGCGCGCCGGTGGACGGCTTCGTCTTCAATCTGACCCAGTTCACCGTCGGAGGCGTCACCGGACCAGGCGAAGTGCTGATGGAGGTCGTTCCGGCCAACGCGCCGATCGTGGTCAGCGCGCAGATCTTGCCTACGGACATCGACAAGATCCGGGTCGGCATGGATGCGCGGGTCCGGTTCACCGGATTGAACCAGCGCTGGCATGGCCCGATGGCGGCCAAGGTGGTGCTGGTCTCGGCCGACAAGATCGTCAACGAGAAAACCGGAACCTCGTTCTACCGCGCCGATCTCAGGATCGATTCGAAGGAGCTGACGAAACTCAAGCAGAGCGCACAGATTACCCCTGGCATGCCCGCTTCCGTGATGGTCGTGACGGGGGAAAAGACGATCATGGGATCGCTGCTTTCGCCCATCTCCGACACCATCCACGGCGCACTCCACGACTGATGGATGCGTCGCTGTAACGGGGCGCCTGCAGAGGCGGTAATGCTTAGCAGCAGCCTTTCCATGCCGACGACATCTCCGGCCTGAGCGGCGCAAGACAGCCCTGAAGCTCCGATGGGCGATAACCGCGTCCGCGATCGAATCTCTGTGGGTAGCGAGTGCGGCCCCTAGGCCCGCAGGGCCGAGGAGCGCGCGGCCCAGCTGGCGCTGATAGTCGCTCTCGCGCGGCGCGGCCCGCACCAGCTTGGCGAAGACCGCCTCGGCGCGGGCGGCCTCGCCGAGGTCAAGCAGGACGTTGCCGCGGTTCGATTGCACCGCAACGCTGTTGGGATGCGGGGTCAGGCGCGGTGGAACCGCCACTTGAGCGCCAGCACCGCGCCGGCCATCAGGAGGCAGACGATGTTCGACACCGTCACCGGCCAACTGCCGACCAGCACGCCATAGGTGATCCAGAGGGAAAAGCCGGCGACCGTCACGACGTACATGCGCAGCGAGACCTCGGAGGCGTCCCGGTCACGCCAGATCTTGATGATCTGCGGCAGGAAGCTGCTCATGGAGCACAGCGCCGCTGCGGTGCCCACGGTGTTGGCCACGAGATTCGACAATCGTCAGCCCGCCTCGGGGTCAGGGTTGGACAGCAGGGATCATCGGCAGGGTAACTGTCACACGGACGCCGGGTTGCGCGTCGGCGAGTTCATAGTCGGCATGGAGCTGCTGGCAGAGCAGCTTGACGATCGTCGAACCGAACCCCGGCGGGTGCTCGCCGAGGCCCAGGCCGTCGTCGGCGATGATGAGCACGCAGTTGTTATCGCGGCAGTGGAGGCTCACTCCAACGCGGCCTCGGCGGCCCGCCGGATAGGCGTGCCTCAGGGCATTGCCGAGCAACTCGTTGACCACCAAGGCGAAGGCCGCCGCCGATGATGCGGGTATCGTCACGTGGTCGAGATCGAGGGCGATCTCGAGGTCGTCACGGGCCGCTGCGGCCGCCAAGTCACCGGCGAGGTCACGCACGTAGTCGGCCACCTCGAAACTCATAGGATCGCCCTGGAACAGCCGGCGATGGACCGCGGCCACCGCGGTCACCCGCCCCAGCACCGTTTTCAAGGCGTGTTGCGCCGAGGCGTCTGTCGCGCGCCGACTCTGCAGCAGGATCAGCGAGGCGATCAGCTGCAGATTGTTTTTCACGCGATGATCGATCTCGTGAACCAGGGCGCTTTGTTGCGCCAACGCTTCTGCGGTATCGGGCGCGTCCGCGCCGGCGCGTACGTTTCGAGACTCCGTCATTTGCGTCGTGAACTCCCGCAGCCCCGGCGACGGCATTTTCATCAACAGCAGTCGCCACGGCAGAGTTCCTTCGACACTCGAGAGGCCGTTCGTCACCGAGCTGTCACAGGACTGCGGATGCTAGGGTCCTTAGGAACGGAGATTCGCCCTGTCCCCCGCCGATTCCAACCTGTACCCGGCCCTGGTCGACGCTTTGCCGGACCCGATCCTGATCGTATCAGGCTCGATCCGCGACGATTTGACCGGGCGGCGCTTCATCCTCTCCAACGCCGCGGCGCGCGAGCTGCTGCGCCTCAACGCCCAGGAAGGTCTGCTGCTGTCGGCGGTCCGCGATCCGGAGGTGCTCGCGGTGGTGGATAAGGCCTTGTTCGACGAAACCGACGCCGACGGGATCTACGAGACCACCGGCGCCCAGTCGCGAAGTCTACGGGTCCGCGCCCGGCCTCTGGGATTGGGCAAGGATGGCGCGCGCCTGGCCCTATTGACCTTCCACGACGAAACTGAGGTCCGCCGCGTGGAGCGCACCCGCGTCGATTTCCTGGCCAACGCCAGCCACGAACTCCGTACGCCCCTGGCCTCGCTGTCCGGCTTCATCGAAACCCTGCGCGGTCACGCGCGGGACGACCCGGCGGCGCGAGAGAAGTTCCTGGGCATCATGCAGGCGCAGGCCGACCGCATGGCCCGCCTGATCGCCGATCTCACGTCGCTCAGCCGGATCGAGCTCGATGAGCACGTTCCGCCGCGGGGCGTCGTCGAGCTGGGTCCGCTGGTGGCCGAAGTGGTCGAGGCCGCGGCGCCGTTGGGCGCGCAGCGCGGCGTCAAGCTCGATTGGCGGCCCTGCGCGGCCTGCCACGTTACGGTGCGCGGCGAGCGCGACCAGATCGTCCAGGTGGTCCAGAACCTGCTCGACAACGCCATAAAATATTCACCTGACGGCGCGGCTGTGCGGATCGAGATGCAGAGCGGCTTGTCCGAGCTTGCCGCCGCCGCCAGCCACGACGGCGTTCCGCGCCTTTCCCTCGTTGCGCCGGATCCATCGCCGCAGACCTATGCAACCTTGCGGTTCATTGACCTGGGGCCGGGCATCGCGCGCCAGAACCTGCCGCGCCTGTCCGAGCGCTTCTATCGGGTGGATGGCCAGAAGAGCGGCGCGCGCTCCGGCACCGGCCTCGGCCTGGCGATCGTCAAACATATCATGAACCGTCACCGTGGCGGCCTGGTGGTGGCGAGCGCTGAAGGCGAGGGCAGCACCTTCACGGCCTATTTCCCGATGGCCGTCGAGCCAGAGGGCGTCGTCAAAGCGTCATGACACTGTAGCATACGGACCGCGCGCAGGTGGCGCGCCCAGGGCGAGGCGGATGAACGAGCACATCGTCAAATCCTACGAGGACGAGCTGAACAGCCTGGCGGCTGAGTGCGTGCGCATGGGCGGTTTGACCGAGGCCCAGGTGGCGGACGCGGTCAGCGCTGTGGTCAAACGGAACCAGGAACTCGCTGCGGCCGTCGTCAGCCGCGACGACAAGCTGGACGAGGCTGAGCGCGATATCGAGCGCAAGACCATCCGCCTGATCGCCCTTCGCCAGCCCGTCGCGGACGATCTGCGCCGCGCGGTGGCGGCCATGAAGATCGCCAACAACCTCGAGCGCTGCGGCGACCTGGCCAAGAACATCGCCAAGCGTACCCTGGTGATCATTGAGTCCGATCCGCTGACGCCGCTGACGCGGTCCATCGAGCGTATGGGCAAGCTGGTGCTTGGCCGGCTTTCCAGCGTTCTCGACGCCTACAGCCGCTCGGACCTGGAACGCGCGCTGGCCGTTTGGAGCCAGGACGACGAGGTCGACGAGCACTACAACTCGCTGTTCCGCGAGCTGCTGACATACATGATGGGCGACCCGCGTACGATCACCGCCTGCGCGCACATGCTGTTCGTGGCCAAGAACCTCGAGCGGATCGGCGACCACGCCACCAACATCGCCGAAATCGTGCACTATGAGATCACCGGCGCCGAGATGGTCGGCGGCCGGCCGAAGACCGACGATCTGAAGGTCTGATCCGCCCATGCAGATGACGCCGCACGTCCTGGTGGTCGAGGACGAGGATTCGCTGGCGACGCTCCTCCAGTACAACCTCCAGAAGGAGGGCTACGAGGTGACCCTCGCCGGCGACGGCGAGGAGGCGCTGCTGATGGTCGAGGAGCGCCTGCCGGACCTGATCGTCCTGGACTGGATGCTGCCCAAGGTGAGCGGCATCGAGGTCTGCCGCCGGCTGCGCCAGCGCAACGAGACCCGCAACATTCCGATCGTCATGCTGACCGCCCGCGGCGAGGAGACCGATCGGGTCCGCGGCCTGGACACGGGCGCCGACGACTATGTGGTCAAGCCGTTCTCGATGACCGAGCTGTCCGCGCGCATCCGCGCGGTGCTTCGCCGCATCCGTCCGGGCCTGGCCGAGGACCGCATCCGGCACGGC
>DASXKT010000375.1:0-16776 GCA_036496685.1 Phenylobacterium sp.
CCCAGCTCCTGGCCCTGACCGGGGACGCCGGCGCGCGCGGCGTGCTGCAGGGACTGGGCGAGCGACTTGCGCTGATCGAAAGCCCGGATGACGGGGTGCTGTTCGACGTCGATCGGCCTGCGGACCTCCAGATCACCGCCCGTCCCCGGGACTCCGGCGACCCGAGCTGAATTCGCGCTCAGCCGCCGGCCGGAACATGCGCGGCGAGCGCCAGGTCGTCGGCGTGGACGAGCGGCCCAGAGGTGTAGCCGAGCGCGGCTTCGATGGCCTCGCTCTTCAGGCCGCAAATGCGCTCGGCGTCCTCAGCCTCGTAGCGGACCAGGCCGCGGGCGATCTCAGCGCCCGTCTCGTCGCGGATCAAAACCGCATCGCCCTTGTCGAAGCGACCTTCGGTCCGCCGAACGCCTGCCGCCAGCAGGCTCTTGCCCCGGCGCACAGCCTCAGCCGCGCCCGCGTCCACGACTAAAGTCCCGGCCGGAGCCAGGGACCCGGCGATCCAGGCCTTGTAGGCGGCGGCCGGTGTCGTCGAAGCTTCGATGACGGTCGAACGTTGCCCTTCCTCCACCGCCAGCAAGGGCGATGGCCGACGGCCCAGGGTCACGACTGTCGCGCATCCCGCGGCGCTGGCGATCCGGGCGGCGGCGAGCTTGGTGGCCATGCCGCCGGTGCCCATGCCGCCAGCCAGGTTGGCCCCACCTGCCATCGCCTCGATCTCCGGGGTGAGGCGCGCCACCCTCGGCAGATGCTCAGCGGCCGGGTTGCGGCGCGGGTCGGCGGTGTAGAGCCCGTCGACGTCAGAGAGCAGCACCAGCAAGTCGGCGCCGATCATCTGGGCCACGCGGGCGGCCAGGCGGTCGTTGTCGCCGTAGCGGATTTCTTCAGTGACCACGGTGTCGTTCTCATTGACCACCGGCACGACCCCGAGCGCCAGCAGGGTCTCTACGGTGGCCCGCGCGTTCAGCCAGCGCCTGCGGACCTCGGTGTCGTCGCGCGTGAGCAGGATCTGGGCTGCGGCCAGGCCATGCGGCTCCAGCGCTTCTTCCCAGGCCCTCATCAGGCCGGATTGCCCGGCCGCGGCGGCCGCCTGTTTCTCCGGCAGCGTCAGCGCACGCTTCGGCAGGGCCAGACGCCGCCGGCCCAGCGCCACCGCGCCGGAAGAAACCACCAGCACGTGCTGCCCGCGGGCTCGCAGCCTGGCGAGGTCTGCGGCGAAGGCGGCAAGCCAGTGACGATCGGCGCCATCCTCGCCGACCAGCAGGGCCGAGCCGACCTTGATGACGATCCGTTTCGCCGCCGTCCAATTCGCCGAGGAAGGGCCGGTCACGGAGTCCAGTCCTCCGGGACCTCACCGCTCGCGGCCATGGCGTCGGCCGCCTCCTCTCCCTTGCGCACGCGGACCAGCGCGTAAGCCTCGCGCAGCAGTTCGGTGACGCCTTCGCCCGAGACGCCGGAAACCTGCCGGACCTGTGCGCCGGAAGCCTTGGCCAGCGCCTTGGCCTTGGCCTTGCGCGCGTCCTTGTCCAGGGCGTCGACCTTGGAGAGGGCCAGGATCTCCACCTTGTCGCCCAGCTCCTCGCCGTAGCTTTCAAGCTCGTGACGCACGGTTTTCCATGCCTCAACGACGTTGTCCTGCGTGCCGTCGACCAGGTGGATCAGGGTCGCCGTACGCTCCACATGGCCGAGGAAACGGACGCCGAGGCCTGCGCCCTCGCTGGCGCCCTCGATCAGGCCCGGGATATCGGCCAGGATGAACCGCTCGCCGACCGAGAGGTCGACCATGCCCAGGTTGGGCGCCAGCGTCGTAAAGGGGTAGTCGGCGATCTTCGGCTTGGCGGCGCTGGCGGCGGCCAGGAAGGTAGACTTGCCGGCGTTCGGAAGGCCCACCAGCCCCACGTCGGCAATCAGCTTCAGCCGGAGCCAGATCCAGCGCTCCTCGCCGTCCTGGCCGGGATTGGCGTGGCGCGGGGCCTGGTTCACCGGACCCTTGAAATAGGTGTTGCCGAAGCCGCCGTTGCCGCCCTTCAGCAGCCGCACCCGCGTGCCCGCCTTGTCCAGGTCGAGCAGCAGGGTTTCCTTGTCCTCTGCGAACACCTGGGTCCCGACCGGCACGCGCAGCACCGCGTCCTCGCCGTTGGAGCCGTGGCGGTTGCGGCCCATGCCGTGGACCCCGGTCTCGGCCTTGAAGTGCTGGTGGTAGCGGAAGTCGATCAGGGTGTTCAGGCCCTCGACCGCCTTGATCCACACGTCGCCGCCCTTGCCGCCGTCGCCACCATCCGGGCCACCGTACTCGATGTACTTCTCCCGCCGGAACGACACGGCCCCGCCGCCACCGTTGCCGGAGCGGATGTAGATCTTGCACTCGTCGAGGAACTTCATGGGATTGGTCTGGAGCCTTGTTGGGAAGGGCGAATAGCACACCCACCCTCGTCATCCCACGGTCGCCCGAGGTGGTGATCCGGGGGACCCAAGCGGCGTTGGCCAGTTGGCGAGTCGACTTGGGCCCCCCGGATCAGCTTTCAGCTGACCGGAGGATGACAGAGGGTTTTGAACAATGGCGCCGCACTTACGCCAGCCACACCATCATCCGCGTCGGAACGTCGTCGCGGCCGCGGGCCATGGAACAGCGGCGCTCGACATCGCCGGTGTAGAGAAAGCCCGCCTTGCACAGTACCTGGCCCGACGCCGGGTTGTCGGCGAAGTGACCGGCGACCACGACACTCTTGCCCCAGTCGCGCTTCACCCACTTTAGCGCCCCGCGCACGGCTTCGGTCGCATAGCCCCGGTTCCAGTAGGCCCGGCCGAGGCAGTAGCCGATCTCCGCGCGTGGACCGCAGTCGTGGTCGAAGCTCAGCAATCCGACGACGCCGAAGGCATGGTGCTCAATGACGAACAGCGCCTCTTGCCGCCAGTCGCAGTTCATGGCGCGCTCGATCCACGCCTCGGCGTCATCGAGGCTGTAGGGATGTGGCATGGATGTGGTCATGGCGGACACGCCCAGATCACACGCAAATGCGGCGAGGGGGGCGGCGTCATTCCGCACCGGCCCGCGAAGAACCAGCCGTTCCGTGGAGACCACGGGTGTCACGTCAGTCGCGCACATCATCTACCTCCCGGCCCTCTAGCGGGGCCCAAAACGAAAGCGGGAGCCCGGCTGACCGGACTCCCCGCTTAGGTTCGTCTGTCCGGTCCGCCTTGGTTTCCAAGGGCGAACCGGTGAAGGCGGTTCGCTACTTGGCCTTGTTGTCCTCGGCCATCACCACGTTCACGTAGGTGCGGTCGTCGCGCTTGGTGATGAATTTCACGGCGCCCGTGGCGGTCGCGAAGAGGGTGTGGTCGCGGCCAAGGCCCACGTTGTCGCCCGGCCAGAACTTGGTGCCGCGCTGACGCACGAGGATGTTGCCGGCGAGCACAGCTTCACCGCCGAACTTCTTCACGCCGAGGCGCTGACCCGCGGAATCGCGCCCGTTGCGCGAGGAACCGCCAGATTTCTTGTGAGCCATTGCGCTCTCCTAACCTAAGAGCCGGCCTTACTCGGCCGACTTGTCCTTCTTCGGAGCCGCGGCGGCCTTCTTCGGCGCAGCAGCCTTCTTGTCGTCAGTGGCCGGCTTCGCAGCGGCCTTCTTCGCCGGAGCGGCCTTGGCTTCGGCGGGAGCCGCAGCTTCGGTCACGTCGGCGGCCTTCGCCTTGGGGGCGGCCTTGGCCTTGGCGGCCGGCTTCGCAGTCGTAGCCTTGGGTGTCTGCAGCTTGGCGGCCGCTGCGGCCTCCAGCTGCGCCGCCGGGCTGACGTAGACCAGGCCGCGGGCGCGCGCATCGAGCTCGCCCTTGGTGGTCAGGTCGACCTTGCCGTCCCACTTGGTTTCCTTGCCGTCGGCGCCGGCGATCGCCGTCACCCGCAGCACGGTTTCGGTTTGGCGATGGCCCCGCGTACGGCGATAGCCCTGGCGACGGATCTTCTTGAAGATCTTCACCTTCTCGCCCTTGCGGGTTTCGATGAGGGTCGCGGACACGCTCGCGCCGGCCACGGTCGGAGCACCAACCACAACGGCTTCGCCTTCGCCGACCATCAGCACTTCGCCGAAGGCCACGTTGGCGCCGGGCTCACCAGCCAGCTTCTCGACGACCATCAGGTCGCCGGGAGAAACCCGGTACTGCTTGCCGCCGGTCTTGATCACCGCGTACATCGTTCGCGCCTTCAAAATCACTGTGTATGTGCAAAACGGAATGCGCCCGCGAGTTGGCCCGCGGGCGAAGAGCGGCGGACTTATACGCATGGGAGACGGGGTGTCAACGCGGGACGGGACGCAAACTGACTCTACGGCACGTCCCTAGCTCAGACCTCGACCACAGCCTTGCCGACCGGGGTAAGCGCAAGCATCGCCAGCTTCACGTGTTGCCAGGCGAATGGGATGCCGATGATGGTCACCGCGAGCGCGGCGGCCAGGACGATGTGGTGCAGCGCCAGCCACCAGCCCGCAAGCAGCAGCCACAGGATGTTCAGCAGGACGCTGGCGGCGCCGTTGTCGCGGTGCACTACCACCTTGCCGAACGGCCAATAGCTGAAGCCGGCCATGCGGAACGCGGCCGGCGTCCACGGCAGGCCGATAATGGTGATCGCCAGCAGCAGGCCTGCCAGGATCCAGAGGCTCCCGGAAATCCAGCCGCCGAGGATGAACCAGAGGATGTTCAGCAATAACCGCATGAGACGCTCCCGAGATCGGTAAGCTCTAGCACGGACGCAAGGCGCCCAGCGCGGAGAGGACGCAGCCTAAGCCGTCTGCGCCCTGCGGCGGCGCAAGGCAGAGCCGATACCGAAGAAGCCGGTGATCATGATCGCCCAGGTCGCCGGCTCGGGAACGCCCGGAGGAGGCCCCACCGGCGGCGGGCCGGGCGGCGTTATCGGAGGACCGTCCGGGGGCGTTACGGGAGGGCCCGGGGGCGTGACCGGGGGCTGTCCCGGACCGCCAGGCCCGCCAGGACCACCGCCACCGGGGCCTCCGCCTCCAACGAAGCCGCCGGTCGGCGTGATGCCCGGGTGGGGGCCCGGACCGAAGTTGTCGGGCGCGAAAGTCTCCGGGCCGATCGATGGCGGCACGACCGGCGCCACGTCGGCGACGTCGATGCCGGGCACGGGTGCGGGAGGACCGGCGAGCTCGGCCAGCAGAAGTTCCGGGGCCTCCGGACCAACGGCGCCGGGCATCGGCGTCATCATCGCCTCATGCGTTCCGCACGCCCGGGGCCTCAGGATGTACCGCGTGCGCTGCGGCCGGATGACCGCATGGCCGGGCGTCGAGGCCTTGTGAATCTTGGGACGATGCTTCGGCGCAACGTGACGCGCCTTGTGCGCTACGGGATGCGCCGCATGGGGGTGGGGCGTGTGGCGCACCGCGACGGCGATTCGCTCCCAGCAATCGGTGAGTGGGTTTGCCGCGGCGGGCGAGCCGCCGAATGCGATAAAAGCCGCCAGGATCGAAGGGACGACCCAAGGGGCGCGACGCCAACTGCGGGCATTCGAATCGACTGTAAGCTGCACTGTCCGGCCGTTGTTTCCAGCCAAGGACGCGTTCAACATGAACAAGCTTGGCCTCAGGCCATTGTGCAGCTTTCTTAAGACTTCGTAAATGGCTAAGCTTGTACGTGGTTAATCGGCGAGCGCGCGTCATCAGGCCTTCCTCGGGCGATTACGAGGGAACGAGCCTGGACTGGACGCCCGCGAGCGCGCGCATCGGCCGCAGCCGGCGCCAATCCTTTCACATACCAGCGATGATCTTGCGCCACCCCGCCAAGGGTCGCGTAAGGGTCAATCGACGCCCACCCTCAGGGTTTCTACCCCTAGGCGCGAAGGCGCTCCAGGCGTAACCTATAGTCGAGGGGCGGCTCAGGGAGCTGTCTACGATGCCACCTTTGGGGGTTCGGGTTCTGTTCACCCTGGCTGCGACGGCGGTTGCGGGACCGTCAATCGCAGCCAGATTCGATGCCTCGGCCTGGGCCATCGTGCCCGAAGAAACGCAATGCCATACGGATTTTGAGCTGGTCGCGCGGTCGGGCGCTGTCGCGCCTGTGGCGCTGGTCTCCGATGGCGAGCGCGTGTCGCTGAGGTTCACCAAGGAAGGCGTTCCGACCCAGGCCTTCCTGCCGCTCCGAATCGACCAGAAGCCCTATTCCAACCTGGTGCAGCGCACGGGCGACGAGGGACTCGCGGTCATGGGCCTCAGCGAGGAGACGCTCGCGGCCCTGCGCCACGGCAAGACCCTGCAGATCGCCTGGCTGACTGACGAGGCGATGAGCGCCTCCCTGTCCGGAGCTTCGCAAGGGATCGCCGACCTCAAGACCTGCGGCGTGCAGGTGTCCGCCCAGTTTCACGCGAGGGAAGCTCAACGGGAGGCGCAGCGCGCCCGTGCGGTGGCCGAGGAACAACTCGCCGCAGCCCAAGCCGTACGCCGGAAAGCGACGGCAGAAGCCGAGCAGCTGGCCGCTCAGGCTGCGCAACAACGCGCTGCGGCCGACGCCGAACGTCAGCGTACGATCGCCGAACGTCAGCGGGCGAGCGCACCCCCGCAGTACTACTATTACGACGAGCGCCACCCGCCCCCGCCCGATCCCTACGTCTACTATCGGCCGTACTACTATCCGCGCTGATGGCCCCCGAGGCTGGCCGGCACGTCGACATTCCGGCGTTATGCAAATAGGCTGACCGCTCCTTAGCGGAGGCCAAGCCATGTTCAGGATCGCGGCTGTAGTCGGTATCCTCGTCAGCGTAGCGTCCAGCGCCAGCGCGCAAGTCAATTCCGCAAATCTCAAGTGGGGACCGGCGCCGGCGGTGTTTCCGAAGGGCGCCCAGATGGCGGTGCTGTCGGGCGATCCCGGCAAGGCCGGCATGTTCGTCATCCGGTTGAAGATGCCGGCGGGCTACAAGATCCCCGCGCACCATCACCCCACGGACGAATATGTGACGGTGATGAGCGGCGACTTCAGCCTGGGCATTGGCGACAAGCTCGATCCGGCGAAGAGCGCCGCCTTGACGCCCGGCGGCTTCGCTGAGGCGCCCAAGGGGATGAACCACTACGCCTTCACCAAGGCGGGCGGGGTGGTCCAGGTCTCGGCCGAGGGCCCCTTCGCCATGACCTATGTCAATCCGGCCGACGACCCCACGAAGAAGAAGTAGCCGGCCTCAGCCTTCCGGATAGTGGTCCGTGAAGCGGCCGAGCTTGCAGGCGTAACCCTCGGGCGGCGGCGTCAGCCTGAAGCCCTTCGGATCGCTGCCCTTCGGATGTGACGCCAGGGTCTTCAGCGCCCAGGCGTTGAAAGCCTGGGTGTTCACCTGCGGCCACATGTGGCCGTGGCCGGCGGTGCAGGCCACGTGGACGACGTTCTTCATTGAGGAAAAGTAGTTCGATGCCGCCTGGGTCGAGGGGCGGTAATCGGCGCAGAGCACGCCGTCGCACTTCCAGAGGTCCTTCTCCCCGCCCCAGACGGTGATCACGATCAGCGGATCGAGGCGGGCCTTCAGCGGAAACGGCCCCACCCGGCCCTGATGCACCTTGGCGGGCGCTGCCGCCACCTCCGTGCGGCCGCCCTCGAAGGAGAGCGGGGAGCCGTCGTCCTTGGTCACGTACCACTCCCCAGAGATCGGCAGGCCGCCGGCCCAGAAGTCCGAGCGGAACGTCAGCGCCCGATTGGTCATCGTGCCGCCCGAGGAGATCCCGCCCAGGAAAATGCGCCGGGCATCGACCGGGAATGACTTGGCCGCACACTTCACCGCCGCAATCAGGAAGCTCGAGTCCGGCCCCTCGTCGCTCTTCCACTGATCGCCGGCCGGCGAAGCGGCGCGCCCCTCGAACCAGGGATTCCAGTTCCAACCGCCCGAGCCCGGGCCATTGCAGACGCCGGCCTTGAGGTTCGGGTCCTGCTTGGCGCATTCGCGCACCGGCCCGATCACCAGGAAGCCCTGAGCAGCCATCAGCGAGGTCGCGCCGCTGCGGGCGACCGTGAGGTTGTCCATGGTCGATTCGACCGACCCGGTCAGGGGCACGAACACCGGCGCGGGTCCCTTCGCGCCTTGCGCCGGATAGACGAGGAAGGCGCGCTTCAGGCCCTTGTGCGGAAAATCGGTGTTGAGGCCCGCCTTGACCACATAGCCCTCCGGGCAATCGCCGTTCAGGGCCGCCGCCGCCGAGGGCGCGGCCACGGCCAGCGCCAGGGTGGCCGTCAGCGCTCCGATCCACCGTCGCATGCATCACTCCCAACAACGAATTTGCCGCACCTTCCGGCGGCCCCGGCCGGAGCGCAAGTCGCCGGGCCCGCCTCGTACCCTTGCATCCGAAAGGCGCTACGGCGAAGGTCGCGCGCCTCGAGTTCCGGAGTTTCCCGTGCGTCGCCTGCCACCCCTAGCCATCCTCGCCTTTGCGGTCGCCGCCGCCACCACCTCCTTCACCAGGGCCCAGCCCATGCCGACCGAGCATGCGCTGCTGCATGAGATCGCCGGGCAGGTCTCCGCAGAGCGCCAGCACGCAACAATCGCCAAGCTGGTCTCCTTCGGCACCCGCCACACACTCTCCGACACCAAGTCCGAGACCCGCGGCATCGGCGCCGCCCGGCGCTGGGTCGCCGCCGAGTTCACGGCCATTTCCAAGGATTGCGGCGGCTGCCTGACCGTCGAGACACCCAGCCAGGTGTTCACCGGGCGCCGGATCCCCAATCCGACAGAGGTGATGGACGTGCTGGCGATCCAGCGGGGGACGACGGACCCCGACCGGGTGATCGTCATCTCCGGGCACTTGGACAGCCGCGTCACCGACGTCATGAACTTCACGTCGGACGCACCGGGCGCCAACGACGACGCCTCCGGAGTCGCCGCGGTGATGGAGGCCGCCCGTGTGCTCTCGAAGCACAAGTTCCCAGCCACCCTGGTCTTTGCCGTGCTCTCCGGAGAGGAGCAGGGTCTGAACGGCGGCAAGGTCCTGGCCGACTACGCCAAGGCCAACCGCTGGCACGTGGAGGCCGACCTCAACAACGACATCGTCGGCAACTCCGAGGGCCTGACCGGGACGCGGGAGACCACCCGCGTGCGCGTGTTCTCCGAGGGGACCAAGGCGGTCGAGACCAAGGAAGAGGCCGACAAGCGTCGCTACAACGGAGGCGAGGTCGACAGCCCCTCGCGCAATCTCGCCCGGTTCATCGACGGCCTCGCGGATCGCTACCTCGCCAACTTCAACGTCACCATGATCTATCGCACCGACCGCTTCGGGCGCGGCGGCGACCAGGTGGAGATGTTGAACGCCGGCTTCCCGTCCGTGCGCATCACTGAGGCCAACGAAAACTACAATCGCCAGCACCAGGACCTGCGCACCGAGGGCGGCGTGCGCTACGGCGACGTGATCGAGGGCGTGGATTTCGCCTACCTTGCCCAGGTCACGCGGCTGAACGCGGTGTCGATGGCGGCGCTCGCCCAGGCGCCGGCCCCGCCGACCCACGTGGAGACCTCCGGCGCCGTCTCGGTCGACACGACGGTGAAGTGGAAGCCGGCGGGCGACGCCGCGAGCTATCGCCTGTGGTGGCGGGGCACCACCGATCCGCAATGGCGCTACAGCCGCGAAGCCGCGCCGACCGGCCAGGCGATGCTGAAGGCGGTCAATATCGACGACTGGTTTTTTGGCGTCAGCGCGGTCGGCGCCGATGGCTACGAGAGCCCCGTCGTCTTCCCGGGACCGCCGGGCAGTTGGGCGCATGAAGAGCCGCCGGCGCCCAAGACGCCCTGAGGCGAGCCTCCAATACGGGCGCCCCGGGCTCGGTAACCCGGTTTTGACGGGTCGTGCGATAAGTCGGGATCGAGCGCAGGATCCGACCTGACATGACCCATCGAGCGTTCTTCCCGCAGTTGTCGCTCGCCGTCTGCATCGGCCTCTCAGCTGCGCCGAGCGCCGGGGCGGCGGTCTATACGGTGATCGCTTCGAGTCCGGACGTGATGACCATCATCGACTCCGCCGCCGCGGAACGGACCGGCGGCCAGGGCGCTGTGCGACGGGTCTGGAGCGTCAGCGTCAAGCGCAGCCTTGCCTCCGAGGGCCCGCCGCAGCCCGGCTATGTCCGCATGCTGAACGAGTACGACTGCGCCAAGCGCCGTGTCCGCTGGCGCAGCTTCTCCGTCTACTCCCGGTTCGGCGTCCTGGTGATGAAGAAGGACAACACCGAGGAGGCCTGGACGCCAGGCGCGGGCGACAGCGGGGAGGCCGAATCCGGCCTTCGGGTGGTCTGCGACGGCGATACCGGCCGCTCGGCGATTGCCGCCAAGTCGGTCAGTCAGGTCGTCATCGGCCAGATGCTGGCTTGGGACCAAACCGCGCCCCTGCCGCCGCTCCAGCCCGTTCAGCCGGCGACCAGGAAAAAGACCTCGAAAGCCACCGGCCGGCGCTAGCGACGCCGCAGGGACGAGATCGAGTCCAGCATTCCGATCCGACCGGTGTCGTCGACGTTCCGGTCGATCGTCGTGCAGCGTCCCCGGAAGTTGGCGTCGGTGCAGACGATCCACGGCCCTGAGCGGCGGTCGAGTTGGATCGAGCGGGTGCGGTCGTTCATGCCGGTGTTGGCGAGGTTGGACACATCACGGTCGATCCGGACCGATGGGCCTCGAAAGCCGCGCTGCCCAAAGAGCACGATGCCGAAACCACCGCCGCCGGGTGGCGGACGAAACCCTGGGCCGGGCGGTGGCGGGCGGCCTGGGCCAGGGCCGGGCGGCGGAAAGACGGGTCCAGGCGGAGGCCGGCCGCCGCCCGGCCCTGCACAGACCAGCGCGCCTGACGCATCGACCCCGATGTCGCCGCTGCAGCTCTGGATGTTGATCGAGGACTGTCCGGATCCACGCGATCCCTGGCACCAGGCGCTGAGGAACTGACCGTTGACCTGGATGTCGCGACAGGAACGCTGGAAGCTGCCCCGCGGTATCCCTGGCTGGGCCTCCGTGTGCGGCGCAGGCACGATCACAAGCAGGGCCAGCGCGCCGACCGCGAAAAGCTTCCTCATCTTCAGCTCCTCAAGCACGTCCCTCCGAAAGCTTACGCCTTGCACTGCGATTGGCGAGCCTTCGCCGGATCGCGTATCGAACTCCCCGTGAAGATCAGCATCGTCGCCATCGGCCGCCTGGCTCGTTCTCCGGAGACGGAGCTGGTCAAGCTCTATGCGGAACGCGCCACCAACGCGGGGCGCGCCCTGGGTCTCGGCCCGGTCGAGGTGGTCGAGGTCGAAAGCCGCAAGTCCGGCAAGGCGGCGGAGGCCGAGGCCTTGAAGCCGCATCTGGCCGACGCGCATGTGATCGCCTGTGACGAACGCGGCGCAGCGCGGCCATCGCGCGCCTTTGCCGAAGAGGTCGCAGGCTTGCGCGATCGCGGCGTGCGGAAACTGATCTTTCTGATCGGCGGCGCGGACGGCCTCGATCCCACTCTACTGGCTCAGGCGAACGGAAAACTGGCGTTCGGGCCGCAGACCTGGCCTCACGCCCTGGCGCGCGCCATGTTGGCGGAGCAGGTCTATCGGGCGGTCACAATCCTGGCCGGTTCGCCCTATCATCGCGATTGACGTGGAGTCGGGACATCGGATGAAGACGGCGCTGATCTTGCCTGTGGGCCTGACCGCCCTGACCCTGGGAGCTGTTGCGGTGGCCGCGACCGGGGAGCGGCTGGCGCGATTGAATGTCGCCGAGACGGAGCTGTCGGCGGAGCAGGCCCGCAACATGAACCAGCTCTCCAGACTGCTGACGGTGTTGGAGCAGCTGCGGCGCGACCCGCCGCCCGCCCTGCTGGTGGCTCCGAAGGACGCGAAGGACGCGGTTCGGGCCGCCATCCTCGTGAAGGCGATGACGCCCGAGCTTCAGGCCCGCGCAATGGGCTATGCGAGCGAGGCCGGCGAGATGATGCGCCAGCGCCGCCTGGCCGCTGTCGAGAGCGAGGCTCTCTTCACCAACGAAAGCGCGATCGCCGAGGCCAGTCCGCCGCCGGGCGCGCCGAACCTGCGCGGATCCGCCGCTCCGGCGCTCGCCGATACGGCCATCAGCCCGCCGCAAAGCCTCTCTAGTCCGACCGCTGGCCCAATCGTGCGGCGGTTCGGCGAGACGTTGGCGAGCGGAGGTCGTTCCAACGGCCTCACCTTCGCTGCCCCCGGCGGGGCCAAGGTCGCCAGTCCCGGCCCCGGGTCCGTCCAGTACGTAGGCCCGGTGAAGGGATGGGGCGTCATCTTGATATTAAGACTGGCGGGCGGATACCATCTGGTGCTTGCTGGCCTTGACAAGACATCGGTTTCTGTCGGGCAATCTGTCGCGGCGGGTCAGGCTGTCGGATGGATGCCGGATAGCCGACAATCGACCGGCGATGGGGCGGACGGGCAGAGACCCTCCAGGGAACTCTACCTGGAGGTTCGAGAGCAGGGTGCGCCGGTTGATCCGGGGCGCTGGCTGAACAAAGCGGGCTGAGCGCCCTAAAAAGCGTTCGAGAGGGGTCCGTTTCACACGCGGTCCATGTGCGCCACGCGCACGCCGCAAGGGAGCCCACGGCAGGCGATGAAGAAGTACCTCCTTATCGGCGTTTCGGCTTTTGTCCTCGGCGCGGGGTCCATGGCCTATGTGAGCCAGCACGCAAACGCGGCGGCGCCCCCCAAGGCCAACACCTATCGAATGCTTGGCCTGTTTGGCGACGTGCTCGACACTGTCGAGCGGCAGTACGTGACGCCGGTGGACGACACCAAGCTCATTCACGCCGCGCTTGACGGGATGCTGACCTCGCTCGATCCGCACTCGGGCTACCTCGATCCCGAAGGCTTCGACGACATGCGCGATCAGACGCGCGGCGAATACGGCGGCCTCGGCCTCGAGGTCACCAGCGAAGACGGCGTGGTCAAGGTGATCTCGCCGATCGACGACACGCCGGCCGCCAAGGCTGGGCTGAAGCCCGGCGACTACATCACGGCGGTGAACGGCGACAGCGTCCTGGGCCTCTCAGTCAGCGACGCGGTCAAGCAGATGCGCGGCAAGCCCGGCGAGACGGTGACGCTGACCATCGCCCGCGAGAAATCCGACCCGTTCGACGTCAAGGTGGTCCGCGAGATCATCAAGCAGAAGACCGCCACCGCCCGCCTGGAAGGCGACTACGGCGTGCTGCGGATTTCCGGCTTCGACGAGAAGACCACCGACGAGGCGCAAGCCGCATTCGCCGAGATCCACGCCAAGAACCCGAAGATGAAGGGGCTGATCCTCGACCTTCGGCGTAACCCCGGCGGCCTGCTCGACCAGGCTGTCGGAGTTTCCGACCTGTTCCTCGAGGGCGGCGAGATCGTCAGCCAGCGCGGCCGCGATCCGCGCGACGTCGAACGCTACAACGCCCGGCCGGGCGACATCACCAACGGCATGCCGATGGTGGTGCTGATCGACAGCGGCACGGCTTCGGCCGCTGAGATCGTCGCCGGCGCCCTGCAGGACCGCAAGCGGGCCGAGATCGTCGGTCTGACCAGTTTCGGCAAAGGCTCGGTGCAGACGGTGATCCCGCTGCGCGGCGGCATGGACGGCGCGCTCAAGCTGACCACGGCGCGCTACTACACCCCGTCTGGCCGCTCGATCCAGAAGACCGGCATCGAACCGGATCTGGAAGTCGCCTCGACCAAGGACGAGGCCCAGACCATCGCCAATCACGCCTACCAGTTCTCGGAAGCGTCATTCAAGAACGCGTTGAACGCCGAGGAGGGCAAGGTCCGCAAGGCGCCGCACGCCCCGGCCGAGGCTCCGCCGGATAGCTTCGACGCCAAGAAGGACTTCCAGCTGGCGCGCGCCGAGGACGTCCTGCACTACGGCTCCGTGGCCCTGACCCCGAAGCTGGCCAAGCCCACGGCCAAGCTCGCGGAGATCTACAGCAAGGCCAAGGTCGCCGACGCGAAGCCGGCGGTTCCGGCGCCGAAGTAGCGGCCCTCGCGACCCGGGCGGGCGCAAATCCGCGTCCCGTCCGGAAAATCGGCGTCCACGTAAGGCGATGGGAAGCCCTCGTTAACCCTGTTTTGGGAGGCTCCGCTTGAGGAGCACCCAGAGCCGTGGCCACCACCGCACTTCCCCGGATCGCACTTCCCCGCCTGGCGTCGCCTGGCGTCGGAGGCTCGGGGACTCGGAACCTGCTCGCCGGCCGTTTCAGCGGTCTGGCCGCAGCCGCTCTGCTGCTGATCGTGGCGCTGGCGGTGCTCTTGCGGCTGCTTGGCCCTTCGCACCACGACCCCGACGCCGTTCGGATCTCGCTCGGCCAGGCCCTACGCCATGCACCCCAAGGCTGGCGCGAGAGGCTGACCCCCGCGCATGCGCCGATGCAGGTCGGCCAGGACGTGATCCGTCTCTCGGAACAGGCGTTACCGCCGATGGCCGGGTCCGCCCCGCAGGCCGCAAGCGCGACTTTGCCGCCGCCGGCCCCTGGCGAGCCTCTGCCCGCGGCTCCGATGACCGGTTTCTTTGCGCCCGGCCCGGCCGGACCCCTGCCGATCATCGCAAGGGACGGCCGCACCCCCTTCGAAGTCTACCGCCGGCCGTTCCTGGCCAATGGGCGGCCCAAAGTCGCTCTGGTGATCGGCGGCCTTGGGCTCAACGAACGCGCGACACACGCGGCGATCGAAAGCCTGCCGCCGGAGGTCACCCTGTCGTTCTCCCCCTACGCCGAGGGCCTGCAGGGCTGGATCGACATGGCGCGCGCCCATGGCCACGAGGTGTTGCTCGAAACCCCGATGGAGCCGATCGACTATCCAGACAACGACCCGGGCCCCTACACCCTGATGGCCGGCGCCCAGGGGCAGGAGACGGTGCAGAAGCTGGAGTGGATCCTGTCGCGCGCCGCCGGCTACTTCGGCGTGACCAACTATCTGGGATCGCGGTTCCTGGCGTCTGACAGCGCCTACCAGGCCTTCGCAAGCGCCGTGCGCGGTCGCGGCGTCGCCTTCGTCGACGACGGGGCAGCGGCGCGGCGGGTCGGTGGAATGCCCCGCGCCTCGGCCGAGCGGGTGATCGACGACCAGCTCAATCCCGCCGCCATCGACCAGCAACTCCTGGCGCTGGAGTCGGGCGCCCTGCAGCGCGGCCAGGCCCTGGGGTCTGGCTTTGCCTATCCCGTGACCCTCGAGAAAGTCAGCCAATGGGCCCGGGCGCTGGACCAGCGGGGCTTTCAACTGGCGCCAGCCTCGGCTCTTGTCAGGCAATAGGCTAGAAGCCAGGGCGTATGGCTGAGGACCTCGAACTCTATCGCCCCAATGTGGGCGTCGTTCTGTTCCATCCGGACGGGCGCGTCTGGCTGGGCCGCCGCGCCAACACGCCTGGGCCGCACAACTGGCAGTTCCCGCAGGGCGGCATCGACCCCGGCGAAGACCTGGAGACCGCCGCGCGGCGCGAGCTCTTTGAAGAGACCGGCGCCAAGCAGGCGACCTTCCTTGGACGGACCGAGGGGTGGGTCGCCTACGACTTCCCGCCCGGCCACCGCAGCAGCAAGGCCATGCGGGGCTGGCGGGGACAGAAGCAGGTCTGGTTCGCCTTCCGCTTCGAGGGCGTAGATGCCGACATCGACCTCACGCGCCACCCGCCGGCAGAATTCGACGCCTGGCGCTGGGCGTTTCTCGCCGAGGCCGCCCAACTGATCGTGCCCTTCAAGAAGGCCGCCTATGAGCGGGTGGTCGAAGCGTTCGGGAGCTTTGCCGCGACGCCCGGCCGCGGTTGAAAGCCTGGAGGCGGCCACACCACTGGCCTTAAGATTGCAGGTGGCCGACGGCGCCGCCGATTTCCGCGACGAGAGGACGAATGACAGCCATCGTCATGGTGCATGGCGCCTTCTGCGGCGGCTGGGCCTTCGACCGTTTCCGCGCGCCGTTCACGGCGGCGGGCTTCAATGTGATTGCGCCCGACCTCAGGGGCCATGGTCCCGAGGATCCGCCGGACGCTGTGACCGGCGTGTCTATGGCCGACTACGCCGCCGACATCGTCAGGATTTGTGCTGAGCTTCCGGAGCCGCCGGTGTTGCTGGGCCACTCCATGGGCGGGCTCGTGGCCCAGCTCGCAGCGCGCAGGGCGAACCTCAAGGCCCTGGTTCTCCTCGCGCCATCGCCGCCGTGGGGCATCGCCGGCTCCAGCCTGGAGGAGGCCGCGACCGCCTTCGGGGTGCAGATGCTCGGGCCCTTCGCGTCGGGCGCCATGGCTCCCGACCGGAGCCTGATGCGCGCCTATAGCCTGGACCGTGTGCCCAAGGCCGAGCGGGAGGCCGCCGTCGCGCGCCTGCGCCCGGAAAGCGCCAAGGCGGTGCGCGAGACGCTGAACTGGTGGCTGGACCCCTTCATGACCACCAGCGTCGGGCCCGGCGCGCTTGCAACGCCTAGCCTGGTGATCTGCGGCAGCGCCGACGTCGTGCATTCGCCGAGCACCGGGCGAGCCGTCGCGGAGCGGCTCGGCGCGGCCTTCACAGCCATGCCCGGCATGAGCCACTGGCTGGTGGGCGAGCCGGGCTGGGAGAAAGTCGCCGAGCGGGCGCTCAACTGGCTGGAAGAAATCTAGGAATTCTTTTGGGAGTGCTGCTTGCTGAAATCCTTCATGAAGGATGTCAGCGTGTCCACCGAGGCGATCTGGGCGGCGGCGTCGCGGAACGCCAGCCCGTGCATCGAAATGCTCTGGGACAAGACCGCAAAAGCGCTGGCGTCGGGCGTGCCCATCATTTTGGGGCTGAAATTCTTGCGCATGCGGTCCAGGCTGGCTTCGTCATTGGCCAGGGAATAGGCCACCGCCATGCG
>DASXKT010000376.1:0-5959 GCA_036496685.1 Phenylobacterium sp.
GCTGAAGGACCACTTCATCCTCAACCAGTTCGGCTATGACGCCAGCGCCTTCTACACGACCTTCCTGCGCCTCTCGAACCCAGCAGCCGCGGCGGTCAGCATCGCGCCGGGATCGCAGTACATCGGCGACACCTCGACCAAGACGCAGAGCGCGGCAGCCTTCGGGCAGGCCAATTTCCACATCAGCGACAAGCTCACTGCGACCGGCGGCCTGCGCTACACGTACGACAAGCGCGAGGGGATTTCGGACACCTCGACGGTCGGCACGCCGTACGCCGCGACGTCCCTGCCGTTCCACTACAACGTCGACGTGAAAGGGGGAAATTGGTCGTACCTGGCGAGCCTCTCCTACAAGCTGACCGACCATTCGCTGGCCTATGTGACCTATTCCACCGGCTACAAGTCGGCGGGCCTGAACCTCAATTCGGCGGTCACCGCCGGCTCGCCGCTCGTGTTGCAGCCGGAGAAGGTCGACAACCGGGAAATCGGCCTGAAGCAGTCGCTGCTGAACAACCGCGCGACGCTGAACCTTAGCGCCTTCTGGACCGACCTGACCGGCTTGCAGGCCAATATCGTGCCGTCGAATGGGGCGCGATCCTTCCTGGCCAACGTCGGCGACGTCCGGGCGAAGGGGGTTGAGGCGGAGGCGACCTGGGAGATCGTCCGCGGCCTCGATGCCTCGCTGAACGGCTCGTACAACGACGTCCGCTACACGTCCTATCCTAACGCCCCTTGCGGCGTAGGGGTCACCGGCGTCTGCGATCTGACCGGCGCAGAGGTCTACCAGGCCCCGAAGTGGGTGTGGAACGCCGCCCTGAGCTACGCCTGGGATCTCAGCGGCGATATCCAGCCCTACGTGCTAGGCCAATACAGCTATCGATCCGCGGTGTTCGGCACGGTCGACGACAGTCCCTACGGCCGCATCCCAAGTTATGCGCTGGCGAACGCCCGCCTGGGCGCCAAGTTCGGTCGGGGTCGCTACGACGCCTCGATCTGGGTCAACAACCTGACCGACAAGACCTACTTCCAGAATCTGAGCACGGCCTCGATCGTCGCCGCCGCGGCGTTCGGGTTCGCCGGCCAGCTCGGCGCGCCACGCACCTGGGGCGCGACGCTTCGGGCGCAGTTCTAGTCGGCCGCGGGCGCTCCGGGTCCGCCGACGGCGGGCCCTGGAGGCGGCGGAGACCGTCCGGCCCGCCAGCGGGTCGGCGACATGCCGAATTCCTCGGCGAACCAGCGATTGAAGGAGCTTTGCCGGGTGTAGCCCACGAGGCCCGCAATCCGGGCCAGCGGCAGGGCTTCGTTCGCCACATAGCGGACCGTCAGGTCCCGGCGGATCTTGCCGAGCAGGTCGGTGAAGTCGGCGTCCTCCGCCGCGAGCCGGCGCTGCAGGGTGCGCTCATTGAGGCCCAGGCTCGCCGCCACCCTCCCGATCGACGCCTCGCCGACCGGCATCAGCAGATAGATCGCCTTCTGCGTCTCGGCCGCGAGGGATTGGCGATCAGCATTTGGCAGCGTGCGGACGTACCGCTCGGCATATCGCGCGAGGATCGGGTCCGCGGTCGGGTTGGGCGCGTTCATGTCCGCGCTGCTGCAGGTCAGGCCGTTGAAGTCGCTGCCGAACTCGCAGATCGGTCCGAAGATGCGCCGATGGATGGCAAGGTCCGACGGCGCAGAGTGATTGAAGTTCGCGCTCTGCGCCCGCCATCTTGGCCCCAGCACGGCGCGGAACAGGCGGTAGAGGACCCCGATCGCCAGGTCGTAGGCCTGCCGGGTCTCCCGCCCTCCACTCACGAGTAGTTCCTCGCGCACGACCACGACGTCGCCATGCTCCTCGAGGGCCACCACGAGCGATGGATTCAGCAGTTGGCGGTACTGGACGACCGTCAACAGGGCGTCGCGCATGGTCGCCTGATGGGTGATCAGCAAGCTGACGGCGCCGAAGTCGGCGAGCTGCCGCGACTCCGCCATCCTCAGGCCGAAGGTCTCGCACCCGGAGGCCAGCGCCGAGGCCTCCAGCAACTCTACGACGCTGTCTGCCGGAATGCGCAGGTCAGGATCGTCGAGCGCCCGCCGATCGATGCCGACGCGGCGCAGCATCGCCTGACCATCGAGGCCGACCTGCGTGGCGACCTCGAGATAGTTCGAAAGCGTGGCTCCGCGGACGAAAGGCGTCATGCGTCTCTCCGGGCCACTGTCGTGAAATGAAAATCGACTGTCGTCAAATGAAAAACCGACGTTCCCCTGAGCCGTAAGGTGACGGCCAGTGAGACGAGGGTTCGCAGGAACCCCATCGGGAGACGCAGGGTGCATAAGGCGATCAGATTCCACGAGGTGGGCGGCCCGGAGGTGATGAACCTCGAGGACGTCGACGTGGGAGATCCGGGTCCCGGCGAGGCGCGCGTGCGTCACGTGGCGGTCGGCCTGAACTTCGCCGACACCTATTTCCGCAGCGGGCTCTATCCGTCGGCGCTGCCGGCCGGCCTGGGGGTCGAGGCGGCGGGCGTCGTCGAGGCGGTGGGCACGGGCGTCGACCACATCTCGGCGGGCGATCGCGTCGCCTACACCGGCAGTCCGCTTGGGGCCTACTCCACCGCCAGGGTGATGCCGGCGGACTCGCTCGTGAAGCTGCCGGACGAGATCGCGTTCGAGACCGCCGCGGCGATGATGATGCGCGGCCTGACCTCAGCCTACTTGCTGCGGCGGATCTGGCCGCTCAAGTCCGGTGACACGGTCCTGCTGCACGCCGCCGCGGGGGGCGTCGGCCTCATCGTTTCCCAGTGGGCCAAGCTCCTGGGCCTGACCGTCATCGGCACGGTCTCCAGCGACGCCAAGGCCGAGCTCGCCCGAGCCCATGGCTGCGACCACATCGTCCGCTACGACCGCGAGGACGTGGCCGCTAGCGTCCGGGCGCTGACCGGCGGCGCCGGCGTGCCGGTGGTGTTCGACAGCGTCGGCAAGGACACCTTCGCCGGTTCGCTGGACTCGCTGAAGCGCCGAGGCCTGCTGGTCTGCTTCGGCACCGCCTCGGGACCCCAGCCGCCGATCCAGGCCATGCAGCTGGCCATCAAGGGTTCGCTGTTCGTCACGCGCCCTGCGCTGGCCGACTACATCGCCGACCCCGCCGAGCGGGCCGAACTGGCCGGCGAGCTCTTCGACCACGTCGCCGCCGGTCGCATCCGCATCGAGATCAACCAGCACTACGAACTCGCCGACGCCCGGCGCGCCCACCAGGACCTCGAGGGTCGGCGCACCACCGGCTCCTCGATCTTCGTCCTCTGAGCCACGGAGTCCGGACCATGCCGACCAGCGTGACCACCGCCCCCCGGAAGACCGGCCTCGGATCGATCCGGGCCACGCCACTGACCTGCTTCATCGGCGCTGAGCTGAGCAATCTCGACCTCGCCCATGCGGCGGCCGACGCCGACCTCTTCGCGGAGGTGAAGGCGCTGCTGCTGCAGCACAAGGTGCTGTTCCTGCGCGACCAGACCATGAGCCGGGCCGAGCATGTCGCCTTCGCGACCCGCTTTGGCGCGCTAGAGGACCATCCGGTCGTCGGCAGCGATCCGGAGAACCCGGGGTTGGTCCGCATCTACAAGGATCTCGAAAGTCCGCCCGAGCACTACGAGAACGCCTGGCATTGCGACGCGACCTGGCGCGAGGCGCCCCCGATGGGCGCGGTCCTGCGATGCATCGAGGGCCCGGCGGTCGGCGGCGACACGATCTGGGCCAACATGGCCCGGGCCTACGAGGACCTGCCGCCCCACATCAAGGATCAGATCGCAACCCTGCGGGCGAGCCACTCGATCGAATCCACCTTCGGCGCGGCTATGCCCATGGAACAGCGCCACGCCCTGAAGGCGCGGTTCCCGGACGCCGAACATCCCGTCGTGCGCACCCACCCCGAGACCGGGGAGAAGGTGCTCTTCGTCAGCGGTTTCGCGACGCACTTCGTGAACTTCCACACGCCGAAGAACGTCCGCTTCGGCCAGGACTACGCGCCCGGCGGCGCGAACCTTCTGGCCTACCTGATCGGCCGCGCCGCGATCCCCGAATACCAGGTCCGTTGGCGCTGGACGCCGAACAGCGTGGCCATCTGGGACAACCGCTGCACCCAGCACTACGCCGTCCAGGACTATTGGCCGGCGGTCCGCAAGATGGAACGCGCCGGGATCGTCGGCGACCGCCCCTTCTGACATCGCAACCACGCCCAGCCTGCCAAGGAGCAGTTGGAATGAACTTCCTCGATGACTCGCTACTGCCGGAGAACCAGGAAGACCTGGTCATCACGGTCGCGCCCTACGGGCCGGAATGGCTGCCCGGCGACTTCCCGGAAGACCTGCCGGTCACCATGGACGAACACGTCCAGAAGGCCGTGGATTGCTACAACGCCGGCGCCACGGTGCTGCACCTGCACGTGCGCGAGCTCGACGGCACGGGCTCGAAGCGTCTGTCGATGTTCAACGAGTTCCTGGAGCGCCTGCGCGAGGCGGTTCCGGACATGATCCTGCAGGTCGGTGGCTCGATCTCCTTCGCCCCGGAGAGCGAGGGCGAGGCGGCGAAATGGCTGTCGGACGACACCCGCCACATGCTCGCCGATCTGAAGCCGCGCCCCGACCAGGTGACGGTGGCGATCAACACCAGCCAGTTCAACATCGTCGAGATGATGGACGCCGACGATTTGCGCGGCACCTCCATCGAGGATCCGGCCCTCTACGAGGCCTATCGCGAGATGACCGTGCCCGCCGGCCCCGGCTGGGTGGAAGAGCACGTCCGCCGGCTCAGCGCCAACGGCATCCAGTCCCACTTCCAGTTGGCCCACATCGCCCAGCTCGACACGCTTGAGCGGATGATGCGCCGGGGCACGTTCTACGGTCCGCTGATCCTCACCTGGGTGGCGATCGGCGGCGGCTTCGACGCGGCCAACCCCTACACGATGATGAACTTCATCCGGCAGGTTCCGGACGGCGCTGTGCTGACCATCGAGTCCTCCATGCGCCACGTCCTGCCGCTGAACATGATGGCCATCGCCATGGGCCTGCACGTCCGCTGCGGCAACGAGGACAACCTCTGGACCCAGGACAAGCGCAACAAGATGAGCTCGGTCGAGCAGGTCGAGCAGCTGGTCCGCATCTCGCGTGAGTTCGGCCGCGAGATCGCCACCGGCAAGGAAGCCAAGCGCATCTACCGCATCGGCGAATTCTACCAGAGCACCGAGGAGACCCTGGCGAAAAACGGCTTCGCGCCGAACCGCCAGCCCGGCCAGAAGGGCTTCCTGCTGCACGCCTAAGGCGGCGGCGGAGCCCTCAACCATGACCATCGAAAGGGGCGCGATGCGCTCGACGATCCTGTTCGTTCCGGGCCTCCGCGACCACGTCGCGGAACACTGGCAAACGCTGCTGGCCGCGGAACTCCCCGGATCGCGGACCGTCGCGCCGCTGGAGCACGACAAGCTCAGCTGCGCGGCGCGGGTCGAGGCGCTGGACCGCGCCATCGCCGCGATCGACGGGCCGGTGGTGCTGGCCGCCCACAGCGCGGGCTGCCTGATGGTCGCGCATTGGGCGCAACAGCATGTCCGCCCGATCCGGGGTGCGCTGCTCGCGACGCCCGCCGACATTGAGCGGCCGCTTCCGGCCGGCTACCCGATCCTGTCCGACCTCGAGGCCAACGGTTGGCTGCCGCTTCCGCGCAGTCCGCTGCCGTTCCCCAGCATCGTGGCGGCGAGCAGCAACGATCCCCTGGCTGCCGCGGACCGTACGGAGGACCTCGCCGGCGCATGGTCGAGCCAGCTGGTCCAGCTGGGCAAGGTGGGCCACCTCAATCCGGCCGCCGGATTCGGGCCCTGGCCGGGCGCGCTGGAGCTGTTGCAGGCGCTCGACCTTGAGGTCGCCGCTTGAGCGCAGCCCACGTTCTGGCGGACGCGCCGATCGACGCCGGCCTGACCCAGTCGCTGGGGGCG
>DASXKT010000377.1:0-5148 GCA_036496685.1 Phenylobacterium sp.
GCTGGAAGGGCGAGGTCGACGAGGCCGATCTCGCCCGCTACCGCGCCAAGGTGGAGGCCGCCCTGTCGCCAGCCCTGATCGCCTGGCTGGAGGGCGGCCGCGCCATCGCGGGTGATCCGCGCGTTTCGCCCGACTAGTCCCCGCCTGCGCTTACCGTGCAAGATCGCGGTTTGGAGGACCATCATGCTGAGAGAAATTTCGACCGCGGCAATTGGCATCCTAATGCTCTCGGGTTGCGGGCAGTCCCGCTCTGACGCCTCAATCGGCGGGGGCAACCCATTTCCTGTCAGCAACTACATTTGCGAGGACGGCACACGTCTGGCCGTGAGGCTGTTGGGCGAACATGCGTCGGTATCCGTCAACGGTGCGCGCTCAGTCGATCTTCCCGCGATGGGGCAAGACGGAACGGCCTTTTCGAACGGCCCGCTCACGCTGACCATCGTACAAGGGCGCCTATCATGGGGCGTTGGCCGAGCCGCACCGACGGCATGCACCGGCGGATGAGAATGCGTGCTGCGGGCCGTGCACTTGCACCCGTTGAGAAGGCCCTAGTTGCGCACTCAAATTCCTGCAAAAACAAGATTATACGCCCCGGACCACGTCCGCCGCACGAGGGCACGCTCTGGAGGACGCGCTGGAGAACGCCCGCACTGTGGAGCGCCTGGACGAGGTCCGCTACCGCGCTGGCGCGATCCCGCTTCAGCTCTGGCTCGACGCCCAGGATACGCGCCGGCAGGCGGAAAACGCACTTGCCCAGAACCGGCTGAACCGTATCCAGAACTACGTCCTTCTCTGCCAGGCCCTGGGGGGAGACCTGAGCCACACCTGATGGGCCGCGGGCGATGTTTCGTTGCGGACGTGCCGCCGCCGCTCGCCAACGTTCCGGCTGAAATCCGTCTCCGCAGAAAGGTCCGCTACGCGGCGCTCCCCCAGAGCCGGCTCGGGCCAGCACGGCCTCCCTGAACCGCGGGAGGCGCAGGTGACGGCCTGGGCCGCCGGATCGGCAAAAGATCGGGTCCGGATCGGCCACAAATCCCCTCGCGGCCCTGTCGGGTCGGGCCGTCCAGGCGTGCGCTGGATCGCGGCTTGGGCCGCCGACATGATCAGCGGAGTTACACCATGACGCGACTTTCCGGCAGGGCGCGCGCTCCGCTGAATACCGCTTCGCCGTCCTATCTAGATCCGTTGACCGCGGTCCGGATGAAGGCCCAAACGCGGCTCGTCATGTTCGAGGAAACCGGCGAGACAATCCAGGTCCGGATCAAGCATTGGCTCCCGCCGCGACCATCCCACGATATGTCGTCGGCGCGGTGCTTCTACCCGCCTGAGCCGAACTGGCGAGAGGTCCTCCCCAACCATGAGGTCACGCCCGTCGTAGGCGGGTACCACGCGCGGCGGCGTCGGTAGCTCGCCACCGGTTCGGGTTGCGCGGGCGCTTCGGCGTCTTGCTCATCGGTCAGCGCCGGGTCCCGAACACGAGCGCTAGGCCCACGAAGCCGACGACAATCAGACCCTTGCCCGCTGGCAAGTTGGCCAGGACCAACGCCATGCCGGTGAGAATGCTGGCTGCGCCAACTGCGATGATCGCGGTTTGTCGCCTAAGCGGAGTCATTCCGAAAGAATAACCCCGATCGGGTCCTGCGCGAGGGGACAATTTACAAACTGTCCCCCTACCGGAGGGGAAGAATCGGTCGGCTGGCGTCAGCCAAAAAAGCCGAGAGAGCGGGCGCGCACTACAGCCTGAACCCGCGTGCGGACGCCAAGCGCCGCGCACGCCCCGGCAATATGCTCATCAACCGTTCGCGCCGAAATTCCCAGGATCGTTCCGATATCCCGGGCGCTCTTGCCCTCCTCCGTCCACCGGAGACACTCGACCTGTCGGGCTGTGAGCAAAAGGCTCTCGCTCGGCGCGCTGCGAGTCATCCGCGGACCGGCTGCAGTCATCACCAGACCTTCGCCCCAGCTGTTATCGGCAGAACTAATCCACGGAATCGACTCTCGTTCTAGTTGTTTTCATGCGCGCCACAATCTTGCGTACGCCGCGCCAGATTCTGGCGCGCAGCCCGCAAGAATCTTGCGGAAATGCCCCTCGTCCTCACCTCTCGCGCCCCCGATCCCGTTCGCGGGGCGGACGCCACGCGGGCTGCAGGCGGGAGTCTTCACGACTCAGACTCGGCCGTGAGCGCCCGGCCTCCGCCTGTAGGACCGCGTAGCCGAGTGTCGAATCCTTCGCACGCTCACGTCCTAGCCGCCGCGCGAGGTCTCCGACGTTGCGGAAGTCCTCCAACGACCAGTGCAGGCTCACGCCAGCCCGGTGGCGCGACATCGCTACGTAGGTTGCGTGGCGATCGAGGCCGGGCGTCGCCAGCACCCACGCGCGGTCGACCGTCGCCCCCTGGGCCTTGTGGATCGTCGTCGCATAGCCGTGGTCGAGGTCGGCATAGTCCTTCAGGTCGAAGGCTACCTGCCGGCCGTCACTCAGCCGCACCGACATCCTGGAGGCCGACAGCTCCTCGATGTCGCCGAGCGAGCCGTTCCGAACTCCGAGCGACCACTCGTTCCGCAGGAATATGATCCGGTCCCCGACCGCGAAGGTCCGCGACCCCAGCTCCGTCGAGACCTGGCGATCCTCGCCAAGTTCGCCGCCGTTGCGCAGGCGTTCGCGGGCGACCGCATTCAGCTCGGCCACGTCTGCCCGCGTGTGCGCCATCAGCAACCGGCTCTCTTCGGGCTTCTCAAGACGATGCGCGACCCAGGCCGCCACCATCGCCTCTCGCGCGTCCTCCGTTGTCTCATGGCCACGCAGCGCGCCCTCTGAGGCATAGGCTGCCAGCGCCTCCGGGGTCCGTCCCGTCGCCAGGTGGCGGGTCACCTGCTGCTGCCAGGGTTCGACCTGTCGGCGCACCGACTTCAGTTCAGCGGCGCCATGCCGGGCGCCCAGCACGCGGAAGGCCGCGCCCGCCCTGATTGCCTGCAGCTGCTCGGCGTCGCCCACCAGCACCGCCTTGGCGCCCGCCGCCTCGACCGCGCCCAGCACCCTCTGCAACTGCCGTAAGCCCACCAGGCCGGCCTCGTCCACCACCAGCACGTCGCCCGGTTGCAGCAGGTCGCGACCGCGGTCCCAGGCGTGCTCCAAGCTCGCTAGGGTACGAGCCTCGATGCCGGAGCCCGAGGTCAGCTTCTCCGCAGCCATGCCGGACAGCGCCGCGCCCTGCACGCGACGCCCGTCCGCCTCCCAGGCGATCCGCGCCATGTCGAGCATGGCGCTCTTGCCGGCGCCCGCGTAGCCCACCACCGACAGGCCACTCGGCTGGGCGACGTGCGCCAGGGCGGTGACCTGCTCACGAGAGGGGACGAAGCCGCGCTCGGCATTGCGCCGCACAGAGGCGTCGATCGCCCGCCCCGACATCCCGTGATCCCGCCGCTCGGCCAGCGTTTCCGCGCTCTTCGCCAGCGCCTGCTCCACTCCAATCATCTCGCGGCTCGTGAACCGCTCCCGTCCGTCGCCGTCGTGACCCAACCGCACGCGCTCAGGCGAGTCTTCCACCGCCGCCAGCGCCCACTCGAACTGCTCCGCGCCACCCGTGTGCCGATGCAGGAACCGCGCGAGATCCTGCCGCGTGAAGGTCGCCTGCTGCCGGGTGATGGCCTCCAACGCGATGGAGGGATCGGCCAGAATCCGCTCGCCATTGCGCCGCGCGATGTCGCGATGCTCGGCGGCCCGCTCGGCATCCTCGCCACGATCTTCGCGCCGCGCGCCCGCCGCGCCGATCTTGCCTTGTGGCTCCAGGTCGAGGCCCTGCGCCTGCAGCGAGCGGTGATCGACGCGCTGGTCGATCCCCCGCTCCGCGAGGGCTTCGTTGACCTGGTCGGCCCAGGCCTCGCGCCAGCCCTTCAGCACCTCGGTGCGGTTTTTCCAGTCGTTGACCTTCGCGCCGAACCCCTCCGGCCCCACTTCACGCAAAGCCAGCATGACGTGGACATGCGGCTTGGCCTCGCCGTCCGCGCCGACGTCCCAGTGGACGTTGAGATCGGCGACCGTGCCGCGGTCCACGAACTCGCGCCGCACGTAGTCCCGCGCCAGTTCGACGCCCTCCTCCCGGGTCAGCTCGCGCGGCAGCGCGAATTCCACCTCGCGGGCCAGCTGCGCGTCCCTGCGAACCTCTGCGGCCTCGACAGCGTTCCAGAGGACCTCACGGTCCCGCCAGGCCTCTGGCGCGCCCGGCGGCAGCATCACCTCGGACCAGACGACGCCGGCCTTTTTGGAGAAGTCGCGGGCCCGGTCCAACCGGTCGTCGTGCAGCCGCGAAGCCGAGCGGTAGGCCGCGGCGGCCACGGAACTGGAGCCGTTGGACCGCGAGATGACCTTGACGCTGAGATGGAAGATCGCCATCGCGGCGCCCTCCGAGCTACGTCGGCACGACGTATAAGCGCACTCAGACCTTCGGCCGTGAGTGACAGGCGGCAAACCCCGTAAGGTTACGGGGTGGTCCGGCCCGCACGCCGGAGCGATGCTGGCGGCCTCCGAATTGGGCGGCTAACGTGCGCAAACCTCGTGACCTGGACGCCGAGTTGCAAGCGCTGGCGCAGCGCGCCAAGGCGCTGAAGACCCGGCGGATCGTGCAGTTCGGCGAGCTGGTGATTTCCACCGGCGCCGACCAGCTGGACCCGGAGGTGTTGGCCGGCGCGCTGCTCGACGCTGCCAAGGCCCCCGCGTCGGAACGCGAGCGCTGGGGTGCGGCCGGGGCAGCGGCCTTTCGGAAGGCCGGCGGGCCAGCTCGCGCAACTGCTCAAGACAAGGCGAACAGCGAGTAAGGTGCGGGCGATGGCCGCGCGCCTGGACGCTGACCGCGCGCGGGCTGATAGCCGCGACTGGGCAAAGGCCCGCCGCGAACGCACGCATCAACTGATCGAGCTCGGCGGCCTCGTGCACAAGGCCGGGCTAGTCGAACTCACCGGCGACGACCGGGCCACCCTGCTGGGCGCCTTCCTCAGCCTAGCAGACCAGCTGGTCGGGCCCGGCCGGGAGACGACGCTCGGAGCTTGGCGCCACCGCGGCCGCCGCGCCTTCGAGGCCGACGGCGCAAGTTCCCCGCGCCGGTCGTCGGATGGCTGACCTTATCGGTCTTCTGAAGCAGACCGCGATCG
>DASXKT010000378.1:0-20228 GCA_036496685.1 Phenylobacterium sp.
CGCCGCCAGCACCGCGATGGCGCCGAACAGACCGGCGCTCAGGTCGCTGATCGGCACGGCGGTGGAGCACGGCGTCTCGCTCCCCTGCTCGCCGACGAAGCTCATCAGGCCGCTCATCGCTTGCGCGATCAGGTCGAAGCCGCCCCGCTCGCGGTAGGGCCCGTCGAGCCCGAAGCCGGAGACCGAGCAATAGACCAGCCGCGGATTGATCTTCGAGAGCTCGCCATAGCCCAGGCCCATCCGGTCGAGCGATCCCGGGCGGTAGTTCTCCACGAACACGTCCGCTGTCTCGGCCAGCCGGCGCACCACCTCTGCGCCCGCCTTGGTCGACAGGTCGAGCGCGATGGCGCGCTTGTTGCGGTTGACGAAATCGAAGGCGCGAAAGGCGCCCCGATCGACGCCCAGGCCGCGGGTGCTCTCGCCGGCCGGCGGCTCGATCTTGATCACGTCGGCGCCCAGGTCGGCCAGCACCAGGGAGCAATAGGCGCCCGCGATGACGTGCGTGCAGTCCAGCACCTTCAGGCCTGACAGAGCCGCCATGGCGTTCCCCTCGTTTCACCGACGATAGAGGGCGGAGCCCTGTGGCGCCTAGGCTCCCGTCACGGCCTGGGCCAGGAAGGCGTGGATCTGAGCCACCACAGCCGCGCCCTCGCCGACCGCCGCGGCCACCCGCTTGGTCGAGCCGGCGCGCACGTCGCCGATCGCGAAGACGCCCGGCATGGCGGTTTCCAGGGGTAGCGCGAGCTCGGCCCCAGTCACCACGAAGCCTTTGTTGTCGGTCTCCACGCAACCCTGCAGCCAATCCGCATTGGGGTCGGCGCCGATGAACAGGAAGAGGTGGCGCAACGGCCGGGTCTTGGTCTCGCCGCTCTCGCGGTTGTGGCAGGTGATCGCCGTGACGCCCTGCGTACTGTCACCATCGATGCCGACGATCTCGGTATGGATGTGCAACTCGACGTTCGGCAAGGCCGAGATCCGGTCGATCAAATAGCGCGACATGGTCGCCTCAAGGCCCGGCCCGCGCACGACTAGGTGCAGCCGCTTGACCCTTGGCGCCAGGTAGACCACCGCCTGCCCGGCGGAGTTGCCACCGCCCACCAGAGCGACCTCTTCCCCCTCACACAGCTTAGCCTCGACGGCGGACGCCCAATAGGACACACCCGCCCCCTCGAACGTCTCGATATTCGGGATTTGCGGACGGCGATAGCGGGCGCCTGAGGCGATCACCACGGCGCGGGCGCGGGCTTTCGAGCCATCGGTCAGCTCCAGCCGCAGCGGCTCGCCCGGGCCTGCCGGGGGATCGCAGTCGAGCCTTGCGACCTCCAGCGGCACCGCGATCTCGGCGCCGAACTTCAGCGCCTGGTTCCACGCTCTGCCGGCCAGCGCTTGGCCGGATATTCCGGTCGGAAAGCCCAGGTAGTTCTCGATCCGCGCAGAGGCGCCGGCCTGGCCGCCCATGGCCCGCTGGTCCAGCACCAGGACCGACAAGCCCTCCGAGGCCGCATAGACGGCGGTGGCCAATCCGGCCGGGCCCGCGCCCACAACAGCTACGTCGTAGACCTTCTCCGGGTCGAGCGGGATGATCAGGCCAAGGCAGGCCGCAGCCTCGGCATTGGTTGGGCGTCGCAGCACCGAGCCGTTCGGGCAGACCATCAACGGCAATTCGTCGGGATGCACGCCCATCCGCTCGATCAGGGCGTGGCCTTCACCGTCGCCCAGGGCCTCCAGCACCGTGTGCGGATAGGCGTTTCGCGAGAGGAAGCCCTGCAGGCGGACTACGTCAGGGTGATCGAGAGCACCGACCAGGATGGACCCCACAGACGATGACTCCAGCAGACCCATGCGCCGCAGGATCAGCGCGCGCATGATGATCTCGCCCAACTCCGCCGTGCCGATCAACAGGGCCCGGAGGTGCGCCGCGTCGAACGGCAAGGCGGTAGCCCCCTGCGGCCCGGCGCGCGCCGTCGCCAGGGTGCCGCGGCCGGCCAGCTGGTTGACCTCCCCGGTGAACTGTCCAGCCGTCTCGACGCCGATCGCCTCCTGGTGGCCCAGGCCGTCGTGTCGGGTGAGCTCGATGGCGCCCTCCAGCAGGAGCCAGGCGGGCACGTCACGCTGGCCGACGTCGTAGACCAGCTCGCCGGCAGCGAAGGCCCGCGCCGGGCCGCTCGCAAAGCGCTTCGCCGTCTCGATCTGAGCGGCGTCGAGCACCGGAAACATCTGCAGCTGGCGAGTATCGATCAGGCTCATGGCGTGTACTCAGCCGCGCAGCGCCGCTGAAATTGCGGCGAGGCCGGCTTCGAGATCCTCCGAGGTCGGCCAACCGTATCCGACCCGGAAGCAGGTGTCCGGCATCTCGAACCAGTGGCCGGGTCCGACATAGGCCCCGTGCTCTTCCAGGAGGCGCCGATAGAACGCCTCTGTCCCACCGCGAGGCTGGCCCCGCATCCGCGGAAAACAGACCACCCCGCCGCTTGGCCGAACCCACTCGAGCCGATCCTCGCCGGCCATCCAGTCGGCGACCAGCGCCAGCCGGCGTCGCATCTCGACCAGGCGGCCTTCGAGGATCGCGGCGCGGTTCTCCATCACCTGCTCGGCGACCCACTCATCCATCACGCTGCCGCAGATGCTGATCTGCTCGCTGGCCGCCAGGAACACCTCCTGCAGGGCCGGATCGCGGGTGATCAGCCAGCCGATGCGGATGCCGGGCACGCCATAGGCCTTGGAGAGCGAGGAGACGCCGATCACGTGCTCTCCCAAGGACGCCGCCGAAGGCAGCCGACCCTCGTAGGAGAGGTCCCGGTAGGTCTCATCGACCAGCAGGCGGCAGCCGTGGCTGGCGGCCAGGTCGACCAGGGCGCGAAGCTCGGCCTCGCTCATCATCACGCCGGTCGGATTGTGTGGGCAGGTGACGCTGATGATCCGGGTGCGCGGCGTCAGGGCGGCGGCCACGCGCTCGACGTCGATCCGGAACCCCTCTTCGAAGGAAAGGTCGATGTGGGTCACCTCACAGCCGATGGCCCGCGGCGTCTCCAGGTTGGTCGCGTAGTTCGGCCGGATGACCACGAGGTGGTCGTCCTTGCTGAGCAGCGAGGTCGCGATGATGAACAACGCCCCCGCGGCGCCGGTGGCGATCAGCACGTCGCCCGCGCTCAGACCCTCGCCGTCGGCCGCGATCAACTCGCGCAGCCGTTCGCGGCCGCGGTGTTCACCGTAGAGGAGCGGCATGTCCGGAACGGTCAGGCCGAGGTCGGAGAGCCGTTGGTCGGCAACGGAGCTTTCCGAGAGGTTGTAGCGGATGCGCGCGTAGCCGTACTCCTCCGGCGACTCCACCTCGATCGGCATACGGACGTATCGCAAAGGGCGGTTCCTAGCTGCGGGTGAAGACGGGGTCGCGACGTTCGCGAAAGGCCGCCAGCGCGGCCTTGTGGTCGGCGGAGCGGCGCAAGGTCCGCAGCTCCGGCCCCTGCATCGCCGCGGCTTCTTCGGGCGAGAGGTCGGGCGCTCGCGTGGCGGTTCGCTTGGTGGCTTCGACCGAGAGCGGCGCCCGGCTCGCGATGCGTTCGGCAAGCGCTATGGCGGCGTCTCGCAAATGGTCGGGCGCATGCAGGCCAGTCACCAGGCCATAGCGCTCTGCGGTCTCTGCATCGTGCGGCAAGCCGGTCAGCAGCATGGCCTTGGCCCGCGACACGCCGATCAGGCGCGGGAGGCGGTAGGTCGAGGCCATCAGGCCTACGTTGACCCCAGCACAAACGAACTTGGCTTCCGTCGAGGCCAGTCGGATGTCGCAGCAGAGCGCCAGCTCGAAGCCACCGCCGACGCACCAACCGTTCACCGCCGCCACGACCGGCACGCGGGTCGCCTCCAACCGATCGAGCAGCCGCCCGAAGCCGGCCAGGTCGTCGCTCTGCGGCGCGGCGTTCTTGAGGTCGTCGCCGGAGCAGAACGCGCGACCCCTCCCGGTCAGGATGAGGCAGCGCAGGGCGTCGTCGGCCTCCACGCGATCCAGCACGTCCATGAAGGTCTGGCGCATCTCGACGCCCAGCGGGTTCATCGGCGGGTTGTCGATCTCCAGGAGGACGACCGCGCCGCTGATCGGCTCGACGTGGACCTGCCCGCTCATTCCGCGCTCTCCAGCTTGCGTTCCGTGGCCGCCGCCCCCTCGGAGATCAGCGCCTCGACATCATCGGGGCTGAAGCCGGCTTCGAACAGCACTTCGCGGGTGTGTTCTCCGACTTCCGCAGGACCACTGCGCACCGCGACCGGCGTGTCGTGCAGCTTGATCGGGGTGCGCACGAACCGGCGTCCCGCCACCTCGGCCAGCAGGCCCCTCGCCTTCACCTGCGGATCGTCCCAGGCCTCAGCGATCGTATTCAGCGGCCCGGCAGGTACGCCCCTGGCCTGCAGCTTCGCCATCCAGTTCGCGGTGGTGTCGGCGCCGAGGATCCCTTCAATGCGCGCCTGAAGGGCGTCGCGGTTCTTCACCCGGCGGTTGGGGCGGTCGAAGCCTTCTTCCTCGGCCAGACCCGGCTCGCCCAGCGCCTCGCAGAAGCGCACCCAGAGCCGCTGGTTGTTGACACCCACCACCATATGTCCGTCGGCGGTCTTCAGGGCCTCGTACGGGGCGGCCAGCCGATGGCGCGTCCCCTTGCGCTTGGGCGATCTCGCCGGTCGTCAGGAAAAGGCCGCTCTCCCAGATCGTGTAAGCCAGCGCCGACTCCAGCAGCGAGGTCTCGACATGCTGGCCCTTGCCGGTGACGTGGCGGCTTTGCAGGGCGGCCAGCACGCCCACCGCGCCGAACACCCCCGCATTGAGGTCCGAGAGCGGGACACCGGCCGCGCACGGGACGTCGCTCCCCTCCTCGCCGGTAAAGCTCATGATGCCGCTCATCGCCTGGGCGATCAGGTCGAAGCCACCGCGGTCGCGATAGGGACCGTCGAGCCCGAAGCCCGACACCGAGCAGTAGATCAGCCGGGGGTTCAGCTCAGCGAGTTGCGCATAGCCCAGCCCCATGCGGTCCAGCGATCCTGGCCGATAGTTCTCCACGAAGACGTCCGCGGTCTCCGCCAGCTTGCGCAGGGCCGCCGCGCCCCGCTCGGTGCTGAGGTCAAGCGCGATGGCGCGCTTGTTGCGGTTGACGAAGTCGAAGGCGCGGAAAGCGGCGCCCGGATGGCCGCGGGTCGTCTCGCCGGCCGGCGGCTCGATCTTGACCACGTCGGCCCCGAGATCGGCGAGGACCATCGAACAATAGGCGCCGGCGATCACGTGGGTGCAGTCCAGGACCTTCAACCCCGTCAACGCGCCCATCGCCGTCCTCCTCCCTAGGCTGTCGGAACCAGCACGCAGGCCCGCGCCAGGGAAACGCGGGTGAGCTCACGCCGCCGCGCGAACACCTTCATGGCCTCGCTCGTCGGGTCCCGGCTCCTCTGCCATTCCCCAAGGTCTGTGTAGCGGGTCATCAGTAGCAGGCGCCGCGCGCCCTCCAGCAGGTCGTCCTTGCTCGGATCGGCTGCGAAAAGACCGAAGATCCTGGCCTCGAACCGGGTCTCGAAATCCGGCCACGCATCGCCTGACAGCTTCACGAATTCGTCGAAGGCCTGGGCGTCCACCGTGAACCAGTTGTGGACGTAGATCCCGCCAGGCAGTGGCGTGGCGTGGTCCTTGGGGCGGATCGTCGGCGTCAGCGGGTGTCGCTCCGCCGACACCACGCCTGGGCTGCGCATCACGGCCTCCACCGGCGCCGAGGCGTCGGTCAGCACCAGGGCCTGGTTCGAGGCGAAGCCCAGCAGGGGTGCGAAGACCCCGATGGCCGCCGGCCCGAGCGCCGAGTGCACATGATCGGCCAGAGTTCTCTGAGCTGTCCGGTCCCGTCCGACGCGAAGTTCGTAATAGTTATAGTTCAACGTATTATGCCTAGAAGTTCGCGCGCCGGCTGATCGCGCCGTCGACCAACATGTTGATGCCGGTCGTGAACGCCGAGCGCGGCGAGGCCAGGAACACGGTGGCCGCGGCGACCTCTTCCGGCGTGGCCATGCGGCCCGTGGGATTGCGCTTGATCATCTGATCGAAGAAGCCGGGCATGCCGGCCTTCACATTGCCCCACACGCCGCCTTCGAAGAACACAGTGCCCGGCGAGACCACATTACAGCGGATCTTCTTCGGGGCGTTCTCGCGGGCCACGCCCTTGGCGTAGTGGATCAACGCGGCCTTCATCGCACCGTAGGAATTCGGGCTGTCGGTCTCCACCGACGACACCGAGGAGGTGATGACGAAGGCCGCATCCCCGGACTTCTGAGCGGCCGCCTCCAGGAAGGGCTTGGCTGCCTCGAAGCTGCGGACGGCGCCCATCATGTCGATGTCGTACATGGCCTTCCAGGCGTCCTCGGCGTTGCCCTGCACCAACGCGCTGGCGTTCGACACCAGGATGTCGAGGCTGCCAAGCGCCGCGGCCGCGCCCTCGACAAATCCCTTCAGCGCCGCTGCGTCGGCGATGTCTACGACCTGCCCCCAGGCCTTCACGCCCTTGGCCTCCAGCGCCTTCACGGTCTCGGCCACCTGATCGGCATTGCGGGCGCAGATGGCGACGTTGGCGCCCTCGTCAGCGAAGGTCTCGGCGATGGCCCGGCCGATGCCGCGCGTCGCGCCGGTCACGACCGCGGTCTTGCCCTTCAGCTGCAGGTCCATCGCGTCTCTCTCCGTTTGATTTCAGCTCTTGGCGAACAGCCCAGCGTAGCGGTCGCGTAGCAGGTTCTTCTGCACCTTGCCCATGGCGTTGCGGGGCAGTTCATCGACGAAGACGATCCGCTTGGGCGCCTTGTAGGGCGCAAGCTGGCGGCGGCACTCGGCGATGATCGCGGCCTCGTCGCCCCCCTCTTGACCAAAGGACCCGATCACCACGGCCACGACGCCCTCGCCGAAGTCCGGATGCGGCACGCCGACCACCGCGCTCTCGGTGACCCCGGCCAGCTCGTCGAGCACCAGTTCGATTTCCTTGGGATAGACGTTGTAGCCGCCCGAAATGATCAGGTCCTTGGCTCGGCCGGAGATCCAGACGCGGCCGTCCGGATCCTGCCGGCCCACATCGCCGGTGATGAAAAAGCCGTCGGCGGTGAACTCCTCGGCGGTCTTCCCCGGCATGCGCCAGTAGGCGGAGAAGACGCTCGGCCCGCGGATCTGGATGACGCCCGTCTCCTCGCCGCCCCCAATGCGCAGTTCGACGCCCGGCAAGGGATAGCCGACGCTGCCCGGGATGCGCTCCCCGTCGAGGGGGTTGGAGGTGATGATGACCGCCTCGCTCATCCCGTAGCGTTCGAGGATGCGCATGCCGGTGCGGTCCTCGAACTCGGCGAAGGTGGATTCCAGCAGGGGCGCGGAGCCGGAAATGAAAAGCCGCATGTGCTGGGCGCGCTCGCGGGTGAAGCCGGCAGTAGCTAGCAGCCGCGTGTAGAAGGTCGGCACGCCCATCATCACCGTCGACTTCGCCAGGCCGGCCAGCACCTGGGCGTCGTCGAACTTCGGCAACCAGACCATCGGCGCGCCCGAAAGGAAGGCGCAGTGCAGGGCCACGAACAGCCCATGGACGTGGAAGATCGGCAGGGCGTGGAGCAGCACGTCGTCCGGCGTGAAACCCCAGATCTGGTGTAGGGCGAGCGCATTGGCCGCCAACGCGCCATGGCTCAGCATCGCGCCCTTGGAGCGGCCGGTGGTGCCGCTGGTGTAGATCAGGGACGCCAGGTCGGCGGCGTCACGCGGAACGGCGGCCGCAAGGGGAGCGGCGCTCTGCGCCTGCACCACGAAGGCTTCGGCGTCGGTCAGAAACAGCGCCGGCTCGGCGTCCTTCACGAAGTAGTCGACCTCGGCCGCGGTATAGGCGGAGTTCAAGGGCAGGAAGACCGCGCCGGCCTTCAGGACGCCCAGATAGATCATCACGCCGGCGACCGACTTCTCCGCCTGGAGAGCCACCCGATCGCCCGGCTGGACTCCCTGGGCGACGAGTTGGCCGGCGACGCGCGCAGCGCCGTCCTCCAGGGCCCGATAGCTCACCAGCGTCCCGTCGCTCAGCATGAAGGCTGGCTTCGATCGGTCGGCTGGAAAGCCTCCGGCCAGCAGCTGGTAGAGGTTTCCCATCAACGGCTACGACCCCGACCCCGCGCCCTTCGCCGACCCGTCCGCCTTCTGCCAGGTCACCGGCATCGGGTCGCGTCCGCCCTCCGCGATGAAGCGGTCGATCCGCGCGCGGAGCAACGGCAGAGGCACCGAGCCCATCGACAGCACCGTGTCGTGGAAGGCGCGGATGTCGAACTTCGGCCCCAGCGCCTTTTCAGCCTTCGCCCGCTCTTCCACGATCGCCATCATGCCCAGATAGTAGCTCAGCGCCTGCCCCGGCCAGGAGATGTAGCGGTCGACCTCGATCTCGATGTCGTGGTCGGCCAGCGCAGTGTTGTCGTGCAGGTAGGCGATGGCCTGGGCCCGGGTCCAACCCTTGTGGTGGACGCCGGTGTCGACCACCAGCCGGGCGGCGCGCCACATCTGGAAGGTCAGCATCCCGAAGCGGTCGTAGGGGGTGTCGTACATCCCCATCTCGACGCCCAGCCGCTCGCAATAGAGCGCCCAGCCCTCGCCGTAGGCCGAGATGTAGACCTCGCGCCGAAAGTCCGGCAGGCCGGTTTGCTCCTCCGCGAGCCCGCCCTGGAACGAGTGCCCCGGCGCGCTCTCGTGCAGGGTCAGCGCGGTCAGGTTGTAGAGCGGGCGCGACGGCAGGTCGTAGGTGTTCAGGAGGTAGGTCGAGGTCCCGCCACGCGCCGAGGTGTAGAAGGGCGCGATGTCCGGCGAGACCGGCTCGATGCCGAAGCGGCTGCGCGGAAGCCAGCCGAAGTACTGCGAGGCCTTGCCGTCCACCCGCTTGGCGATCCAGGCCGCCCGGTTCAGCAGGTCCTGCGGGTCCTTCACATAGAACTGCGGGTCGGTGCGCAGGAACGTCAGGAAGGACGGGAAGTCGCCCTTGAAGCCTGTCTCCTTCATCACGTCGAGCATCTGGGCGTGGATCTTGGCCACCTCGGAGAGACCGAGCTGGTGGATAGCCTCAGGCTCCATGTCGAGGGTCGTGAACTCCTTGATCTGAGCCTTGTAGTAGGCCTTGCCGTCCGGCAGCGCCTCGGCGCCCAGGGCCTCCGCTGTGTGCGGGATGTAGTCCTGCCGCAGGAAGGTCAGCAGGGTCGCGTAAGCCGGCATCACCTTCGTCTCGATGGCCTGCTTGGCCTCGGCCTCGAACTGGGCGCGCTCAGCCGGCGTGACGGACGCCGGATAGGCCTTGAACGGCTTCCAGAGGTTGGTGGCCTCAGCGCTCTTGGCTTCGCTGATGATCGAAACGGAGGCGTCGCGCCCGACCAGCGTCGCTTTCGGCGGCGTGAATCCACGCTTCAGACCGGCGCGCATCTCGTCCTGCTGCTCACGGAAGTAGCGCGGGACGTCGTTCAGCAGGGCTACGTAGTTGCGATAGTCCTGGGCGGTGTGGAACTTGCGCGAGGCGGTGAAGCCCAGGCCCGACCAGAACGAAGAGTCGGAATTGAACGGTTTCTCGTACTCGTGGAACTTCTGCTGCGAGACCAGGACGTCGATCTGGTCGCGGTAGACCGAATAGTTGATCCGCTGGCTTTCCGAGAGCCCTGCCTCGGGAATGGCGTCGAGGTCCTTGCGGACGGCCTGCCAATAGGCCAGCCGCCGCGCCTCGTTCGCCGGATCGACCTTCGGCAGGCGATCGGGCACCGGCGCGTCGCCCCGCTCGCGCTCGGGGAATTCGTTCATCCGCCAAGCCCACTCGCGCTTGTAGAGGTCCTCGAACCGGGCGTCCGCCGCGGTCGCAGGACTTGGCGGCGTGGTCCGGGCGGCCGCAGGCGCGCCTGCACCGATCGCCACGACCAGGCAGGCTAGAGGCCAAATACGCATCGAGTCGTTCCCCCACATCCTCTGTCGTCCGACTTCGACGAAAGCCCCTCGCCCGTCAAACCCTTAGGCGCGCTAGCCGGTGTTGCGCAGGCCTGCGGCGATGCCGTTGATCGTCAGGTGGATGCCTTCCCGCACCGCCTCGTCGTCGTCGCCGCGCCGCCGGCGGCGGATCAGCTCGATCTGAAGGTGATTGAGCGGATCGATGTACGGCAGGCGTGACCGGATCGCCGCGGCCAGGTCGGGATTCTTCTCGAGCAGGGCCGCCTGGCCGGTGATCTTCAGGAGAGCTTCGTTGGTCCGATCCCACTCGGCCTTGATCTGGCCGAAGACACTGTCGGCCAGCGCCCGATCCTCGACCAGCCCCGCGTAGCGTCCGGCGATCGCCATGTCGCCCTTCGCCAGCACCATCTCCATGTTGGCCAGCGCCGAGGAGAAGAACGGCCAACTCGCGTAGAGTTCGGCCAGCGCCTCGATCGGCGCCCCGGCGCGCTCCACCGCCGAACCAAAGCCGAACCAGCCTGGCAAGAGCGCCCGCGACTGCGACCAGGAGAAGACCCACGGGATGGCGCGCAGTCCGCCGATGCTGCGGCTCGCCTGGCGCGAGGTCGGCCGACTGCCGATATTCAGGTCGGCGATCTCGCTGATCGGGGTGGCGGCGTAGAAATAGTCGACGAAGCCCGGGGTATCGTGGACGAGCGCGCGGTAGGCGGCCATCGACCCCCGCGACAGCGCCTCCATCGCCTGGGCGTGGGGCTCGGTGACGCCGGAATCGGCTTCGCCGCGGAACGAGGCCAGCACGACGCCAGCCGTGAGGGTTTCCAGGCTCTGCCGGGCCAGCTCGGGATCGGCGTACTTGTTGGCCACCACCTCGCCCTGCTCGGTGATGCGGATCCGGCCGTTCACGGTGCCGCCGGGCTGCGCGAGGATCGCCTCAAAACTGGATCCGCCGCCTCGCCCGACCGCGCCGCCGCGGCCATGGAACAGCTGCAGCCGCAGCCCTTCGTCCCGCGCGACGCGTCCCAGCGCCCGCGAGGCCTGATAGAGCTCCCACGTCGAGGTCAGGTAGCTGCCGTCCTTGTTGGAGTCCGAGTAGCCGATCATCACCTCCTGCAGGCCGATCGGCTCCACGAGCGTCCGGATCAACGGCAGGGCGAGATAGGCCTTCAGGGTCTCTGGCGCGGCGCGCAGGTCGCCGATTGTCTCGAACAACGGCTCCGCGAATACCTGGGTGTGCGGGGCGACGCGAGGCGGGTCACCGGGCGAATAGAGTCCCACCTCCTTCAGCAGCAGATAGACCTCGAGGAGGTCCGAGACCGAGGTGGTGTTCGAAACGATGTAGGCGCGGATGGCGTCGCGGCCGTATAGCCGCTTCACCTCGGCTGCGGCGGTCAGCACGCCGTACTCGCGGACTGTCTCCTCGCTGTAGGCGGCGAAGGGCGAATAGAGCAGGCGCCCGTGGCTCAGTTCGGCGATCAGCAGCTCGCACCGTTGCGCCTCGTTCAGCGCCTCGTAGTCGGGGCAGACGCTGGCGACCTTCAGAAGCTCGGCCGCGGTTCGGGCATGGACGGCCGAGTTCTGCCGCAGGTCGAGGCGCGCCAGATGGAAGCCGAAGGTGTCGACGGCGCGGATGAGGTCTGGCAGCGGACCGCGCCCGAACGTGGGCCCGTGTTTCGCCAGAAGGCTCGCCAGCACCGTCTCCAGATCCGCCTTGAGCGCGTCCGGGCTGTCGTAAGGCTCCGCCTTGGCGGCCGGCGGACGCGGCGGAGGTTCGCCGATCAGGCGCACGTAGCTCGCGGCCAGGCGCGCATAGATGCCGGTCAAGGCCTGGCGATAAGGCTCGTCTGCGCGGTGCGGGGACGCGTCGTGGGCAGCATCGGCGAGCGCCTGGAGCTCAGGCGTCACCGCGGCAAGTCGGGCCGACATGGAAAGCTCGGCGCCGAGCGCGTGGATACCCTCCAGATAGAGCCGGAGTGCCGCCTGCGATTGCCGGGTCATGGCCTGGCGCAGGACTTCGGCCGTGACGAAGGGATTGCCGTCCCGATCGCCGCCCACCCACGAACCCACGCGCAGGAAGCTGGTCAGGTCGTGCGGATCGCCCAGCACTTCCAGCCAGTGAGCGTAGAGCTTCGGCAGCTCCGGCAGGAAGCTGCGCTCGAAATAGGAGACTGCGTTCTCGATCTCGTCGCCCACGCCGAGCTTCACCGAGCGCAGAAGGCGCGTGCGCCAGAAGATCGACACCTGGCGCATCAGCTCGCGCTCGATGGCCGCGCGCTCGGCCTCGGTGCGGGCGTGGTCGAAAGCGTCGAGGTCGTCGGCGATCGCCCCCACGCGGTCGAGCACGCTCTTGCGGCGCACTTCGCTGGGGTGGGCGGTGATAACCGGCGCGATCAGGGCGTTGCGCAGGAGCTCGATGACTGCTTCCTGGGAGACGCCCTCGGCTTTCAGGGCGCGGACTGCGCCCGCCAGGGTGTCGGGCCGGGCGTCGCCGCCCCGCCCGCGCTGCCGCTGGATTTGATCCTCAGCGATGTTGGTGATCTGCAGGAAGCAGGCGAAGGAATGGGCGAACCGGACGGTGTCCGGCAGGCTCAGGCCCTCGAGCCGCGCGGTCATGGCCTTGGCGGCCTTTTCCGTTCCCTCGCGATGGAAGGCGACCGAGGCTTGGCGAATCTCCTCGATCTGGCTGAACACCGCCTCGCCGTCTTCGGCGCGGATCACGTCACCCAGCACCCGGCCCAGGAACCGGACGGTGGTTCGCAGCTGGTCGGGGAGCGTGATCGCCATGACGGCATGGAAAAGCCACAGCGGAGCGCGCGCGTCATCTGGTTTCCTGACCGGGGACCAGCGATAGTCGCGATCGCGTAAAGGAAGCTCAATGTCCCCTGACGAGGCGCTCACACGGATCCGCCGCTACGACGGCCGCCTGAAGGCCTTCGTCCGCACGTTCGACCCACCTCTTGGCGCGGGCCAAGGGCCGTCGTTCGCAATCAAGGATCTTTTCGACGTCGAGGGCGTCCCCACAGGCGGTGGGGCCCAGGTGCCCTTGGCCGAGCATCCGCCAGCCAACGCCCTGGTGGTCAACAAGCTCCTGGCCGCCGGATGGCGGGCGGTCGGCAAGACCCATACGGTCGAGCTGGCCTACGGCGGCTGGGGCACCAATCGCGCTGTGGGCGCCCCCTGGAACCCCTGGGACGCAGCAGTACATCGCGCGCCGGGCGGCTCTTCATCGGGCTCCGCAGTCGCCGTGGCCGCCGGTCTGGTCGATGCGGCCCTGGGCAGCGACACAGGCGGCTCGGTGCGAATCCCCTCGGCGGTCTGCGGCGTCGTCGGGCTGAAGCCCGGCCGGGGGCTGGTCAGTCTCAGAGGCGTCCATCCGCTGGCCCCAGCGCTGGACACCGTCGGCGCACTCGCCCGCGATGTGGCGACGGCTGCCCGCATGCTCGGGGTGATCTCGGGTCCCGACGACGCGGCCGCTACACGCGGGCCGTTCGACGCGGAGGCGGCCCTGTCCACGGACGTATCGGGTGGACGGCTGGCCGCCATTCCGCTCGAGCACTTGGGCGAAATCGACGCTGAGGTGGGGCGGCTCTACCTCGCCGCCCTCGACCGGCTGCGGAAGACCGGCGTCACCGTCCAGATGGTCCGCCCGCCCAAGGCGCTGGAGGACAGCTTTGCACCCAATGGCGTGCTGATGGCGGGCGAAGGCTGGCGGATCTGGCGCGATCGTATCGAGACCCACGGCAAACTGATGGATCCCTGGATCGTCCGCCGCTTCGAGGTTGGACGAGACATCACCGACGAGCGGCTTGCCCAGGTGCATATCCAGCGGATTGAAGACCAGGCGCAGTTCCACGCCTGGCTCGCCGGCTACGACGGGCTGCTGACACCCACCTGCCCGATCCCGGCGCCGCCGATGGATGAAGTCGACGAGACCACCTCTCCGCTCAGCCGCCTGACCCGCGCCGCCAACTATCTCGACCTGCCGGGGATCAGCGTGCCCTGCGGCCTCACCAAGGATGGCATGCCAGTCGGTCTGCAGATTCTCGGCCGACCGCGCGACGAGGCGACCGTTGTGGCCCTGGGGGCGGCATTCGAGGCGGTGTCGGGGTGGAACGGACGCGGGCCCGATCTCAGCGGATTCGACTAATCTAGCCGCCCCTTGAGCAGCGCCTTGGGGGCCGAGAGCCGCCAGGCGTCCTGCAGTAGGGCCGCGAGTTCATCCTCGTCGACGGCCGGCAGCCGTACAAGGATGGCCGGGAAGCCGCGATAGTGGTCGTCGTCGAAGAAGCGGTTGGGCGCGGCCGCGATCAGCATCTCCTTGCGCGCCAAATCGCACCGCACGGCCAGCGCGTCGGGCTGGGCTACCCGGGGCTTCTTCGGGGCTTCGCGCTTAAGGTAGGTCCAGGCTAGGCCCTTGCCGCCGCGTACCTCGAGGGCGATCCGGCCCTCGTCAGAGCGATCGTCGACGTCCGTCATTGCAAGCGCCACCCGCCGGACCGTCGCGATATCGACCATCTCAGGCTGCCTCCGGGAAAGCGCCGGCGGCCAGGACGCCCTTGTGCAGGACCGTGCTGCGCGGCGTCATCCGCGCCACCGTCTCGGCGGCGCAGGCGGCGCGGACCAGGACCAGGTCAGCGGGATCGCCGACCTTCGGCCAGAGCTGTTCGCCTGTCGGGCTGAGCGGGATCGGCCCGCCGGTAGCCAGCCGCAGCGACTGTGAAATCGCGAGTTCGTCCTTCCAGCCGTAGATCTGGCAGGCGGTCCAAGCGCGCAGGAGCACGTCGCACTGGCCAAAGACACCCCAGAAATCCACTACGGTGTCGGTGCCCGCGTAGACCGGCACGCCAGCGTCCAGCAGGATCGGGATCGGCATCACCTGCGGCCCCATCGGCACGGTCGAAGCCACCGACATGCCGGCGTGCGCCATCAGCGCGGCCATGTCCTTCGCGCGGCCCTCGGACAGCGCCTCCAGGCAGAAGCAGTGGCTGAAGGTGACGCGGCCCCTTAGCGATGGCTCCTCGTCGACCCGCTTGGCGATGCGCTTGATAGCGTCGATGCCGCTCTCGCCCGGCTCGTGCAGGTGCATGTCGATGGGCGCCTTGGCGTCGAGGGCGATCTGCAGGACGGTGTCCACCGACCGTTCCATGCCGCCGTCCAGGGTGGTGGGGTCGATACCGCCGACGTGCGTGGCGCCCGCCGACATCGCCTCGCGCATCAGCCCCTCCACATGGGCGATCACCAGCCCGTGCTGCGGGAAGGCCACGATCTCGTGGCCGAAGTCGGCGCTGTGCTTGTCCAGCGCCCGCTTCAGGCGCTCCAGGTTCCCCAGGCCCACGACTGGATCGACGTTGCACTGGCTGCGCGCGAACGTCGTGCCCCGGCTCTGGCACAGCTTGATCAGCCGCTCGGCGTGCTCTTCAACCCCGGGCAGCATGCCCGGCATCAGGCGCCGCTCGATCTCGATCTGGCCGGGGATGCCCTTGGTCTTCAGCCGCGGCGCCCGCCAGGGATCGCCGTAGAAGGTCTTGTCCAGGTGGATGTGCATGTCCCGGAAGGCCGGCAGCATCAAGAGGCCGTCGGCGTCATAGGCCCTCGCGCCCGCCGGGCGTGACGCGCCTGCCGGCGTGACCGAGGCGATCCGGCCGTCAGCGATCTTCACGTCGAACAGCGCGGTCCGCGTCCCGCTAACGCCCTCGGCGTCGTGTTCATAGCCCGTCTCGAGGCGAACCTTGCGCAGGATGTAGCTGTTGGTGGCGGGTGCGGCGGCGACCCCGACAGCAGGAAAGGCGGCGGGCGCGACGGTTGCGGCGGCCGCGACGCCCAGCAAGGCGCGGCGGGAAAGCTCGGAATCGGCTTGAGACATGCCGACAGCAATGCCCGCGGTCTACTCCGCCCGCAAGGCCGGCGCCGGCCGCTTGGAGAGCGCCTGGAAGGCCGCCAGCAGGCCACCGACGCCGGCGACGAGCGACGCCGCCGCCAGCAGGGCCGCGACGCCCGCCCAATCCATGCTCCACTTGGCGTGGAACACCTTCACCACCACAGGCCAGGCCGCCGCATAGCCCAACGCCACGCCTGCGGCGCCGGCGATGAGGCCCACCGCTCCATATTCCAACACATAGGCGCTGAGGATCTGCACGCGCGAGGCGCCCAGCACCTTCAGTGTCGCAGCTTCCCGTGTCCTGGCCCTAGCGCGCGCCGCGATGGCCCCGGCCAGCACCAGCAGGCCCGCCAGGGCGGCGACGGCGGCGGCGCCCCGGATCGCGAGGGCCAGGCGGTCGAACAGGTCCGTGGCCGCCTCCAACTGCTCGCGGACCGAAATCACGTTCACGGTCGGGAAGTCTCGGCCGAGCTCGTGGATCACGGCGGCCTCCTGCTTCCGGGAGGCCTTGGCGATAGCCACCTGGCGAAGGTTCGCGCCCTCCACGGCCGAGGGCGTCACCACCAGCGGGAAGCTTGCTCCGAAGCCGCCGAAGTCGACCTTGCGCAGCACCGCGACACGGGCGTCGATGTCGCGGCCCAGGACCGAGAGTGTGATCTCGTCGCCGACCTTCACGTCCTTGCCCTTGGCGACATCGACATCCAGGGCGACCAGAGGCGGGCCGGCGTAATCGGCAGACCACCATCGTCCGTCGAGAATGCCGGGATCTTCCGGCTTCGGCCCGATCGCGGACATCGAGATGTCGCTGTCGTAGGCCCAGCGGTCCTGGCGGGCGATGCGCTCGGCGACCACCGGTTCGCCGCGCACCCGAGTGATCCGGCCGGTGACGAAGGGTTCTCGCAGATAGTTCTTCTGCGTCAGGGGCTGGCCGAAGGCGCGGGCCACGGCGGCGTCGAACTGCACCGTGCGGTCTGCTGGTATATCGGTAAATACCAGCGCCGGCGCCGTGCGGGGCGCGACCTCAGCGACTTGGTTCAGCAGGGCCGACTGGATCAGCACTACCGCACCCAGCAACGCGACACCCAGGCCGATCGCGGGCGAGGCGGTCCGCGCCGCCGAATGGGGTCCGGCGAGGTTGGCGAGCCCGATGCGCAAAGGCCCTCTCGCGCGGCCCCGAGCCTTCCCGGCGACCCATGCGGCGCCCCAGCCCAAAAGCCACAGCAGACCGAACGAGACCGCGACGCCGACGATCATGATCACCGCCGCAAGCTTGGTCGGCGCGGTGGCGACGGCCATGGCCGCGAGGCCCGCAGCGGCCAGCACGGCGCTCACGATCTCTGGCCCGATTGTCAGGGTCCCTGAAAGGTCACTGCGGAACAGGCTGGCCGGCGGGGTCGAGCGGGCGCGGCCCAGCGGGGCCAGCGAGAAGGCGGCGGCGGAGAGGAGGCCAAAGCCCGCGGCCTTCAAGAGGGGTCCAGGATAGACGGCGAAGAGCGCGGGGATCGGCAGGCTGTTCTTGACGATCGCGCCCAGCACCAAGGGAGCAGCCGCCCCGATAGTCAGGCCGATCGCGACGCCGAGCACCGCCAGCAGTCCGATCTGGATCAGGTAGATGTCGCGTACCAGCTGCCCCTCGGCGCCGAGAGCCTTCAGCGTCGCGATCACCGGCTTGCGGGCCTCCAGGTAGGCGCTCACCGCCCCGAAGACGCCCAAGCCGCCGGCCACGAGCGAGGCCAGGCCGATGAAGCCCAGGAAGTACTCCAGCTGGTCGATCAGGCGGTGGATGCCCGGCGCGGCGTCCTCCCGGTCGCGGATGCGGACGATGCCGCCCAGCTCGGTGCGCAGATGCGCTTTCGCGGCCTCGAGCGGAGCGCCGGGGCGGAGCGCCACCCGCGCGGTCTCGCCGAACGGCAGCCCAGGCGCCAGGAACCCGCCCTTCTCAACCGCTCCGATGTTGGCGATCACCCTCGGGCCAAGCGCAAAGCCGCGCGACAGCCGGTCGGGCTCGTCCATCAGGACGCCGCGCACCACGAGCGGCAGGTTGCCCGCCAGGAACTGGTCGCCCACCTTCAGGTGCAGCCGGTCGAGCAAAGGCTGCTCGACGACCGCGCCGGCGACCCCGGCCACCGGGGCGATGGCGTCCTGGAGCGCACCGCCGCCTTGCAGCGTGACCTTTCCCGCCAAGGGATAACCGTCGCTGACCCCGCGCAGTTCGATCAGCCGCCGCTCGCCGGAAGGGGCCTCCGCCATGGCCATGGAGGCCACGGAATAGGAAACGCGCCCGGCGGCCTCGAGCGCCGCGCGCTCGGCGGGGTCGAACTGGCGCTGGCGGATGGAAAGCGCCAGGTCGCCGCCCAGGATCTCGCTCGCCTGGCTCGCGAGGCCGCGCCGGAACGCTTCCGCCGTCGAACCCGCAGCGGCGATGGCCGCAACGCCCAGCGCCAGACAGGCCAGGAAGATCCGGAAGCCGCGCACGCCCCCGCGCAACTCCCGGCTCGCGAACCGCAGCGAGAGCGGCATCATGCAGCCGTCGAGCTTTCTTGCGCCACGCGGCCATCGCGAAGCCGCACAGTGCGGTCGGCGCGACGGGCGAGGCTTTCGTCGTGGGTGACCAGGACCAGCGCCGCCCCGGTCTCAGCGACGAGGTCGAACATCAACTCCGCGACGTGGGTCGCGTTTGCGGCGTCGAGGTTGCCGGTGGGCTCGTCCGCGAACAACAACGCCGGCCGGCTGGCAAGCGCCCGAGCGAGCGCCACCCGCTGCTGCTCGCCGCCCGAAAGCTGATGGGGGTAATGCCGGCCCCGCGCCGAGAGCCCCACCCGGTCAAGCCAGGCCTTGGCGGTCTCGGTCGCCCCGGGGGTCCGCGCGATCTCCAGCGGCGCGGCGACGTTCTCCTCGGCGGTCATGTTGGGAAGCAGGTGGAAGCTCTGGAAAACCAACGACACGCGGCCCCGACGCAGACGCGCACGGCCGTCCTCGTCGACGCCCGCCAGGTCCTGGCCGAACAGGAGGACACGCCCACCGGTCGGGCGCTCGAGGCCGGCCGCCACGGCGATCAGCGACGACTTGCCCGATCCCGATGGCCCCACCAGCGCCACACGTTCGCCGCTCGCCACCTGCACGTTGAGGCCTCTGAGGATCTCCACCGGCCCCGCCGCCGACGGCAGAGTGAGCGCGACATCCTCCAGAACGAGCGGATCGGCGGCGGCTTCGGTCAATGACGGACCCTCGAGCGTTGAGCGCAGAACACGATCCCCTAAATAGGACGGGCGCATGGCCGACACACGACCCCGATTCTCCTACGTCCCAATCTCCCAGACTTTCGGGATCTCCCGCCGCGGGCTGCTGGTCGCCGGCCTCGCAGCCCTGCCGGCCAAGGCGCTGGCGGCGCGTGGACAGGTGGTGACGATCCTGGGGGACTCGATCACCGCGGGGCTCGGCCTACCCGCAGAGGCGGCCCTCCCCGCCCAGTTGCACCTCGCGCTCGAAAAGCTCGGCGTCCACAACGTGGTGCGCGGAGCCGGCGTCTCGGGCGATACCAGCGGCGATGGCGCAAACCGAGTAGACTTCAGTGTCCGGCCGGACACCGCCGTGGTGGTGGTGGCCCTGGGCGGCAACGACCTCCTGCAGGGGATTGATCCCCGAACCACGCGGGCCAACCTCGATCGGATTCTCGTCCGCCTAAAGCAGCGGCATATGGGCGTCGTGCTGACCGGCTTGCGTGCGCCGCCGGAACTCGGCCGCGGCTACGCCCGCGACTTCGACGCGGTGTTCGCCGGCCTCGCCCGGACCCACGGCGTCGTCCTCTACCCCGACCTCCTGGCCGGCGTCGGACGCAACCCGGCGTTCAACCAGGGCGACGCCATCCATCCGAATGCACAGGGCGTTCAAATCATCGCCGGAAAGCTGGCGCCCGTCGTCGCACGGGAACTGGCGAAGCGCAGCTAGACCGGCTGGGGCGCGCGCCCGTAGCGCCACGCCAGCGACGGCAGTAGCACCAGGCTGGCTATCGTCGAGGTGACCAATCCGCCCAGGATCACGATCGCCATCGGCCCCTGGATCTCACGTCCAGCTTGACCGGTTGAGAGCGCCAGCGGCAGGACGCCAAGGCCGGTGACCAGAGCCGTCATAAGGATCGGCGTCACCCGTTCCTGCGTTGCCACCAGCACGGTGTTGATCGACCAGTCGTGCCCCTCCTCCGCGATCAACTGATCGATGTGAGCCACCAGCAGGATCGAGTTGCGTGCGGCCACCCCGAAGAGGGTCACGAAGCCTACCAGCGAGCCGAGTGACAGGCTGCCCCCTGTCAGCGCCACAGCGATGACCCCGCCCATCAGGGCGAAAGGCGTAGCGCCAAGGATCAGCATCGTCGACCGCCCGCTGCGGAACGCCACCAGCAGCAGAGCCACC
>DASXKT010000379.1:0-4367 GCA_036496685.1 Phenylobacterium sp.
CCGGAGACGAGCGCGTCGGCCTCAATATCCAGGTGTCGGACCGACACCGAGGTCCGCGAGTGGCGCATTTGAGACGTTCATGGACGACCGAAGCTGACTCTTGGGCGGCTTTCGCAACGGCGGCTTTCGGGGCTTCCCGAACCTAGGGGGAACCTCGCTACCACTCGTGGCATGAACGCCGTCAGCCAGTCCGTCGAGGTCCGTCACATCCAGAGCGGTGATGTGCAGATCACCATCGACGTGGCTGGCCCGCCCGACGGCGCGCCGGTGATCCTGCTGCACGGCGGCGGGCAGACCCGCGGCGCCTGGGGCGGCGCCCTGGCCGAAGGCGCGCGGCGCGGCTTCAAGATGATCAGCGCCGACCTGCGCGGCCACGGCGAGAGCGGCTGGTCGCCGGCCGCCGACTACAGCATGGCCGCCCACGCGGCCGACATCGCCGCCATCACAGGCGCGCTCGCCGCGCCGCCGTTCCTCGTCGGCGCCTCGCTGGGCGGGATGGCCAGCCTCAGCTACTCCGCCGGGGGCCACCCCCTGGCAGGCCTGGTGATGGTCGACATTGCGCCCACGGTGAACACCACTGGCACGGACAAGATCCTGGCCTTCATGCACAGCGCGCCCGAGGGCTTCGCCAGCGTGGAGGAAGCCGCCGACGCCGTCGCCGCATACCTGCCGCACCGCCCGCGCCCGAAGGACACGTCTGGCCTGGTGCGGAACCTGCGCCTGCGCGACGGCCGCTACTACTGGCACTGGGACCCGCGCATGTTCTCCGGGCCTGGCGCGCCGCGCGACACCGGCAGCCTGCGCGAGGCCGCCCGCAACCTGAAGGTTCCGACCCTGCTCGTCCGCGGCCGCCTCTCGGACGTCCTCTCCCAGGAGGGCGTCGACGACTTCCTTAAACTCGCCCCACACGCCGAGTTCGCCGACATCGCCGGCGCTGACCACATGGTCGCTGGCGACCGCAACGACGCCTTCAATGAAGCCGTTTTCGTCTTCCTCGAACGCCACTGTTAGCGTTGCCGGCCTGAAAGTCGCGTTGTGGGACCGGGGCCAACTTCCGCACTTGTTGAGGGTTTCGGATGCCGGCCCCCGCGCGTGAGATCGGGCGGGCTGGGTCAGCGATTCGAAGCTCATGACTTGAGGGGATGGGAGCGGCAGTACCGTCCGACTGAGGACAGAGTGCTTACCCTAGGCTTGTGGAAAAAGCCTTGGGAATAGCTCCTCGAGCGCGTGCGCCGGGAAGCGCAGGGAGACCTTGCCTTTGGGCGTCTCCGAGGCGAGCAGGCCAAGCTCGATCAACTCGCTCAGCACGCGCCTGGCGGTCCGTTCCGGAAGCCCGGTGATCCGTTCGATGTCGCCGCGTTCGAATTCGCCGCGCATAAGGGCTTCTTCCAGCAGGCGCGCGGCCTCGCGCTTCAAGGGCGGGTGTCGCTCGACGTAAGTCCTGAGGCGCCTGGCGAGGCCATCCAGATCGAAGAGGTCGGCCATGAAGGTCACCTGGTCGAGGCAGACCTTCAGGAACCACAGCACGAAGTCCTGCAGCGCCTTTTCCGAGAGGTTGCCGCGCCCGTCGCGGTCCCCCTGCCGCGGCGTGTCCGTGTGGTCCATCATCCGCTTGTAGTCGCCGCGGCTCTCCAGGCCGCGGGCGAGGCCACGGGAGACTGACCAGAGGCCGTGCGCGCCAACGCCGGCGAGGCTCGCCATGGCGTGACTCATCAGCCGGCTAACCCGGCCGTTGCCGTCGGGAAACGGATGGATGTAGTTGAACCGGTGGTGGGCGGCGGCCACCGCCATGATACGGCCGGCCCGGCCCATCGATTCTAGGTCGAAGCGGCTCCCAAAGTGGGCCATGAAATCGGCGACCCGCACGCTCGACGGAGGCTGGTGGCGGCCCACGGCGACATCCTCCTCCGGACGGCTGCGCCATTCACCGGGGGTCATTCGGAACGCGCCGTCGGGCCCCTTGACGGTGAGCATGGCGTCCGAGGCGCCGGCGTAGAATTCGCGGTGCAGGCCGCGCAGGAAGTCGCCTGCGGCCGGCGGCGGCAAGGCGCCTTCGGCCGCGAGCCGGTCGAGCCGCTCCTGCACGCGCACGTGAGCGGCCGCTTCGATTTGCAGGTTGCGGCGACCCTCATCCGCGTCAAGGTCGCCGGCCAGCGCCCGTTCGATATCACGGGGACGGGTGTCATGGCCCTCAATGAGGTTGCTGTAGTAGCAGTTCATCAGCCGCACGAGGTCGGCGAGGTTGGCCGCCGTGGTCGGATGCAGCGCACGCCCCAGCGTGGCGGCGGCCGCCGAGAGCTCTGCAATCACGTCGGCGATGGCTGCGGTTGGCTCCTCAAGCCGCGCAGGCTCGATGCGATCGACACCTTCGGAGGTCATTTTGGCCGATCTTTTGCATCTATTCGGTCGTGACATTACGCGAATTTATAAAGGAAATCCACCACGATGGCCGATCTATTGGCCGATCTATTGGCCGATGTTCTGGCCAATCTGACGAAGCTAGGCGCCGTTCCACACGCTTCGGCGGAATATCCAAAGGGGTCGGCCGACGTAGGCCGCCTTAAGCGGCCAGGACGTGCTTGCGAAGGGGGTCATACCAGACCTCGGGGATGCGGAACGGGGCATCGATCCGGCGCATTTGCACCACGATGTCGACGCTTATGGGTCAGCGATTCGAAGCTCATGACTTGAGAGGATGTGAACCGCAGTGAGGGCGGGCTTTGACCTCCTGCGTTTCGAAGCGTCGTGGATCGGCGGCGCCCCTCTGTTGCAACGAACAGGCCGCGCTGTTCCCCGTGTTGTCGACCGTGGTCTCGCGACATGCATAGGTTCGCGGGATTTTAGGCGCGCATGCGCCGGTCGTGCATAGGATCAGGCCGAATTCTAGATATGTTCAGTGAGGACAGCCGACGCTCCTGCCGTACTGCCTCGCCGACTACGTGGGCGAGAGCAACCCATCGCGGGTGATCGACGTCTTTGTCGGTGAGCTGGATCTGGGCAGCGTTAGGCTTTGCGGGGCCGCGCGCGATCACGGGCGGCCGGCCAAGATAGGACCGTTTCGCGAAGGGGTGCGGGAGAACTAGGCCATGCCCTGGAGGGCGTGGAGGCGCGCGATCGCCGTGTCACCCTTGCGCCAATCTTCCGGGAGATTGTAATGCCGCCCCTATGCCCGGAGAGCGAGGCAGAGCGGAGACCCTCGTGGCGAAATCCTTCAAGCGGGTAGGTGCTGTCGACAACGCAATGGCGATCATCAGCCATCTGGCCGGCGCCGATCGTCCTCTGAAGCTCACTCAGATTTCCCGCGACCTCGGCATCAACGGCAGCACCTGCCTTAACATCCTGCGGACGCTTGAGAGCCATGGCATGGTAAGCCTCGACCCGCGCGACAAGACTTACGTGAACGGCCCCGAGCTGCTCAACTTGGCGAAGCGCAGCACGCAACGCGGCACCGAGCTCGATCTGCTGCTCCCGATCATGGAGTCGATCGCAGGCGAGTTCGCGGTCCACGTCTCGCTCTGGCGCCGCCTGGACCCGGATCATCTCACGCTCGTGCTGGCGGCCGAAAGCAGCAGCGCCGCTCGAATCGCGATGACGATCGGCCAGCGGCGGCCGGTCATCTATGGCGCCATGGGACGGGTCATCTCAGCCTTCGCCGAGGATGTCGACGAGGCCTATGTCCGCGAGCATTTCGATGGCCTGCGCTGGGCTCAGCCACTTCAGCTGGAGGCCTATCTCAAGCAGGTGTCCGATGCACGCAGGCGCGGATGGGCGCTCGACAAGGGCAACGCCGCGGTCGGGTTGCAGGTGATCTCCGCGCCGATCTTCGGCCGTGACAATCGCATCCACAGCGTGAGCGGGGTCACCACATTCGTGGGTGAGCTGGACAGCACCCAAGAGCGACTGGTGGCCGACCGGCTCAAGATCCTCGGGGACGTTCTGCGCAAACCCTACGATCCGTTCCGCATCGTCGCATAGTTGCGTAATTCGCTATAGAGAAGTAACGCTCCCTATGCAGAAATTCATCTTCCGCTCCCCCGCAGTCTAACTATACTCGGAGGGTCTTTCGCCGGCGCATAGCGACGACCGGCGGCGGAGGAGTATGCGATGGCCGACGACAGGACGGTCCCGCCCCTCGGGGCGGCGCGATGCCCCGGGCTCTCATGGGACGATCTGGCTGCGGCCGATTCCCGGCCAATGCCGGAATTCCTCAGCACCGAAAGCTACCGGTACCTCGGCTCGGAGGCGCTCTCGGCTGACCGCTACACGGCTCCGGATTTCTTCGCCCGGGAAGTCGAGCGGATGTGGCCAAACGTCTGGCAGTATGCGGCGCGCGACGAAGACATGCCGGAGGCCGGCGATTTCGTCGT
>DASXKT010000380.1:0-9562 GCA_036496685.1 Phenylobacterium sp.
CACGGCCGGCGGCGCGTTTCTTGAATGGATGGAGGGCAAGACGCTGCCCGGTGTTGCAGCGTTGTCCCGATAGAGAACGGTAGAGACGATGGCCCGCATCACCCTGAGACAGCTTCTCGATCACGCCGCCGAGCACAGCTATGGCGTGCCGGCCTTCAACATCAACAACATGGAGCAAGGGCTCGCGATCATGGAGGCCGCCGACGCCGTCGACGCGCCGGTGATCATCCAGGCGAGCCGCGGCGCGCGCTCCTATGCCAACGACATTGTGCTGAAGCACCTGATCGACGCGCTGGCCGAGATGTATCCGCACATCCCGATCTGCATGCACCAGGACCACGGGAACAACGAGGCGACCTGCGCCACAGCGATCCAGTTCGGCTTCACCAGTGTGATGATGGACGGCTCGCTGAAGGCCGACGCCAAGACGCCCGCCGACTATGACTACAACGTCAAGGTCACCAAGAACGTCGTCGACATGGCCCACTGGGTGGGCGCCTCGGTCGAGGGCGAACTCGGCGTACTGGGCAGCCTCGAGACCGGCATGGGCGAAAAGGAAGACGGCCACGGCTTCGAGGGCAAGCTCGGCCACGACCAGCTGCTCACCGACCCCGACCAGGCCGTCGAGTTCGTGAAGACCACCCAGGTCGACGCGCTCGCCATCGCCATGGGCACCAGCCACGGCGCCTACAAGTTCACCCGCAAGCCAGACGGCGACGTGCTGGCCATGAACGTCATCGAAGAGATCCACCAGCGGCTCCCGAACACCCACCTGGTGATGCACGGCTCCTCGTCGGTGCCGCAGGACCTGCAGGACATCATCAACAAGTTCGGCGGCGAGATGCCTCAGACCTGGGGCGTGCCGGTCGAGGAGATCCAGCGCGGCATCAAGCACGGCGTGCGGAAGATCAACATCGACACCGACAACCGCATGGCGATGACCGGGGCGATCCGCCAGGTGTTCGCCGAGCACCCGGGCGAGTTCGACCCGCGCAAGTACCTGAAGCCCGCCATGGACGCCATGCGCGCGGTCTGCCGCCAGCGGTTCGAGGAATTCGGCACCGCCGGACGGGCGAGCAAGATCGTCCCTCTGCCGATGACCGCGATGGCCAAGCGCTATGCGTCAGGCGAGTTGGCCCCGAAGATCGGCATCACCCGCCACGCCGCGGAGTAGGCGGATGGGCGGTCTGCGCAAGCACGCCGTTCTACTGATCGCGACCTTCTTCGGGCTCGCCGGCTTCGCGGCCTTCGTCGTCTGGGCCATCCTGGCGACCTCCCACACCGGCGGCGGCTGGGCGAGCCTGCTGCCGATCTGGCCTTACGTTCTAGGCGGCGTCATCGCCACCGGTGCGCTCACGGGAGTGCTGATGTGGCTGGCCTTCTACTCCGCCAACAAAGGCTACGACGACCGCGCAGGCCACGAGGAGCCGTAAGGACAATCGACATTCGGGCCGGCGCCTGAAGCGCCCTCCCCTCACAACGGGAGGCGGATTGCGGACGATCCGCCGCCACGGCGGCCCTCAAAGTGACGACGGCCGTCCCGTGGAAATTGATTTCACCCTTCGATCTTCGCGCCGCGCATCTCCTTCACGAACAGCAGGCCGACGACGAAGGTCACCGCTGCGATCACCACGGGGTACCAGAGGCCGTAGTAGATGTTGCCGGTGGCGGCCACCATGGCGAAGGCTGTGGTCGGCAGGAAGCCGCCGAACCAGCCGTTGCCGACGTGGTAGGGCAGCGACATCGAGGTGTAGCGGATCCGCGCCGGGAACATCTCCACCAGCGCCGCGGCGATCGGCCCGTAGACCATCGTCACGTAGAGCACGAGCAGCCAGAGCAGCCCCACGACCAGGGGCTTGTTCATCTTGGCGGGGTCGGCCTTGGCGGGGTAGCCGGCGGTCTTCAGCGCCGCGCCCAGCGTCTTGGTCCACGCGGCCTTTTGCGTCTTGAGATCAGCCGCCGACAGGACCTCGCCCTTGAAGCTTGGGATCGTGACCGAGCCGATACGGACCTCGGCCACCGAGCCGACCGGCGCCGCCTGGTTCGCGTAGCTGACGCCGGCGTTGGCCAGCGCCGACTTCGCGAGGTCGCAGGACGAGGCGAAGGTCTTCTTGCCGACCGGGTCGAACTGGAAGGCGCAGTCGGCCGGATCGGCGACCACCGTCACCGGCGCCGACGCGGTGGCGGCTGCGAGTTGCGGATTGGCCGCCACGGTCAGGGCCTTGAAGATCGGGAAGTAGGTCAACACCGCCAGGAGGCAGCCCGCCAGGATGATCGGCTTCCGGCCGATCTTGTCGGAAAGCCAGCCGAACAGGACGAAGAACGGCGTGCCGAGCAGGAGCGCGACGGCCACCAAGCCGTTGGTCAGCAGGCCGTCGACCTTCAGCATCTTCTCCAGGAAGAACAGCGCGTAGAACTGGCCGGTGTACCAGACCACCGCCTGGCCGGCGGTCAGGCCGGCGAGCGCCAGGAGCACGAGCTTCAGGTTGGGCCAACGGGCGAAGCTGTCGGTCAGGGGCGCCTTCGATGTGGTGCCCTCGGACACCATCTGCTGGAAGACCGGGCTCTCGTTGAGCCGCAGGCGGATCCACAGGGAAACGATCAGCAACAGGGCCGAGGCCAGGAACGGCACGCGCCAGCCCCAGGCCTTGAACACCTCTTCGCCCAGCCGCGTCCGGACCACGATGATCACGATCAGGCTCAGGAACAGGCCAAAGGTCGCCGTGGTCTGTATCCAGCTCGTGTAGAGGCCGCGCTTCCCGGCTGGCGCATGCTCGGCGACGTAGGTGGCCGCCCCGCCATACTCCCCGCCCAGCGCGAGGCCCTGGATCAGCCGCATGACGATCAGGCCCACGGGCGCAGCGACGCCGATCTGGGCGTAGCCGGGCAAAAGGCCGACCACGAAGGTCGAGATCCCCATCAGGGTCATGGTGACCAGGAAGGTATTCTTGCGGCCCCAGAGATCGCCGAGCCGCCCGAAAACGATGGCTCCGAACGGGCGGACCGCGAACCCAGCCGCAAAGGCCAGCAAGGCGAAGATGTAGCCGGTGGTCGCGTTGACGCCCGAGAAGAAGTGCTCAGTGATGAAGGTCGCGAGCGAGCCGTAGAGGTAGAAATCGTACCACTCGAAGACCGTGCCCGCCGACGCTCCGGCGATCACCATCCGGTCCGAGCCGCGCGTCCTCGCTTCAGCGCCCGCCGTCGCCGCAACCATAGTTTCGCTCCCACACCCTTGTTCTTGGGTGCGAGCCTAGGGCGAAGCTGGGCTTACGCCTAGTGGAGGGTCTGCACCTGGGTATTCTTCCGCCAGAGCTCTTCGGTGAGCACATTAGCGAAGCCGATCCAGCCGACGTAGGGCGCGACCATGTTTGCGGCCGGCGGATCGACCCGGCGGGCGCGCCAGACGTAGGCCGCCGAGGTGCCGAGCGAGGCGATGGCGGCCGCAAGCTCGCCACCGAGGCGCTTGGCCCCGAGCGCCATCCAGACCGCGTTCAAGGCCTGCACGGTCCCCCAGAGCGTCAGCGCCTGGGTGCGCTCGGCGCTTCGCGGCGCGTTCCAGATGCGCAGGCCCGACAGGGTCAGCGCCATGAACAGCGGCGGCCAGATCATGGCGAACACCTTCGACGGCGGCCTGCTCTCCGGCTGCACGAGTTCCTCGTAGTCGGAATAGACCTCGTAGTTGTCCTCGCTGCGCGCATTCATGCGCGCAACCACGGCCGAGACCGCCACGGCGCCCACCGTCAGCCCCAGCCCGATCAGGATGTGCTGGGTGGAGCGCCCACGGCTGTTGGCGAGGCTGTCGACAGCCTCGCGGACGGGATTTGCTTTCATGAATCGGCTTCCCACGGTCTCGCTACCTCACGAAATCCGCAGGCGCCGGCCCGGGTTCCGGCTCAGCCCTCGCCAAGCTCGCCCATGGCGCTCTGCAGGTAGTTCTGTTCGCCCAGGCCCTTCAGTAGGGCAATCTGGGTTTCCAGGAAGTCGATGTGCTCCTCGGTGTCCACCAGGATTTCGGTGAGAATCTCGCGGGAGACGTAATCCTGAGCGCCCTCGCACTGCTTGACGCCGTCGACCAGGGTCGTCCGGCCGCCGGTCTCGACCTCCAGGTCGGCCTGCAGGCACTCACCGACGCCTTCGCCGATCTTCAGCTTGTGCAAGTCCTGCAGATTGGGCAGGCCGTCGAGGAAGAGGATGCGCTTGATGAGCTTGTCGGCGTGTTTCATCTCGCCGATCGACTCGTCGTAGGTGACCTTGCCGAGTTGCTTCAGGCCCCAGTTCTCGTACATCCGGGCATGCAGGAAGTACTGGTTGACCGCGGTCAGCTCGTTGGTGAGCACCTGGTTCAAGAGCCGGATGATCGCCTTGTCGCCCTTCATATCCGTTCTCCCGCAGCCACGACCGGGCGACCCTCATGGCGGCGGGCCGTGAAGTCAAAGCCTATGTTTGCAAGTGATTTGCGCTCGCGGCGGACCGCGAACGAACTACTCGGCGGCGTAGCGGAGCGCCTCGCGCTCCTCATCCAGCATCTTGCGCATGTCGCAGACGCAGCGGGCGCACTGGGCGGCGCCGTCACAGGCCTTGAAGATCTGAGCGGGGCGATTGGCGCCGGCGGCGATGGCCGCCCGGACTTCACGCTCGCGGATGCCGTTGCAGTTGCAGACGTACATGGAGGGCGCAGCGGCTCCTGGACTTGGTGATCCTGAAATAGCCAATTGCGAACGCGTTTGCAAGTCATTCGCAATTTGTCGCACCCCCCTAGCACCTACAGACCGGCTGTCGCCGCGCCGCGCGGTGTGTATGAAGGCCCATGGCCCTCCCGCTCTGCCGCCTCTACCTGATCACCCCGCCAAGGCTGGACGACCTGGCAGGCTTTGCCCGTAGCCTGGCGCATGCGCTGGACGCCGGCGACGTCGCCGCCCTGCAGATCCGGCTGAAGGAGGTGCCCGACGACATCATCGCCGCGGCCGTTGACGCGCTGATGCCGGTCGCCGCCGCGCGCGATGTGGCCGTGATCCTCAACGATCGCCCCGACCTTGCCGCCCGCCTCGGATGCGACGGGGTGCATGTGGGCCAGGAAGACGCCTCACTGGCCGAGGCGCGGCGGATCGTCGGCAAGGACCGCATGGTCGGCGTCACCTGCCACGACAGCCTGCACCTGGCTATGGAGGCGGCCGAAGGCGGCGCCGACTACGTGGCCTTCGGAGCCTTCTACCCCACGACGACAAAGGAAGCGCCGACCCGCGCCGACCCGGAGCTGCTGACCGGCTGGCAGGCCGACATGGTGGTCCCTTGCGTCGCCATCGGCGGCATCACAGTTGAAACAGCGGCGGACCTCGCCACCGCCGGCGCGGACTTCCTGGCGGTCTCGGCCGGCGTGTGGACCTACGGCGACGGTCCGGCGGCGGCCGTGAAGGCCTTCAACGTGGAAATCGCCAAGGGCGTGGCCAAGCGTCCCTGAGGCCTCGCCTTGCTTCTCGGGAGCGCGGCCACTAGGTTCCGCGGCCTCTCACGCCGCTGGAAGACACCCGTCCCTTGTCCACCCAAACCGCCCTGCTGAAGGTCATGAGCGACGCCGCGCGCAAGGCCGCGCGCGGGCTGAACCGCGACTTCGGCGAGCTGGCCGAGCTGCAGGTGGCCAAGAAGGCGCCTGCCGATTTCGTCTCCGCCGCCGATCTGAAGGCCGAGCAGACCATTTTCGAAGCGCTGACCAAGTCGCGCCCCGGCTACGGCTTCCTTGGTGAAGAGCGCGGCCTGATCGAGGGTACCGACAAGACCCACACCTGGGTCGTCGACCCGCTCGACGGCACCACCAACTTCCTGCACGCCATCCCGCACTTCGCGATCAACATCGCCCTGCAGCGCGAGGGCGTCGTGGTGGCGGCGGTGACCTACAACCCGATCTCCAACGACCTCTTCTGGGCCGAGAAGGGCAAGGGCGCGTTCGTGAACGACAAGCGCCTGCGGGTCGCGGCTCGCACACGCATGGACGAAGCGGTGCTGGCGACCGGCATCCCGTTCATGGGCCACGGCCAGCATGCGACGTTCCTGAAGGAACTCCACCAGGTCTCGCAGCGGGTCGCGGGCGTGCGCCGGTTCGGTTCGGCCGCCCTCGACCTCGCCTGGGTCGCCGCGGGCCGCTACGACGGCTACTGGGAGCGCGACCTCAATCCGTGGGACCTCGCGGCGGGGGTCCTGCTGGTCACCGAAGCCGGCGGACGGGTGACCGACGCCGACGGCGGCGATGACGTGCTGGCTACGGGCTCGGTCTGCGCCGGCAACCTCGAAATCCAGCCGCAGCTCCTCGAGCGCCTGCGCCAAGCCAAGTAGGCTCGGGCCGGCTCCCCCTTTCAAAAGGGGGAATGGTTGACCCTCCCTGCGTCGAGTGACTGACTGTCACCAACGACGAGTAGGGGGAAGGCCATGGACATCACCCGCCGCACCTTGGGCGCGACGGCGGCTGCAGCCGCTGCGATCACCGCGCTTCCTGCCGCTGGCCAGGGCTTCAAGAAGAAGCCGTTGATCATCGCTCACCGCGGGGCGAGCGGTGAGCGGCCGGAAAGCACCCTCATGGCCTTCAAGCTGGCCATCGCCGAGGGCGCCGACTTCATCGAACCGGACCTGGTGCTGACCAAGGACGGCCATCTGGTGGTCCGCCACGAGAACGAGATCTCCCAGACCACCGACGTCGCCCTGAAGCCGGAATACGAAAAGCGCCTGACGACGCGTCAGATCCAGGGTCAGGCCGTCAGCGGCTGGTTCACGGAAGACTTCACGCTCGAGGAGTTGAAGTCGCTGCGCTGCCGTGAACGCCTGCCGAAGCTTCGGCCGGAGAGCGCCAAGTTCAACGGCCAGGAAACGATCCCGACCTATCAGGAGGTGATCGACCTGGCGAAGTCGGAGAGCGCGCGGCTCAAGCGCCCGATCGGCACCTACCCTGAGATGAAGCACGCCAGCTACTTCGCCCAGATCGGCCTGCCGATGGAGGGCCGGCTGGCCGACATGCTGAAGAAGAACGACCTCGACAGCGCCACGGCCCCGGTCTTCGTCCAGTGCTTCGACGTCCTGCCGCTGAAGACCTTCATGACGCTTTCCAAGGCGCCGCGCATCCAGCTGATGTCGCCGGAGGGCGGTCCGACCGATGTGACCCTGCGCTACAAGGACATGGCCTCGGCCGCCGGCCTGAAGACCATCGCGACCTACGCCAATGGGGTCGGGCCCGACTGGTCGATGGTTCTGCCCACCGTCGACGGCGCCCTGGGCCCAGCCACCTCTCTTGTGACCGATGCCCATGCCGCGGGCCTGGCGGTGCATCCGTGGACGGTCCGCGCCGAGAACGTCTTCCTGCCGCCCAAGCTGCGGGTTGGGGCCGACCCCTCAGCCCACGGCGACGTCAACGCGGTCTACAAGGCGCTCTACGCCGCCGGGATCGACGGCCTCTTCAGCGACTTTCCTGCACTCGCCGTGAAAGCGCGGGGGTGAGGCGCCTCGCAGCACTCGCCGCACTGGTGTCCACGGCTGTGCTGGCTCCTTCCGCGCAGGCCCAGGCGCCGATCCCGACCCGTAAACCACTGGCGCTCATACCCGTCTTGCCAGCCAAGTCAGTGGATCGTGTCGAGACCAACCAGGTGGACTTCCTGCCCGGCCAGACCATGCCAAGGCACAAACACACCGTCCCGGTGATCTGCTTCATCGCCAGAGGCGACTTCCTGGTGAAGATCGGCGACGCGCCCGAGCGGCGGGCTGCCCAGGGTACGACGACCTACGAACCGCCCGAAGTGACCGTGCACTACTTCAAGAACGCCTCGGCGACGGAACCGGCGCAATTGCTTTGCGCCTCCCTGGCCGGGAAGGACGACAAGGTGCTGAACGTGATGCTCGAGCCGGAGGCGGGTCGCTAGGCCGCCTCACCGAACTGCAGCGACGCGAGGCGCGCGTAAAGGCCGTTGCGGGCCACCAGCTCGTGGTGCGTCCCCTGCTCGACGACCCGGCCTTCGTCCATCACCACGATGCGGTCGGCCTTGAGCACGGTCGCCAGGCGGTGGGCGATGACCAGGGTGGTGTGTCCGACCATGGCCTCGTCGAGGGCGCGCTGGACCAGGCGCTCGTTCTCGGCGTCCAGGGCGCTGGTGGCCTCGTCGAGCAGCAGGATGGGTGCGTGCCGGACGAGCGCGCGGGCGATGGCCAGCCGCTGTCGCTGACCGCCGGAGAGGCTGCGCGCCCGCTCGCCGATCTGGGTGTCGATGCCCTGCGGCAGGTCCTCGAGGAAGCCTTCGGCCTGCGCGGCCCGTACCGCGGCCTGGACCTCGTCGAGGTTGGCGTCCTCGCGCCCGAAGCGGACGTTCTCGAGCGCCGAGCCTGAGAACAGCGGCGATTCTTGCGCCACCAGGGCCATGCGGGCGCGCACCTCCACAGGATCGGCCTCGCGCACGTCGACGCCGTCCACCAGCACCCGGCCGGCCTGCGGGTCGTAGAAGCGCAGCAGGAGGCGGAAAACCGTGCTCTTGCCGGCCCCGGACGGCCCGACGAGGGCCACCCGTTCGCCGGGCTTCACGTCGAGCGAGAAGCCGCGGATAGCCGGCAGGTCGGGTCGGCCTGGATAGGCGAAGGTGACGTTCTCCAGCCTGACCTCGCCCCGCGCCGGGGTCGGGAGGGCCCTGGGATGGGCCGGCGCGGCGATCCCCGGCCGCGCAGCCAGGATCTCGGAAACCCGCTCCATGGCGCCCGCCGCCTTCTGGACGTCGCCCCAGGTCTCGCCGAGCGCACCGACCGAGCTCGCCGACATCACGGCGAGCAGGGCGAACTGGAAGAGGGTGCCGACGGTCATCTGGTGGCTGAACAGGGCCGCAACCCCCAGCCACAGGATCCAGACGACTCCGCAGAAGACCAGCGCGATCACGGCGGCGGTCATGACCGCCCGCGCGCTCATTCGGCGAAGCGAGGTCTGGAAGGACGTCTCGACCGCCTGGCCGAACCGAGCCGCACCCGCCGCCTCGCGTCCGAAGGCCTGGACGATCTCCAGGGCATCGAGCGTCTCGCCGGCGTGACCGATGGCCGCGGCGAACTGGTCCTGGGTGGACGCGGTCAGCCGGCGCACCTGGCGCCCGAACAGGAACAGCGGCGCGATGATCAAGGGGACGGTGATCAGTACGAGCCCTGTGAGCCGAGGACTGACCACCATCATGTAGGCGAGGCCGCCGATCAGCATCAGCGCGTTGCGCAGGGAGACCGAGATCGAGGTGGTGAGCAGGTTCTCGACGATCTGGATGTCGGTGGTCAGCCGCGACAGCACCTCGCCGGTGCGGGTCATCAGGAAGAAGGCCGGGTCCAGCGACAGGATGTGGGCGTAGGTGGCCTTGCGCAGGTCGGCCACCACCCGCTCGCCGAGCTTGGTGACGAAGAAGTAGCGCAGCGCCGAGGAGAGCGCCAAGGCGACGGCGACGCCGCCCAGGCCCCAGAACCAGGGCGCCAGGGTCTGGACGCCCAGGTGGGCGGCGCGGGTGGCGTTCACCTTGTCGACCAGCACGCGGACGGCGCCGGTCATGCCCAGCGTCGCCACCGCGGC
>DASXKT010000381.1:0-4767 GCA_036496685.1 Phenylobacterium sp.
GACCGACGGCGGCGTGACCTTCGCCGACAATATTGCGGCGCTCAGCGCCCGGCATCCGCGCTACGCCCCCCAGATCGCCGCCTGGCAGACCTGGTGGTGGGAGATGTTCTCCGGCGCGATCCCGCAGACGGAAGCCGCCATCGCCGAGCTGCACGCGCGCGGCGTGAAGCAATACGCGCTGTCCAACATGAGCCACGAGACGGTGGACGGCACCTTCGCTATGAGCCCGGCCTTCGGCCTGCTGGACGGCCGCATCATCTCCGGGATCGAAGGGGTCATGAAGCCGGGCCCGGAGATCTTCCAGCTCGCCTGCGCCCGCTTCGGCTTCGCGCCGAGCGAGGCGCTCTTCGTCGACGACAGCGCCAGGAACATCGAGGCCGCACGCGCCCTCGGCTTCCACACCCACCACTTCACCGACCCGTCGCGCCTGCGGCCGGCGCTCGTTGAGCTGGGTTTGCTCTGGCCCGGTTCCTCCCCTTCGGGGGAGGTGGCGCGGAGCGCCGGAGGGGGTCCGCTCAGACGATGACCCCCTCAGTCAGCGGAGTTTATCCTCGGGTCGGCCCTTGGCCGAGCCCGGGGGCTGACAGCTCCCCCGAAGGGGAGCAACCTGGCGCCCTTACCGGTCCGGCTGGCGGACCAGGTCGAAGAATTCCTGGCGCGTCCTGGGGTCGTCGCGGACCTCGCCCAGCAGGTGGCTGGTGGTCAGGCGCGTGCCGGGCGTGTTCACGCCGCGCATGGTCATGCAGCTATGCTCGGAAATGATCACCACGCCGACGCCCTTGGGCTTGAGGATGTCGCAGATCGCGCCGGCGATCTCGGCGGTGAGCTTCTCCTGGATCTGCAGGCGTCGCGCGAAGCCGCGCACCACGCGGGCCAGCTTGGAGATGCCGACCACGCGGTCCGATGGCAGGTAGCCCACGTGCGCGCGGCCGATGAACGGCAGCATGTGGTGCTCGCAGAAGCTGACCACGGGGATGTCCTTCAGGATCACCAGCTCGTCGTAGCCGGCCACCTCTTCGAAGGTCTTGGCCAGGTAGTCCTTGGGATCGGTCTCGTAGCCGGCGAACAGCTCGCGATAGGACCTGGCGACCCGCTTGGGGGTCTCCAGCAGGCCCTCGCGGTCCGGGTCGTCGCCGGCCCACTCGATCAGGGTGCGGACGGCGGCCTCGGCTTCAGCCTGCGTCGGTGGGGGTTTCTCGGCCATCTCGCCCTCCGCGTCGTTGGGTCTCAACGGGTATCACGCGGCGAAGGTTCATGGGCGGATGACAGCGGATAGCGCCCCCGCTAGGGTCCGCGCCAACCTCCGTTCCAGCTTGAAGAGTCTCCCATGGCCGACGACGCCTCCGCCCATCCCGATGTGCTGAACCAGGCCGCCCAAGGCCAGCTCAAGAGCATCATCGAGCGCATCGAGCGGCTCGAGGTGGAGAAGGCCGAGGTCGCCGAGCAGATCAAGGAAGTCTTCGCCGAGGCCAAGGGCAACGGCTTCGACGTGAAGATTCTCCGCAAAGTGGTGCGCATCCGCAAGCAGGACCGCGCCAAGCGCCTGGAGGAAGACGCCATCCTCGACCTCTACCTCTCGGCGATCGGAGAGATTTGAACCGAAAGCCACCAAAGAAGCCGCCCAGGACACCACTTGGGCGGAAGGTCCCGGATCGGAAGGCTGCGGCCAAGCGGGCGGCGCTGAACGCGTTGAAGCGCGCTCAGCGCCAGGCCGATCGCGCGGGGGTCAAGCTTTCCGATTGGGAAGGCGAATTCCTGGGCTCGGTGGCCGACCGGCTGAAGACCTTCGGCCGCGCCTTCGGCGACCCGGAAAAAGGCGCGCCTGGGGAGGCGCTCTCGGCGCTCCAGACCGTGAAGCTCAAGGAGATCACGGCCAAGGCGAAGGGCGAAAAGAAAGAGCTCAAGCGCCGACCGTTTCGCCGCAAGACGCAGACCTGAGCCTTGACCGCCATGAAGACGGCCCTGCGCTTTGCCCGGAGCCGCGGCCGCTATGCGACCTGGGCGTCGTCGACGGCGTCTTCGTCGGCCTCGCCGGCGCCGCCCTTGATCACGTCCTCGAGGCCCTGCTCGCGGACCTTTCGGTAGAGGGTGGAGCGGCCGATGCCGAGGCGGCGGGCCACCTCGCTCATGTGGCCGGCGTAGATTTCGATGGCGAGCTGGATCAGGTCGCGCTCGATCTCTTCGAGCGTGCGTAGGTGGCCGCGCTCGTCGAGGATCCGCACCGGCACGGCCTGGGGCAGGTCGGGCATCAGCCCGGAGGCCCCCACCGGTGTGATGGCCACCACGGTCGGCGGGCTGTCGGCGGTATGGATCGGCGGGGCGACGCCCGAGATGGCCGGGAAGTCGTGCGGCTGCAGATAGGGCGCGTCGGCGAGCACGATGGCGCGATAGACCGCGTTCTCCAGCTGGCGGACGTTGCCCGGCCAGTCGAACGCCGAGAGGTAGGCCATGGTCTCCGGCGTCGCGCCGACAACGGACTTGCCCTCTTCCACGTTGAAGCGTCGCACGAAGGCGTCGACCAGGGCCGGCACGTCGTCCTTGCGGTCGCGCAGCGCGGGGGCCTCAATTGGGAAGACGTTCAGGCGGTAGAACAAGTCCTCGCGGAAGCGGCCCTCCTTCACGGCGAGGGAGAGGTCGCGGTTGGTCGCCGAGACGATGCGCACGTCGACCTTGATCGGCCGCTTGCCGCCGACCGCGTCGATCTCGCTTTCCTGCAGAGCGCGCAACAGCTTGACCTGGATGTCCAGCGGCAGCTCGCCGACCTCGTCGAGGAACAGGGTGCCGCCGTTGGCTTCAAGGAACTTGCCCAGGTGCTTGTCGGTGGCGCCGGTGAAGCTGCCCTTCTCGTGGCCGAACAGGATCGACTCCACGAGGTTCTCAGGGATCGCGCCGCAGTTGACGGCGACGAAGGGTTTGCCGCCCCGGTCGGACGAGCCGTGCACAGCGCGCGCAATGACTTCCTTGCCGACGCCGCTTTCGCCGGTGATCAGGATCGGGATCGAGGACTTGGCCGCCCGTTCACCCAGGCGCTTGACCATGGTCATCGCGGGCGAGGCGCCGATCAGGTCGTCGAAGCTGGTGCGGCCGCTGGCGTGCTTCTTCAGCCGGTCGACCTCGCCCTTCAGGGCTCCCATGGAGAGCGCATTGCGGATCGAGACGATAATCCGCTCGGGGGCGGCGGGCTTGACGAAGAAGTCCAGGGCGCCGGCCTGCATGGCGCGGACCACGGTGTCGATTCCGCCGGTCGCGGTGACCACGATCACCGGCTGGTTGAAGCCGCGGGCCCGCATCTCGATGAGGGTTTCCTGGCCTGAGATGCCCGGCATCACCAGATCGAGCAGCACGACGTCGACGGGCGAACCCTGGCCGAGATGCTGGATCGCCTGGTCGCCGCTCTCCGCGTGGGCGACGGCGAAGCCATCGCGCTCGAGGACGGCCTGGATCAGCCGACGCTGCGTCGGGTCGTCGTCGACCACGAGAACCGTTTTGGCCATATGAAAACACCCACCGAAACCGGCCTCCGCCTCATGGGACGGGGGCTCCTGTTGTCGCGAATTGATACAGGGCAGGCGTAAAGGACGGGTTTCGGAGACCTGAGTCAGGCGTTAACGCCGGGCCTCAAACCGGCTTGTCGATTCGCGGGTCGAACTGTCACGAAGCCCGGCCATGGTGCGCGCTTCGATTGTCAGGGATGTCGGGCGAGGAATGCAGAATTCAGGACGGGTGGCCGCAGCGGGTCTCGCCGCGGCGCTGGCGCTTTGGTCGCCGGGCAGCGCAATGGCGCGCAACGTCATCATCTTCGTGGCCGACGGCTTGCGCTCGCACAGCGTGACGCCGGAGACCGCCCCGGCGTTAGCGGCGGTCCGCGCTGAGGGCGTCGATTTCCAGAACAGCCACTCGCTCTATCCGACGGTGACCACGCCCAACTCTTCGGCGATCGCCACCGGCCATCTGCTGGGCGACACAGGCGACTTCGGCAACACGATCTTCGTCAGCGAGCCCTTCCCGGCGCCCTACGGCTCCGCCGTCGTCGGCATCGAGGACGACGACACGCAGGGCCTGATGAACCAGCGCTACGGCGGCAACTATCTCGGCGAGACCACCCTGCTGCAGGCCGCTCGCGCCAAGGGCTACTCGACCGCGGCGATCGGCAAGCACGGCCCCATCGCGATCCAGGACGTCACGTCACGCGACGGATTGGGCACGATCGTCGTCGACGACGCCACGGGCGGGCGTGACGGCAGCGTCGGTGTCCCGCTGGCGCCGGCGATGACGGCTGCGTTGAAGGCGGCGGGACTGCCGACAGCGACCCCCGACCGTGGTCTGAACGGTTGGGGCGGCGCCTACAACATGCCGGGTGTGCAGGTCGCCAATGTCGACCAGCAGAACTGGTTCCTGAGCGTCGCGACGAAGGTGGTGCTGCCGAGGTTCAAGGCCGAGGGTAAACCCTTCGTCCTGGTGTTCTGGTCGCGCGACCCGGACGGCACCCAGCACGACCAGGGCGACAGCCTCAACGCGCTGCAGCCGGGCATCAACGGCCCGACCTCGCGCGCCGCGATCCGCAATGCCTCGAACGATCTGCAGGGACTGCGCGACACCCTCAAGGCGCTTGGGCTGGAAGCCGACACCGACATCGTCGTCACCGCCGACCACGGCTTCTCCACCGCCTCCAAGCAGAGCCGCACCAGCGCCGCCGCCCGGCTGAAATACCGCGATGTCGTGCCTGGCTTCTTGCCCTACGGCTTCCTGGCCATCGACCTGAGCCGG